>JAJDER010000015.1 GCA_029259725.1 Planctomycetota bacterium | reverse complement strand
CGTCCGCGGGCAGCGGCAGGTCGTCGTGCGGCGAGACCATCGACCACTGCAACGAACCCGGGCCCGCGGCGCCGACGCCGATGGTCACGGTGAGGTCGGCGGGCTCGGCGGCGGTGGGGACGGTGATCCGGCCGCCGCCGGTGGGCGCGGGCGTGTCGCCGAGGTCGTCGCTCTGCTCGACCACCTGGACCGGGCGCACGGCGACGCCGATGACCTGGCCGTCGACCGCGTACACGACCTGGATCTGGCGCGCGGCGACCAGCACGGGATCGCGGAGCGCCGTCAACGGCAGGGTCACGGATGGATGGGGCGCGGCCGCCGTGACCGGGAGCGCGTGGTGGAGCAGCGCGCCGTCACCCGGCGTGAAGCCGTGGGCGAGGATGCGGACGTCGAGGGTGTAGGCGCCGTGCGTCGCGTCGGGCAGGGGCATCGGCCCGGAGATGGTGCCCGGCGTCGGCGTCTTCGCCAGCCCGACGATCAACGTGAAGGGGGTCTCGACCACCACCTCGTGCGGGCATTCGACGCGTGCGTGCGCGACGCGTGGCGGCTCGTCGGTGTCGTCGGGAGCGGCGGCTTCGTCCGCGGCCTCCTCGTACTCGTAGGCGTCCAGGAGCGGCCTGGCCTCCGATTCGACGAGTTCCAGCAACTCCTCGTCGGTGACATCGTCGTCCGCCGGGCCGTCGCTGCCGGCGTCCTCGGGCGGGGGTGGCGCGGGTGGCGCGGGCGCCGGGGTTGGCGAGGGCGCCGGGGGGTCGAAGCCGAATCGAGGCGGCGCGGCGAGTTCGCGGTCCCGATGTCGAGGCACGGCGGGGACTTCGTCGACGACGATGCTCCGGTCATCCACCGGCGCGCCGTGCAGCGCCTCGATCGCGAGCCGGGCCTCGGGTTCGTTCATCTCGATGTATCCGAAACCACGCGGGTGGCCGGTGTCCCGGTCCGTGACCAAGGAGACGTCGACCACGGGACCGAACCTCGAGAACCATCGGGTGAGGTCCTGTGCCGAGGTCGTCGACGGCAGGTTGCCGACGTAGATGCGTGTTGCGGGGCACGAGGATCCGAACGGGATCACGCCCCGCGGGGCGCTCTCTCTCACGCTGTCCACGCGCTCACCGAACTCCTCGGCGAAGGCGACGGCCGCGTCGTGGTCGCCGACGGAGGTGATGGCGGCGAGCAGCGTGACGTTCGCCGCGATCAGCTCGGAGAGTTCTTGCCGCAGCAGCTGCAGGGCTTCGTTGACGGTCGTCGTCGAGGGTGGCGCCTCGCACTCCCACGCGCGCACGTCGCCGAGCAGCGTCACGATGCCGAAGTTGGCGAGCGGGTGGGGCCGCGGAAAGAGGGGGCGCTCCACGGCGAGCGGCGTGAGGTCTTCGTCGAAGACATTGCGGAACGCCCCCGCGGCCATGGCGCCGGCGACGCGCTCCCAGACCTGCTCCGTGCGCGGATCCTCGGGCGCCGGCTCCACGAGTCCGACGGTGACGATCGTGCGCCCCCCGCCCGACGGCGCCTGCTGCATCCCCATGCTTCCTGGCCTCCCTGACCCACGCCGTGCGGCGGCCCCCTCAACGAGGCTCGTCGACGCGGCTTCACAGGGTCGCATCGTACTTCACCCGGCCGTCACGTGGCGTGGACGCGCGACGCGCGTCGGTGCCTCAGCCCGTCGCGGTGCCGCCGACCTGGGGCCGGCCGTGCCACCAGACCCAGAGGAACCGCCCGAACGTGAACAGCCCGGCTTGATGATCGGCAGGAACATCGCCGCGCCGAGGTGCGTGAGCGGCGGGATCAGCAGCAGCACGCCGGCGACCACCTGCGCTGTCTGTCAGTGCGGGGTTGGCGGGATCGAGGCGCGCGCCCGCTTCGCCTCCTCGGTGACGCGCACGATGAACGCCGTCTTGCCCTGGGTGTAGGCGACCCGGTCCTCGGACGCCTCGGCCAGCCGCCGCTTCAGCGCCGCGTACTCCCGCGCCAGCTCGGGGTGCGCCCGGAGCTGGTCGCGGAAGAGCAGTCGATCCCAGTGGCCGGTGAAGTCCGCCTCGACCATGTGGAGGTGGTGGGTGCGCCGGCCGCTCTCGGGATCGCGCTTGATGAACCAGGCGTAGAACGGGGGCGTGGCATCGCCGAAGGTCGGGCGCCAGAGATACTCGTAGCCCTGCGCGGTGAGCAAGGGCACGACGCGCGCCTTGACGGCCTCCAGGTCGGTGACCTCGATCAGCATGTCGAGGATCGGCTTGGCCGCGAGCCCCGGGACCGCCGTGCTGCCGAAGTGTTCGATGCGCCCCACGAGATCCCCGGGAAGGCACGCGCGCAGGTGCGCCTGTTCCCGGGCGAAGGCGACGGGCCAGGCCGGGTCATGCGGCTCGATCGCGATGTCCTCGGCGATCAGGCGCGCGACCGCCGCCGGTCGGTCCCGATCGGCCGGACTCGCTCCAGGTTGGCTGGCGGGCATGCAGCCCTACGGCCCGAACTCGACCAGCAACCCGTTGGTGTGGATGCGCTTCTTCGGGCCCTCGTCGTCGTCGAAGATGGCCTGGAAGGAGAGTGGCAGGCCGACGATGTTGCTGTCCACGTTGTACGGCAGGGTGAAGCCGGCGTCGTTGGGCAGCTGGTCCGGGCCGCTGCCGCTGAGCAGCAGGAAGAAGATCCACGGCCAGTTGTAGGCCTGCACCTGGGGCCACGGCGTGTTCGGAAGGTCGCTCGCGGCGAGGCCCACGGTGAACACACCGAGTTCGCCGGCGGGCAGGCCGGTGACGTGGAAATTCACCAGCTCGCCGGTGCGGAAGGGACCGCTCGCGCCGAGCACGGGCGCGGTTCCGCCGCCACCGGTGGACGCCGTGCCGTACTGCTGCCGCATGCCGACGGTGGGCCCGGCATGGGTCTGGTTGAGGACCAGGGAGGCCACGCCGATCTCGAACAGTTCGTGCGTCACGTCGTGGGCGAGCGCGTCGAGGTCGCCGTCGCCGTCCACGTCGGCCCACCCCGAGGGGCGCAGCACCTGGATGACCGCGTCCGCGAAGCCGCCGCCCGGAAGCCCACGGAACACGTAGCTGCTGTTCTCGGCGTAGCGCACGCCCCCGGCCACGACGTCGAGCACGCCGTCGTCATCCACGTCCACCGCCGATGCGTAGTAGCCGTCGCCCGAGCCGCTGATGCCCTGATGACCCGCGAAGGTGGCGACGTCCGGGGTGAAGACCCCGTTGCCGTCGTTCACGTAGAGCGTCAGCACGCCGGTCAGGTTCACGAGGTCGAGGTCTCCGTCTCCGTCGAGATCGCCCGAACCGACGACGTCCTGGTAGGCATCGAGGTTGCCGACCCCGAACTGCGCAAAGGGCCCGAAGGTCTTGCCGCCCTGGCCGAGGCGCACGCCCAGGTTGCCGCCCACTGTCACCAGGTCGGGCAGCTGGTCGTTGTTCAGGTCGGCCACCAGCTGGATGTTCTCGCCGTCGAAGACGGGGCCCTCGGTGAAGAAGCCGCTGCCGTCGTTCCAGAAGAGCTTGGTCTGCGCCGGCGTGTCGGCGCCGTCCTCGATGGCGCGGCTGAGCAGGTCGAGGTCTCCGTCACCGTCTGCGTCGGCGATGACCGCGCGGTCCGGCGTGTCGGCCCAGTACCCGTCGGGGAAGCTGAGCGCCTTGACGTGCACGAACATGCCGAGCGGCCCGGCGTTGCCCGCGTCGAAGAGCACGCCCGCGCCGTTGTTCTCGAGCAGCCGCATGGCGAACACCGTGGCGCCGAAGTAGCTGCCGGTGGTCATCGACACGAGCAGGTCCACGTCGCCGTCGCCATCCCAGTCCGCCTGGTAGCCGGGGCCGCGCCAGCTCGTGTTGCCGGGGGGCGCGGGGACCAGGACCGGCACCGACTCGAACCGACCGTCGGCCAGGTTGCGGGACAGCGTGGTCGTGCTGAACTCGAGGTCGATGTCGCCGTCGCCGTCCGCGTCGGAGCCGTGCCGCGTGAGCAGCGCGTGGTCGGCGATCTGGACGATCGGCGCGTCGGCGGCCTCGTCGAGCCCGAGCACCGAGCCGCGGTTGTAGTAGATGACGCGGCCGGCGACGAGGTCGATGTCGCCGTCGGCATCCATGTCGACCGCCCCGGCGAGGTGGTGCGCGCCGAGGCCTTCCAGGGTCCACGCGGGGGCGAAGCCGCCGCTGCCGTCGTTGAGCGCGACCATGAAGGTCGACGGCTGACCGTTGATCACGGTGTGGCCCGTGCCGCCGCCGCCGCCGCAGCAGAGGCCGTCGAGGTCCCCGTCGCCGTCGTAGTCGGCCAGGTTCGTGGCCGGGCCCCCGACCGTCGGGGCCTCCACGGAGAACGTGGCCACGCCGGTGCGACGCAGCAGCGCGTAGTCGCCGCTGTCCTCCTGGAAGACGGTCACGTCCTCGTCGCCGTCCCCGTCGACGTCGCCGGCCACGGGGAGCTGCGCCGGGTTGGCGCCGAGGCCGGTGACGACGTGGCTCTGGGAGAGCAGCACGCCGTTGCTGAAGGTCCAGAACTTGATGCCCTGGCCGAGGTGCGCCATGAGGTCGTCGGTGGTGTCGCCGTTGGCGTCGACGACGTGGAGCGGGCCGTCCAGGTCCGCGCCCACGGTCGAGGCCTCGGCGAAGTTCCCGAGTCCGTCGTTGAGCCAGATGTTCAGCCGGATGTCGTCGTAGAAGACGACGTCGTCGATGCCGTCGGCGTTGAAGTCACCCAGCGCGAACTCGGTGATCGGAGCGGTGTGTGTGAGCAGCGACAGCTCCGTCGGCGCGGCCGCGCCGTTGCTGGCGTAGAGCCAGATGCCGTTGCTGAACGCCACGGCGAAGTCGTCGAGGGCATTGCCGTCCAGGTTGCCGACCTGCATGGCGGCCGGACCGCCGGTCGGGTCCTCGTCGCTCCCGATGAGCACCTCCAGGGTCTCGGTCAGCACGCCGTTGCCGTCGTTCGCCCACCCGGTGATGACGGCCGTCTCGGAGCTGCCGCTGGTCTGCCACCACCAACCCACGGCGTCCATGTCGCCGTCGCCGTCCAGGTCGAGCACGTGCTCGAACCGGCGCTGGTCACCGATGACCACCAAGGGCGCGTCGAAGACGGCCGCGGATTCCTGGGGGGCCGCGGCGTGTGCCCGCGAGGGAAGTGCCATGAGGAGCAGCGCGCCGGCGAGCAGGGCGCTGGTGCGCAGGGTGATTGCGGCGGGACGTGTGGTCATCATCAGGTTGCTCCTGAGTGGCGGTCCTGTGCTGGCGGCCCGTCGGCGCGTACGCACCAGCGCGCGGGTTCGCCGCCCGCCTGACGGATGCGCGCGTTGAGCTGCGCGGCGTGATGCTGGACGTGGCGCAGGTTGTAGAGCAGCAGTTCGCCGGCGGCCAGCTCGCCCCAGGGGAGCGCGGTGGGGCGACCGGCGTCCTGGTCGGTGACGAGGCGGGCCAGTCGCGCCGCGAGTGCTTCGCGACACGCAGGCACCCAGGCCAGCAGCTCGGCCTTGCTGTAGGCCCGTTCGGGGAACACGTCGGGCTCCAGTTCTCCGCGCGTGAAGGGAGCCGGCGGCGCGTAGTCCACGGGCGACTCCGCGAGGTACAGGTCGAGCCAGAAGAGCGTGTGGAAGGCGAGGTACCAGGGCTGCTTCCAGCGCTCGCCGTCCGTCCAGGAGTCCTCGGGACAGGCGCGGATGACGGCGGCCAGCGTGTCGATGGCGGCACCGAACTGCTGCGCGATGGCGTCTCGCAGGGCCTGCATGGGATCAAGCGTGTCCGAGAGAAAACGGGTCGCGCGCGCCGTGCGATCGCCTGCCCGGGGCGGCCGGCGCATTCTCGCACGGGTTGCTGGCCGGCGGGCGCGGCAGATTGCGGGCGGGCGCCCCGGTGGCGCGGGCGAGGCGCCTCAGTCGCACCCGGTGTCGTGCCCGAAGCACAGCCGGTAGCCGCTGGAATCCAGGACGTCGAAGTCGCGGCAGCCGTAGTGCTGATCGCAGGGTTCGCGGGCGATCCTCGCCAGGGGCGCGGCGCTCCAGCGGGCCGGGGGCGACGAGGCGTCGCGTGAGTCAGGCGGGGTCATGGAGAGGTTCCCTCCAGGATCTGCCGTGCGTAGACCGGCACGCGCTCGCCCAGCGAGCTGAACATCGTCGCGACCTCGATCGTGGGCGTGTAGCCACCGGCGAGCCGCTGCACCTCGGCGCGAACGGCCGGGTCGTCGAGACGCCTCGCGATGTCCGCGCGGGTCCACGCCGGCAAGGTCGCCTCCATGGGATCGCACATGAGGTCGGCGAAGGCGGCGCGCTCGAGGCGCCAGGTGATCGCCTCGGGAGGCAGGGCGTCCTGGCCATCAGGCAGGCGCGCTTGCAGCGTCGCGAGCGCACGATCGAGCTGGGCCAGCTGCTCGGCATCGAGGTCGGCGCGGTCGAGCTGCCCGAGTTGCTCCAGAGTGAAGGCGTCCCCCGCCGCGGCCAGGGTGGCGAGCGCGTCGGACCAGTCGTCACCGTCGGCGGCGGCCACGGCGTTGTGCAGGCGCAGGTACTCGACGGCGTCGGTGATGGGCGGGGCGGCACGGGTGTCGGGCGCCGGGAGCGCAGGCGCCGGGAGCGCGTGTGCCGGCGCCGGAGCAGCCGCGGACTCGGGACCGCATCCGAGCAGGGATGCTCCGAGGGCGACGCCGAGGGCAACGCTGCACGCCGTGACGGTTCGGTGGATCATGGGCTCGCTCCTCCGCGCGCGGGCATTGTCGCATCCTGCCGATCCGACCTTGTCACCGCAGCGTAACGCCCGCTCCTACGGCGTCGTCGCCTTCAGCGCGTTGCTGGCGGCCATGCCCTGGGGCCCGGCCGGATCGACGATCCACTGCTGGAGGAAGAACGACGACTCCGACGGGATGCCGACCGGCACGG
Source organism: Planctomycetota bacterium (assembly GCA_029259725.1). Taxonomy (GTDB): domain Bacteria; phylum Planctomycetota; class B15-G4; order B15-G4; family B15-G4; genus JAJDER01. The sequence goes on along the minus strand of JAJDER010000015.1, from coordinate 36,834 downwards.
TGCCCGCCAGCGACAGGTCGCCGTCGCCGTCGGTCGCGCCGTCGATGCGGACATCGGGGGACGGGACGAGCACGCCGCCCTTGAAGCGGGCCGCGGTGATCGAGAGGCCGATGAAGAGCACCGTCGGCGCGAGCGGGGCGGCGTCGGCGAGCGCGAGCGTGAAGGCGCTGCCGGGCGCGAGCGTTCCGCTGCCTTCCAGCCGTGAGAAACCCTGCGTGCCCGCGAGGCCCTGCGACATCTCGAGCCAGGGTCGCGGGACGATCTCGTAGACCAGCACGGCGCCCGCGTTGATCCCGAGCTCCCCGTCGTCGAGGCGCCCGGCGAACAGGTGCGTGTCGGTGAGCACGGACCAGAGACCGTCCAGCGGCGTGCCGAAGCTCAGGCCGCCCCCGTCGCTGGCCACCGGTTTGGCCAGGGGGATCGGATGCAGGGGGTCCGCGATGTCGAACAGGAACGGCGCGTTGGCCGAACCCGCCAGGGCGACGGGCCCGCGCAGGTCGACGTTGCGCCCGAGGAAGCGCCCCCCGGTCTTGCCGGCCGTCAGCCGCGACAGCTCGACCGGCTGGGAGGGATCGGAGACGTCGAACAGGAAGGCCGACCCGGCGTCCTCGCCGTCGACGTCGTCGCGGTGGCTGCCGGCCAGGAGCAGATCGCCGTCCAGCGCGAGGTCGGTGCCGAACTGGTCGCCCGAGGTCACGCCGGCCGGCGCGAACTGCGTGACCAGCAGAGGATCGGCCGGGTCGGAGATGTCGAACACGAACACGGTGCCCTTGTCTCCCGCGATCGGTTCCCCGACGTAGGCGATGTCTCCCGCGAGCACGACCGACGAGCCGAAGCTGAAGCCGCTGCTGTCGGTGTCCAGGGTGGAGATCAGGGCGCCGGTGGCCACGTCGTAGAGCCGGCAGCCGGACGTCGCCCCGACCAGGACGCGCGCCCCGTCGGTCGCGAGCGACGGGAAGAACGTCGACGGGACGTCCAGCTCGGCGAGCTGCTCGCGCGTGGTGACGTCGAACACGAAGGCCGGCCCGAACGAAGTGCGCACGACGGCCGTCGTCCCGTGGATCGCGACGAGGCTCCCGAAGCCCGAAGTCGGCGACTCGGGCACCAGCTTGCCGAGCTCCACGGGCGCCAGCGGGTCACGGATGTCGAACACGTACGTCTCACCGTCGCCGTCGTCGGCCAGGCGCGCGCCCACCAGCAGGTAGGGCTCGTCGACGGCGGTCGTGCCGAACAGGTCGAGGGCCGCCCCGTCGCTGGCCAGGATGCGCGCGACCTCGAGCCACTTCACGCCCGCGACGGCGACGGCGTTCGGCCGGGTGATGCTGCCCTGCTGCTCGCCGAGGGACGTCGTCAGCGTCACCGTGTAGGTTCCGCGCTGGGTGTAGACGTGCTCCGGCGTGGGGCCTGCGCCGGTCGTGCCGTCGCCGAAGTCCCAGTGCCAGGCGGTGGCGGTGCCGCCGGTGGTCATGTCGGTGAAGTCGACGGCCAGCGAGAAGAAGCCCTGGGTCGGCGCGGCCGTGAAGTCCGGCTGCGGGTCGGCGGCGGCCACGGTGATGAGGCCGGGTTTGCTGACGGTCTCCGGGAGCTGGGTCGCCGTGGACACCGTGAGCGACACGTCGTAGGTCCCCGCCGCGGTGTAGGTGTGGCTGGGGTGCTGCTCGGTGGACGCGGCGCCGTCGCCGAAGTCCCAGGTCCACGCCGTCGTCGGGACGCCACTGGTCGAGGTGTCCGTGAAGTCGACCGTCAGCGCGACCGTGCCCGCGGTCGGGTCCGCCGTGAAGTCGGGGACGATCGGCGCCACGTCCACGACGATGAAATCCGGCTTGACCTCGGTGTCGGTGGCGAGCGGGAGCGTGACCACGAAGAGCGACACCGTGTAGCTGCCCGGCGTCTCGTAGATGTGGACCGGGTGCTGCTGGCTCGACCCCGAACCGTCGCCGAAGTCCCAGAGCCAGGAGAGGGGCGGGGGCGCGCCCGTCGTCGTGTCGGTGAACTGGACCGTGAGCGGGTTGTCGCCCGCGGTGGGGGAGGCCATGAAGTCGGCGGTGAGCTGGGCGGCGGCGGGGCCGGCCAGCGCGAGGAGGGCTGCGAGGAATCGGAGCGCCCGTCCGCCGCTCGTCGGTCCACTCGCGCCCATCTTCTTCCTCCGACTCCGGGTGTCCCGCCTTGACAGCCTAGGCCGGTTCCGGGAGGCCGTCGAGGATCGGGGGTGATGCGGGCCTGACGGGCCGAGTCCACGGGCGTGACGTCGGAATCGGGTGCCGTGGCCGCCCTGCCGGTTGCGCGACGGCCGGGCAGTCCACGCGTGAGGTCGTGGGCCTTGACGTTCCGTCGGTGGGGCCCGCATCGTCGGACCCGGGAGGACACGCCATGTCGCTGTTCCGCAGCCGCTTGATCGCCCTCGTGGCGCTGGCCCTGACCTCGTGCGTCACGACGGTCCCGTTGGTCGACCGGGTCTCGACGGCCGGCGCTCTCGCCGAGGGGGAGGGCGTGGCCATCGGCTCCGTGGTCATGCGCATGCCGGTAGGCGTCACTTCGCCCGACCGGCGCGAGATGCTCGAGTCGCTGCGCGGGCGCACGCTGACCTTGAAGCTGCGGCGCTACGAGATGGCCTTCGGCGCCCCGGAGGGCGGCGCGTTCGGCTGGGCCGACTACGAGGGTGAGGAGCACGCCGTCGAGTTCGCCGTGGACGCCGAGCAGCCCTTCGTGCTCCGCGGGCCGGCGGGCTCCTGGGCGATCCGCGAGCTGGCCGCCAGCGCCCCGGGCGTGTTCGGTGAGACGACGGGCTGCTGGATCGACACATCCGCCCGGTTCGAGATCGAGCCCGGCGTCACGACCTACGTCGGATCGCTGGTGATCGACGTCGGGTTCCGGCCGGAGGAGCAGCTCGTGCTGCACCGGCTCATCGAGGGGCTGGACGGCCTGCCGCCGCGGCACGACCTGCCGGAACGTTGGCTCGCGATGAGTTCGGAGGTCGTCGACGAGGAGCAGGCCACGCTGGCTGCCGTCGGCTGGGACGGGGGCGGGGTGCGCAAGGCGCTCATGCGGACGCTGCGCCCGCGCTGGAACTACCGGGTCACGAGCCCGGACGGGGAGTCGGTGGTGAAGGGGTACCCGTAGGGTCGTTGGGCGCGTGTCGGTTGGCTCACGCGATCACCAGGACGGGTTCTCGCTCTTGCCGATGGCAACGCGGTACTCGCGAATGAGCCGCGCGCGGACGGCGGCATCACCGGGGCGCTCGATCAGGCCCTTCAGGAGCGTGCGCGCCTCGGGCAGATGGTGGCCGCCCTGCCAGTCCCAGGTGAGTTCGTTCAGGTGGTTGAACATGGTGGAGAAGAGGTGCGGGTTGAGGTCCGCCAGCTCGACGATCAGTTCCGCGATGTCCGGCGGGTACGAGTGCTCGCGACCCGCGAGCAGGTCCCGGACCGGGTCGTCGCCGTGCTTGCCGTTCACCATCGTCCTCTCCTTCCGGGACGCGGGTCAGACCCTGCCCCTCCTCGCCGATGAGCACTTCGGCCAGATCGTGCTCCAGCAGGTTCGCGCTGTCGAGCACCGCCGGGCTCCGCTCCACCATTCCCCGGACGAGCCGCAGTCCTCGCTGCCGGGATCCACGCGCGGGTGCTCAACGCGGAGCCCTGACATGCTGGCTGTCGAGCCGTTCACGGCAATAGCAGACCCTCCTCCGGACATCTGGGCAGCATGAATGCCGAGCTGCTGGTGCCGGCCTGTTCCTGGCCTGGTCGAACGGCGCCAACGACAACCTCAAGGGCGCCGCCACGCTGCTCGGCTCCCGCACGCTGGGTCCGCGCGCGGCCCTGTACTGGGGCACGGCGACCACGCTGGCCGGATCGCTGACGGCGCTCACCCTGTCGAGCCACCTGCTGGGGACCTTCTCGGGCCGGGGCATCGTCGCGGACACGCTCGTCGGCGACCCGGGCTTCCTGCTCGCGACGGGGCTGGGCGCCGCCGTGGTCGTGATGGCCGCCACCCTGCGGGGCCTGCCGGTCTCCACGACCCACGCGCTGGTGGGAGGTCTCGCGGGCGCCGGTCTGGCGCGCGGTGGGGCGGCCAGCGTGGGCTGGCTCCACCTCGGCCAGTCCTTCGCCCTGCCGCTCCTCGCGGGGCCCTTGCTGGCGATGGCTCTCGTGGCGCTGGTCTACCCCGTGCTGAACCGGCTGCGTCGGCGGGCGGGGGTCGATCATGAGACGTGTCTCTGCATCGGTACGGAGGTGGTTCCGGTGGCGGTGCCGGTAGCGACCGCCGTGGTGACGCCGGTAGTGCCCCTCGGCGCGGGCCCGGTGGGGCCGCTCGCCCTGGCCCGGTCGGCTGGGGTGTCGGTGTCGCTGGGCCAGACGGCGGTGTGCGTCACGCGTTACCGCGGCACGCTCGTCGGGATCAGCGCCCAGCGCGTCATCGATGCCGTGCACGGCCTGAGCGCCGGCCGGGTCGGCTTCTCGCGCGGCCTCAACGACACGCCGAAGATCGCGGCCATCGTGCTGGCGAGCGGCAGCACGGGCCAGGCGGGAGCCCTGGTCTGGGTGGGCTTCGGCATGGCGATCGGGGCGCTGGCCCAGGCGCTGCGCGTCGGCCGCACGCTGGGCTTCGAGATCACGCCCATGAACTCCGGCCAGGGCCTGACCGCGAACCTGGTGACCGCCGCCCTCGTGATGGGGGCCTCGCGCGTCGGGGTGCCGGTCTCCACGACGCACGTCTCCGCGGGCGCGCTGTTCGGGCTCGGCGCCAGCACGCGAGGTCTCGTGAAGTCGACGCTGCGCCGCATCCTGCTGGCCTGGGTGGCGACGCTGCCGGCCGCGTTTGGCGTCGCGGCGTTGGTTGCGACGGTGGTCGGGGTGCTGTGAGGTGGCGCCCTTGGACGGCGTGACGCTGATCGGGCGAGGTCAGCCCAGGGTCAGGTCGCGCATGCGTTCGTGGGCGCGGGAAGTAGACTCGGCGTCATGGATGATGCCCCCCGCCATGGCGACGAAATCCTCGACGAGGTGTACGCCGAACTGCACCGACTGGCCGGGCACTATCTGGCGGGGGAGCGCCGCGGGCACACGCTCCAGGCGACGGCGCTGGTCAACGAGGCCTGGATGCGGCTGCGCGACCGGGCGGCCGTGGACCGCGAGCACTTCCTGGCGCTGGCAGCCCAGGCCATGCGACGCGTGCTCGTCGACCACGCGCGCAAGCGCGACCGCGTCCGGCGCGGCGGTGGCGAGTGGAAGCGCGTGACCCTGGACGAGCCGCTCGTGAACGGCGGCGCTCGGGAGCTCGACCTGGTCGAGCTGGACGACCTGCTGCAGCGCCTCGAGCAGCACGACGCACGCGCCGTGAAGGTCGTCGAGCTGCGCTTCTTCGGCGGCCTGACGATTGAGGAGACGGCCACGCACCTCGGCGTGTCGACCGGCACCGTGGACAACGATTGGTACGCGGCGCGGCTCTGGCTGGGGCGGGAGCTGCGGGCGTCGAACGGCGACTGACGCGCTGCCGGCTCAGCCTCCGACGGGTGGGTGCGACAGGGTCGACGCCGCCAGGATCCGGATGCGGTTGGACGGGTCGGTGCGCATCATCGCCTCGAGCGTCTCGCGGGCCTCGGGGATCAGGTCCAGGTGCTCGCCCAGGTAGGCGGCCATGTGCGCACGGGCTCCGGGGTGGGCCTCGTCGAGGATGACCTCGTGCACGATGCCCAGCGCCCCGGCGTCGGCCGTCAGGGAGCTGAGCCCCTCGACGAGGGCGGCGCGCACGACGCCCCGCGGCTCGTCGACGAGGACGGAGAGCATGAGGTCACGTGAATCCTCGGCGCCCATGAAGCCCAGCGCATCGGCGGCCGAGGCGCGCACGGTGGCCGAGCTGTCGAACAGGTAGACGTTGGCGTCGAAGCCCACGACCGGGTCGTGCAGGTTGCCGAGGGCCTTGAGCAGCATGGAGCGTTCGATCGGGTCGGCCGCCATGCCCAGGCTGCCCACGAGCGAGTCGCGCACCGCCGGGTAGGACTTGGGCTGCAGGTCGCGGTAGGTGGAGCCCACGACGCCGATGGCGAGCAGGGCGGTGTTGGCCACGTCGACGGCCTGTGGGTCGTGGCGCTGGTTCGCGGCGCCCCAGAGTCCGTCGAGCGTCTCCTTGGTGGGGGCAGCCACGCCGCCTGCCGCCACGACGGCGCGGAGGCGGTCGAGGTGGCGTTGGGCCGGGTCGCTGAACACGGTGACCAGCGCGCGCTGGGCGGCCGACGTCCCGGCGCGCTCGAGCGAGTGGAGCATGGTCCGCGAGGCGTCGGTCGAGACGCCGCCCCCGCGGAGCAGCGCCGGCACCGCCGAGGCCATGCCGCTGTCGTCCCGCAGCGCGTTCACGAACTCGAGCGAGAGGGCCAGGTCGTTGCCGCTCCGGGCTTCGAACCGCGCCGAGAAGTCGGACAGGGTCGGCTCGGTCTGAGGCTGCTGTCCCCACGCGAACGTGGTGAGCAGCGCGACGGCGAGCAGGGCCCTCGAGGTGATCGTCTTCATCGTTCTGTTCCTTTCTCGGTCGTCTCTCAGTCGTCCAGGCTGCAGACGCTGGTGCCTTCCGGCGGGCAGATGGGCAGGCCGACGACGGGCACGCAGCACAGCGGGTGCGTCTCGTCGATGAGCACGTGGTCGAAGCTGAAGCCGTGCCAGCTCACGATGTCGATCTCCGCCTTGTGGGCCTTCGTCCCGCAGGGGTAGGGGATCCCGATGAAGCTGCTGCACCAGGCCGGCGTGGTCCAGACGGCGAAGGCGGTGAGCTCGCCGTGCAGCATGTCGAGGTCATTCGAGACGTGGAAGCACATGGCCGTGTCGATGCTGGTGGCGGCCATGCCGAGCCCGTCGATGCCCTCGACCACGCTCATGCCGACGCCGACCTTGGCGCGGAAGCGGTCGTCGATGAGCGTGATCTCGCCGTCGGCGCCGACGCAGCCACCGCCGGAGAAGCTGAAGCCGAGGAAGTCGGTCAGCCCGGTGGGGTCGTCGAACTCGAAGTCGCACACGCCGACCTCGGCACGGGCGGAGGCCGAGGTCTCCAGGAACGGCTCGACCTCCAGGCTCAACTCGTCGTTGGCCTGGGCCGTGATGTCGATGCCGATCGCGCCCTCGACCGTGCCCGTCACCGTGACGGGGATGCCGCTCACGAGGAAGACCGCCTCCTTCTCGAAGCTCTTGTCGACGTCGAAGGTCTTCTCGAAGCAGAAGCCGCCGTCGCACTCGCTCACGCCGTCCGGGAAGTTCAGCCCGTCCTGTTGCAGGTCGACGCTGTCATACGGCCCGAACGCATAGAGCACGAAGGACTTGCCGGTGAGCGGCTCCTGGAAGACCAGGTCGGCGGCCAGGAAGCCGTAGTCCTGGATCGGGTCGCGCTCGAGCACGGCGCCGGCCTCGATCAGGTCGGCCGAGACGCCGAAGAAGTCCACGCTCCCGACCCCGAAGACGGTGGCCACCATCCCGGCCTCCGCCTCGCTGCCCGCGAAGAGGACGGGAGTCGTGGGATCGAGGTCGGCCTTGCTCCCGACGATCTCGAGGTGCGCCGCCATGTCGATGGTCCCGCGTACCTCGTCGGGCCCGAGACTGGTCACGAACGACTGGGTGTACGAGCAGTCGTCGATCGGGATGACGTTGTAGGGGAAGTCGTCGATCGAGAGCTGGTCGTCGTCGCCCTCGGGCTCGTACTGTCCGGCCTTCTCGACGAAGAAGGTGAAGTCGGCGACGTAGTTGCCGACGTCCACGAGCGGTGTCTCGGGCGGCAGCTCCAGCAGGAAGTCGACGTGGATGTCGAGCGGGTCGTTCACGACCAGCGGCGGGAGCTGCAGGTTCTCCACCTGGAGATTCGGCACGGGTTCGAAGAAGCCGGTCTGCACGACGGGTTGGGGTGCGCTGCCGACGTCCACCAGCATCGAAGCGAAGCCCCGCAACACGACACCCGGGAGCGGGCCGTCGTGCTTGCCCGTCATCGAGATCCGGGCGTTGAGGCTCATGGGGACGACGGACGTGCCGTCGGTGTCCACGAACATCTTGTGTGGGCTGAGCTCGACGGACTCCAGGATCACGTTGGGCGCGTTGATCTTGTCGCCCAGGATCCCGGTCGCGTCGTCGTCGATGAGGAGGTTGTTGTCCTCGCTGTCCTCGGCCAGCGTCTCGAGCATCCGGCCGTGCGGATCGGTCTCCACCGCGATGTACCAGTCCCCGGGTTCGATGCGCTCCATGCCGGTCAGGAAGTGGACCACGTCATCGGTGTTGTTGCCGACGACGATCGTGTCGCCGTCCATGGCGGCGACACCCGGGCTGAATCCGCCCTCGAGGACCTCCCCGCTCTTGTCCTCCAGCTTCATGAGCCAGTCCCACTCCGGGTCGCCCGGGATGGGCTCGGTGCGCAGGAACACGGCGGCGCCGTCCGCCCCCGGGGCACCGGAGCCGCCGGCGATGATGAGTTCACCCTCGACGGCGAGCCAGCGCCCGAAGAAGTTCGACGTCAGCAGGTCGGGACCCGCGTCGAGAACCGCGATGCGGAGCCAGGTCGGTCCCTGTTGTTCCCAGACGTGGACGGTGCCGGCGGACGCCAGGCCCTGCCACGTGTCGTTGTAGGCCCCGACGACGATCGTCTCCCCGTCGAAGTCGATCTTCTCTCCGAAGGTGGTGAACTCCTCGAGGTCTCCCGGAGCGGGGAGCGCCTGGACGTGACCCCAGTTGTTGACGCCGCCGACGTCCTTACCGAAGACGTGGGCCTCACCGGTGAAGTTGTCGACGCCGATGGCGCTGACCACCACGGTGCTCCCGTCGATGGCCACGTCGTAGCCGAAGTCCTCGAACGGCGCGCTGGCGGGCGTCGGGTTCTGCAGTCGCGCCGCCTGCCCCCAGGCCTCGGGGCCGTCCTTGTTGCGCCGGTAGATGTAGGCCGCGCCGGCGGAGAGCTGGCCGTTGGAGGCGATCTCCCGGTAGGCGCCCACGACGATCGTGTCGGTGTCGATGGCCACCGAGGCACCGAACAGCATCTCGCCGCCGGGCGGGTCGTCCGGGTAGAGCGTCTTCACGAAGCCCCAGTTCCCGGGGCCGCCCTGGTTGCGCTCGTAGATGTGCGCCGCGCCCACGTCGGTGCCCAGCGTGTCGTCGTTGCTCGCACCGACCACGATCGTGTCGCCGTGGATGGAGACGTCGCGGCCGAAGAACGACGCCAGTCCGCTCGGCGGCAGCAGCGTGGCCACCTCGCCCCAGGCGCCCGGGCCACCGTCGTCGCGCTCGAACACGATGGCCTGGTTGCCCGAGTGGGCGCCGGACACGGCGGTCGTGCCGGAGACGTCGATGGACCAGCCGATGTCGCCCAGGTCGTCGCGCGTGAGGATCGTCTCATCACGCATGATCGGGATGCGGAACTCGAGCTCGTCCTGGCGCGGGCCGGCGGGCACGTCGTGCAGCGTGTGGACGCCGAGCACCGCATCCCGCACCGGCGTGTCGGGGGGGCCGTCCACGTCCTCGGCGAAGAAGGCGCGCAGCGCGATCGACAGCTCCTGCGCGGGCTCGGCCAGCTCGGTCGCCACCAGCACCTTGAACGGGTGGTGGACCTGGGGGTCGCCGGTGAGCACGGTCAGGCCGGTGGGGCGCGCGTCGTTGGGGAGCTTGGTGGCCTCCTTGACCTGCTTCTTGAAGCCCTGGCTCAGCGCGGCGCGGTACTTGTTCACGGCCTTGGAGAGCACCTTGGCGCCCTTGCCGTGGTGGCCCGGCCACTGCGCCAAGCCCTTCTCACGCAGCGTGTCCGCCTTGTCGACGGTCTTGCCGACCTTGATGCCGGTCTTCTCGTGCTCGACCAGGTCCACGAGACCGAGGGCCGACTGCCGCAACGTGAGCCCGAGCTGGTCGAGCCGGTCGCGGATCTCCTCCACCTTCAGCTGGATGGCGCCGTCGGGCGACTTCGCCTTGACCACGGCCGAGGCCGCCACGACGAGCCGCTTGAGGTCCTGCTTGTCGTCGTCGCCGAGGTACTGCTCGAGATGGTCCCGGGCCTTCGCCAGCGACTTGGACTCCTTGAGCTCGGTCTTCGTCGGCTCGGGCAGGGCCTCGATCGCGGCGATGCGCTGGCCGAGCGCGTGATGCAGCCCGGCCACGTGCGTGGGGACCTCGCCGTCGAGCGCGGTCGCGCTCGCAGGAACGATGAGAGCCAGGGACAGGACCAGGACCGACAGCACGGTCCGGCCGGTGGTCTGCAGCGGATGCGAGGACACGATGGAGCCTCCTGGTGCGCCCGGGGGGCTCGGCCGCAGTCGATCCGCGGCCGGGAACCCGCCCCCCTCGCTCCATCCGGCGTCGGAATCCCCCGGACCACCCAGAAAAAACCGCGACGCCGGTCAGCTCGCTAGAATCGGGCGCCCTGGCCACCGGCCACCATGGGAGTGCGCGTGACCCAGGTCCCCTTCCGCCGTGTGAAAGCGCTGCTCGGCGAGGTGCGCCACCTCGGGCCGGCGGAACGCGCTGTCCACCTGGACCGGGCCTGTGACGGCGACCCGGCCCTGCGCGCGGAGGTCGAGTCCCTGCTGGCCGAGGCCGAGGTTGACGACGGCCTGCTCGAGCCGCGGACCGGGGAAGCGGCCGCTCTGCTCGCGGGGGCCGCCGATCAGCTGACGGGCACCGACGCGCCCGCGCTGCCGGAGCGCGTCGGCGAGTACCGCATCGTGGGCCTGCTGGGCGCCGGGGGCATGGGGGCGGTCTACGAAGCGGAGCAGGACAACCCGCGCCGCCGGGTCGCGCTCAAGATGGTGCGACCGGGCTACGTCTCCGGCGATGTCGTCAAGCGCTTCCAGCGTGAGGCCGTGGTCCTCGGGCGCCTCACCCATCCCGGGATCGCTCGGATCTACGACGCGGGGGCCATCGATCTCGGGGCCGGACCTCAGCCCTACTTCGCCATGGAGCTAGTCCAGGGCGAGCCGTTGACCGCTCATGCCGAGGCGCAGCAGCTCGACACGAACGCGCGCCTCGAACTCTTCGCGCGCGTGTGCGACGCGGTGCACCACGCGCACCTGAACGGCGTCGTGCACCGCGACCTCAAGCCCGACAACATCCTCGTGACGCGCGAGGCCAGCGCGACCACGACCGCCGACGGCTCGGCCCGGACCGTCGGACAGCCCAAGGTCCTCGACTTCGGCGTCGCGCGTTCGGTCGACGAAGACAGCCTGGTCGTCTCGTTGCAGACCGCGACGGGGCAGCTCATCGGCACCCTGCCCTACATGAGCCCCGAGCAGGTGACCGGCGACGTGCACGCTGTGGACGCCCGCAGCGACGTCTACGCCCTCGGCGTGCTGCTGTTCGAGCTGCTGGCCGGTCGGCTGCCGCACGAGCTGTCCGGCCGGTCGATCCCCGAGGCCGCACGCATCATCCGCGAGGACGAGCCGACGCGCCTGGCGTCCATCGACACCGTCTTCCGGGGCGACCTCGACACGATCGTCTCCAAGGCGCTGGAGAAGGAGCCCGGTCGGCGCTACGCCTCGGCGCTGGAGCTGGCCTCGGACGTCGTGCGCCACCTGCACCACGAGCCGGTGCTCGCCCGCCCGCCGAGCACCCTCTACCAGGTGCGCAAGTTCGCGCGGCGGCACCGTGGGCTCGTGGCCGGGGTCGCCGTGGCCTTCGTGGCGCTGCTCGTCGGGCTGGGGTTCGCCGTCTGGTTCGGCCTCTCCGAGGCACAGCAGAAGGCCGAGGCCCGCTTCGCCGGGTATCGTGCCGGTCTCGCCGCGGCCCAGGCGCTCGAGGACCCGGTCGCGGCGCTCGCGAGCCTGGCGGACGTGCCGGAGGAGTACCGAGGGTGGGAGTTCGGTCACCTCGCGGACGCGCTCGACCCGGTCGTCATGTCGATCGAGGTCGACCCCGGGACCAGGCATCTCCCGCTCGGCGCCGTCGCCTTCGACCCCGCGGGGCGACCGCTGTTGCTCCATGTCACCGATGACGCGATCCTCTTGCGGGACGTGTCCTCCGGTGCGGAGCGGGCGCTGGCGACGGGCGCCGCTGAAGTCGGTGAGGTTGCTCTCTCGGCGGACGGTTCCCACGCGGCGGCGATGTTCATCGAGCCGGCGGGTCTGACCGTGTGGAGCCTCGGGGGTGACGACGAGCCCGTCGTGGTCCTGCAACGATCCCTGGAGCGCGGCTTGAACGGGTTGGCTCTCTCGGGCGACGGCGCACGCGTCGCCGTGCGCGATGCGCTGGCGGCGGTGAGCCTGATCGACGTCGCGACGGGCGACACGCTGGCCTCCCACGAAGCCACGAGTGAGGAGATCGTCAAGCTGCGCCTGCCGGCGGACGGCGAGCGCGTGGCCTGGTGCGCCTGGGACCCTCGGCTCGGGTCGGGCGTGTTCGACGACGAGGGGCCGACCCGCCTCGGCGGCAAGGGGGCCGGCGTGGCCATCGATGCCGGCGGCCGCCGCGTCGCGCTGATGGGGGAGACCCACCTCCAGCTCTTCGAGTTGGGGGAGGGAGGCGGGGAACAGATCCTCGGCGGGTACCGCCATCGTTCCTTCGCCCTCGCCTTCTCGCCCGACGGATCGGTGCTGGCCGCCGCCCGCGCGACGCAACGCGTCGACCTGTGGGATGTGGACCGGGGCCACAGGATGCGAGGTCTGAGTCTGGGGGAGGTCCCGTCGGTGCCGCGCGTCTCGTTGGCCTTCGACCGGGGCGGTGGACGGCTGCTGGTCCACACGGTGGGCGCCGCCCGCATCTTCGACGTGTCGGTCCAGTCGGGGCGCCCCGTCGAGGGCATTTCGTCCGGGTACCTGTACGAGGCCGTCTTCAGCCACGACGGCCGACTGGTCGCTGCCGTCGGCGGAGAGCCCGAGGTCCCGGTCTGGGACGTCGCGACCGGCCGTCTCGTGGCACGGCTGCCGTTCCCTGGCTCGAAGCGCATCCATTTGCTGGGCTTCTCGTCGGACGGCACGAGACTGTGCGCCGGCTCCGGACTGGATGTCGCCACCTGGGACAGCGCGATCGGGGCCCCGAGTCTTCTCCGGACGGAGTTGCCCGCCCGGGAGGGGAAACCGGGGACGTACCCGAACGGCCGCAGAGCGCTCCGGGGTCTGTCGCCCGGAGTCCGGTCGGCGGCGAGCTGGGAAGCGCGCGAGATGCAGAGGTACCGGCTGGGGCGTGACGGCTCGACGATGATCCTCGGGCGCGACGGCGGCTTCGAGATCCTCGACCTCGAACACGGCGCGTTGCTCGCTCGATCGGAGGCGCCGTCTCCGCCGGCCGTGATCACGGACGCCATCACCGTGGCCGAGTCCCCCGACGGGAGCCTGATCGCGACGGGAGACACCGAGGGCGTGGTGCGGCTGTGGGATGTGCGGGACGGGCGCGAGCTGGCGGTGTTGCGGGGACACGGGCAGATCGTGTACTCGCTGGACTTCAGTCCCGACGGCCAGCGGCTGGCGAGCGCGAGCCGGGACGGCACGGTGCGTCTCTGGGACGTCGAGCGCGGGCAGGAGCTGCTCGTGCTCCAGGGCCACGAGGACTACGTGCACTCGGTGAGCTTCAGCCCGGACGGGACACGGTTGGTCACGTCGTCGGGCGACGGCACGGTGCGGCTCTGGGACTCGGTGCCGGCCCGGGTGCGGCACGCCGAGCGTGTGGAGCACGAGGCGTGGCTGGAGGTGTGGGGTGCGCGGATCGCGGAGCGGCTGGAGGCGGGGGAGACGGCGGCGGAGATTGCAGCGGCGGTGCGAGCGGATGAGGCGTTGGGAGAGGGGGAGCGGGCAGCGGCGTTGATCGCGCTGCTGGCGTCGAGCGGGGCGGGGTGAGGCTCAGTCCTCGCTCTGCAGGCTCCAGAGGCCCGGCCCGCGCGCGGCGATGAACAGGAACAGGAAGCAGTACAGCGCCGCCAGCTCGCCGCCGTTGTGGAGCGGCAGCAGGGCCTGGGTGCCGTGGGCCATCCAGTAGGCGAAGGCCATCGTCCCGCTGAGCAGGAACGCCGCCGGTCGCACGAGCAGTCCGATGCACACGCACAGCCCGCCGAGCAGCTCGATCGGCCCGGCGACGTACGTGATGTGCCAGGGCATCTCCATGTCCGGCATGCCCGACGGCCAGCCCAGCACCTTCTGCGAGCCGTGCCAGAGCATGAGGAAGCCGGCGACGATCCGGCACATCGCGTAGGTCTGCGGCTCGTAGGGCTTCAGGAACGGCATGGTGTGTCTCCCGGCTCGAGGTCGTGGGCGACGCATGAAGGTAGCCGCTGAGGTGGTGGTCCGGAAAGGCGCCGTTCGGGCGTTGTCCGGCTCGAGGAATCGTCCCGCGCCCTCGTCGCTGACATGGGCGTGCTGGTGCGCCGGGGTGCGGCCAGGCATGGGCCGGGGTTCGCAGTCGATCGTGAGGCTGACGACGCGCATCCCTGCCGGCGGCTCTTTCAAGCCGCCCTCGGCCGTGTCGAGGCCGGCCACGTTCACGTTGCGGCTCGCCACGAGGTTGGTGGCGTAGACGGAGAACACGCCGGCGGGCATCTCGACGATGACGCCACCCCGTTTCGGTGGCCCGCTCGAGCCCCGCATCGAGCGGCTGTCCGGGCTCGGCGCCAGTATGCGAGGTCTCGTTCAGGCGATGCTGCGCCGCATCCAGCGCACGGCCGCTAATCCCCGGAGCGGAACTCGTCGATCTGCCCCTGCACGTGGTGCTGGGCCCAGGTCGGCATCAACGCGTGGAGCAGGCCCTCGTCAGTGACCCACAGGGCACGGTCGGCACGGAGCTGCTCCTCGGGCGTTCCCATGCTCCGCACGATGCGACTGCGCAGGGTCTCCCCCGTCATCTCGTGCCGGGCGAGGAGGCCTCGAACGTCGTGGACCCAGAGGCGGTCGGCCTCCCACTCCTCCTCGATCACGTCCACCAGGACGATCTTGCCGTCATCGAGAGTCCAGCTGAGATCCTGGTTGTCGCGCTGCAGCAGGTCGAGGACCTCGAGTGCGCTCATCAGAGGCGCCCGCATGGCGAAGTCGCTGTTCATGACGGCATCGCTGGCGTTCGCGGACCATCGGTAGTCCAGACCCGTCATCTGGGTCAGGAAGTCGACGTACTCCTCGATGGGTGTGTCATGGAAGTCCGCCACGATGGGAAGGCGTGCGAGTCGCTCCGCCGCTTCCGCGTTTCTCTCGTCGGCTCTCGCCTCGAGCAGGCGGAGTGGCATGAGATCATCACTGCTGCCGAGACCGGCCCCCTCACGCCACGCCATCAACAGGTGGTGAATGGCGGCGTGGACTTCCGGGTCGTGTTGCAGCTGGACGAAGTCTCCCTGGGACATCGCGCCCACCGCTCGTCCCCGTGCATCGATCGGTAGCATGCACGCCTCGATGACCGCGCGCACTTCACTCGTGTCGGCGGCCGTCGTGGTGACGTCTTCCAGCCGTTCGAGCGTGGGCCAGGCCGGCTGCCGGTCGGCAAAATCGGATCCGATCAGCGGGGCCTCGGCGGCCACGAGGTCCCCCACGAAGTGGTGGAACGCGACGGCTCGCAGCGCGGCACGTTGGGGCGTCGTGATCCAGACGCCATCCCGGACGATGGTCCACGCCATGCCTGGGACGAACTCGCAGATCGCGTCGAGGAGTTGCGCGGCGGTGATCTCGTCGGGCTTGTACGTGCCCAGGCCGAGCATCTCCGCGGCGTCGCTCAACTCGAAGTCCACGTCGGGGAGGACAAGGTCCACGACGATGGGAACGCCGACGATCTGCTCAACCTCCTCGGCGAGCCGCGGGAGGCTCGACGGCATGCGCTGGAGGAGGCCGGGAAGAGGCGTCTCCTGGACGGCTCGGATGACATCGGGTGACGGGCTGAACTGCCGCGTCGTGGCGCCATCGAGCGAAGCGGTCTTGGCGAACGGCTGCCAGTAGAGCGAAGTCTCGTCGAAGCGGAAGGCGGGGAGAACGTCTGCGAAGGCAGGAGCAGCGGCTTCTCGCGACCAGGGTGCGAACTTGGAGGTCACACCGACGGCCGCCAGGAGGGCGAGTCCGAGGAGCACCTTGGCCCACGGACTCCCCCTGCGGCCGGGCGCCAGGGGGGCAAGGCCACTTCGGCGCTGGGCGTTCTCGATCACCACCTCGGCGATCTGCTCGGCGTCGAAGCCCATGGCCTCCACCCAGTGGACCGCGCCGAGGTAGAGCTCGAGGTGCTCGCCGACGTCGCACGGATCGAGTTTGACGGGGAGGAGCGCCTTGTCCTTGGACATGGCCCGCTCGACCTCGTGCAGGACCTGGCGGCTCCGGTTGGAGCGCTTGGTCAGGAGCAGCGTGAAGACGTCGCAGGCCTCGATCGCGTGGACGATCGATCGTCCCCAAGGCGAGCCTCCCTGGACATCGCGGGGGGCGATCCAGCACGAGAATCCCTTCTCCTCGAGTCGGGAGACGACCTCGGACACGAGCTCCGCGTCGCGATGTGAGTAGCTGATGAAGAGTCGGGCCGGGCGTGGGCGACGTCCTTTCGGTGGCCGCTTGGCCTCTCGTCGAGAGCTCTGTGCGGCACTCCGCGGCGCCGAAGCGCGGCCCGCTCTGTCCGCTGTCATGCGCTTCCCCGGGTCCCTAGGGCGGAGCGTCCACCGCGACGAGACCCGAGCCTATCAGGTCAACGCCGCTTACATCGTGGAGACGTGCCGCGGCCTCTCGTCGAGGTGTTGCGGTAGGCCCGCGCGCCGCCGAGGCCGTGCTCCTCGTTCATGGACCACGCGGATCGTGTGCCGCGGCCGCAGGTTCAGCGCCAGCAGCAGCCGCGCCGCCTCCAGGGTCTCGCCATCCCCCGATCTCCACCTATCGGCCTCCAGGACGGCGTCCCCGAGGCGAGCGGCGCGCCACCACCACGGGCTCGTCGGGCCTCCCCCCGGTTTCCCATCGCACGTCCCCGCCTTGACGTCGGAAGCCCGCTCCCTACACTCCTTCGAAGTTCTTCACTTCGTGTTGTCCGGCCCTTCTGGTGGGTCCGTGGGGGTTATCGTGTTCAAGCTTGCGTCGTTGTCCGCCGCCGTCTGCGCGGCGTTGCTCATGGGCTGCTCCCAAGGTCCGCAGGTCGATGCCCACACGACCGCTGTCGTCGTCGAGAAGATCGAGCCCGGCGAGGACGAGCCTGGGCTCATTCGTGCCGTGACGGTCGGTTCCCCTGAGCGCGTCGTCGTCTTCAGCCTCAGGGCGGATGTGAGTCGCCCGCTGTCGTACATCTGGAAGAATCTCCAGGTCGGCTCGAACGTGGCCTTCGTCACCCTCGACCCGAGTGGCGAGCCGCGGCATCACCCGGACGGGATCTTCGCGCTCAACACGGCGGAGATCGTCCTGCTCGACAAGCCCGGTGACCTCGACGCCGTGCTCAAGATCGCCAAGGACAAGCGGCGCGAAACGCTGCTCGCCGAGGGCGAGCGTCGGGACGCGCTCAACAAGATGTGGCACCAGGTGCACGCTCCCAAGGAGTAGGGCACGGCGGGCTCCACGGCGAGACGCACCGCTCACCTCGGCGTGTGCATCACCCTCCGGTCGTCCCCGCATTCCGCGGCAACGTCTCCTCCATCTCCGCCAACACCCACAGCATCGCCGCCATCGCCCCCGCGCCGAGGTTCACCTCGCGGTCACTCACCTGGGCCAGCGTGTCCCTGTTGCTGTGATGGACGTCGAAGTACCGCGCCGGATCCACCTTCAACCCCGCGGTCACGACCCCGTCCGGCGCCATCGGACTCACGTCCGCGCCGCCGCCTCCGCGCTTCAGCATCCCGCAGTTCGCGTTGCCCATCAGCTCACCGATCGCCACCAGGTACGCCATCGCGTCCGGGTTCGCGAAGCTCGAGAAGCCCTCCGGTGAGAATCCACCGCTGTCCGACTCCATCGCGAAGACATGCCGGTCCATCTCCTCGGCGTGCGCCCGGTGGTACTCCCGCGCGCCGCCGAGGCCGTTCTCCTCGTTCATGAAGTGGACCACGCGGATCGTGCGCCGCGGCTTCAGGTCCAGCGCCAGCAGCAGGCGCGCCGCCTCCAGGCTCTGGCAGGTTCCGGCTCCGTCGTCGTGGGCGCCCTGGCCGACGTCCCATCCGTCGAGGTGCCCGCCGACCACGAGGATCTGTTCGGGGTGCTCGCGGCCCACGATCTCGCCGACGACATTGAAAGACGGCTCGTCCTCGTGCCAGACCGGGTCCTGCTCGAAGCGCAGAAGCAGCTCCTCGCCGTTCGCTCGTGCGGTGGCCAGCATCGAGGAGAGGGTCTCTGCGGCCAGGGTGCTGATCGCCGCGGTGGGGACCCGCGCGACGTCGTCGTTGTAGCGCATGCCGCCTGTGTGCGGATAATCGTCGAGGCGCGTGGTCACCGAGCGCACGATCGCCCCGATCCCTCCGACCCGCGCCGCCTCCGTCGCCCCGCGCGTGCGCTGGCTCACCGCGCCGCCGTAGGCCGCGAAGGTGTCAAAGAGCGCCGCGTCCATGGGCCGGTTGTAGAAGACCAGCTTGCCCTCGGCCTCGGCCGCGCGCTGGCCGAGCTCGTCGAAGCTCAGCACCTCGATCACCCCCGCCACCAGGCCGTGCTCCGGGGTGGCGATGCTGCCGCCCAGCGCCAACGCGGTCAGGTCCGTGCCCGCATAACGCTCGGGCGCGACCACCGTCACGCTGCACACAGACCCTCTTTCCCAGTGGGGGACCATGACCGGCTCGAGCCGGACGTTGATCAGACCATCATCGAGCATCGCCTGGCGCGACCACTCCACGGCCGCCGCCGCGCCCGGGGATCCGCTCAGGCGATGGGGCGCGGTGGTGCAGAGGTCCACGAGCTTCTCGTAGGCCTGCCCGCGGGCGACGGCCTCGACCAGGATGGACTGCACGTCGTCGCGGTACTGCGCCACGGCGGCCTCGGCGTGGGCGCGGCGCGCTTCGGCGGCCAAGACCTCGGCAGCATCCTCGGCGGCTCGGGCCTCCGCACCCCCGCCGGTCTGCGGGGCGGCGAGCGCGGTCGAGGACAGGCAGGCCAGGGCGAGCATCAGGGCGACACGGCGGGCAGCGGGCATCACGTTTCTCGAGGGTCGCGGGCGGATCGCGGCGGGGCACAAATCCCGAGATCAGGCCCTGGGCGCCGGGATGGGCAACAAAGCCCGGCAGTCTAGCAGTCCGGAATCCCCGGTCCGTGGAGGCCTCAGGCGCGCGCCGGCGCCGTGGGCCCGCCGCCCCGCGCCTGACGGTCCTGTCAGGGGGAAGCTCCCGTCACTTCCCGTGGCGCTCGGAGCCGATACCCTTACCACTCGGGCCAAGATCCCGCGCCGGTGCGGCGAACGCCGGGGCGACCCCAGGTCGCGGCCCCCTGTCACGCGCCATTGATCCGTTCCCCTCGGCGCCCGTTCCCGCATCGGGGGGGATCCACCAGGAAACGACACTTCGGGCACCGTGCTGCCGGCCTCCACGTGAGAGTCCAGGCAGTCCCCCTCAGCCGCCGATGAGGGATGCGGTGCTTTCCGAGGAGACTCCGATGACTGTCCTGATCCGCACGACATCGTTCCGGCCACTGCCCGCTCGCGCAACGCTTGCCGCCCATCGCGCAACGCTTGCCGGCCATCGCGCACCGCTTTCCGGCCGCCTCGCGAAGCGCCTCGCCGTCACGCCGATCCTCGCCCTCGCTCTTGCTGCCCTCGCCGTCGCGTCCGTCGCACCACCGCTCGCGGCCCAGAGCACCTTCGAGAAGATCACGACCGGCCCGATCGTCACCACGACCAACGAATCCCGCGCCATGGCCTTCGGCGACGCGGACGGCGACGGCGACGCCGACCTCTACGTGGCCAACGAGGGCCCCAACCAGTTCTTCGTGAACCAGGGCGGCGCGCAGGGCGGCACCACCGGTGACTTCGTCGAGGACCTCGCCTCGCCGCTGACCAACGGCAACCAGCTCTCCACCGCGGCGCAGTGGGCCGACACCGACGGCGACGGCGACCTCGACCTCTACGTCTGCAACGGCAACGCGCTCAACAACACCTTCTTCCGCAACCAGGGCGGCCTGCAGGGCGGCACCGAGGGCGTGTTCCTGCAGGAGTTCACCGGCGCCATCGTCAGCGACCTGGCCGATTGCCGCGCCGCCGTCTTCGGGGACCTCGACGCGGACCTGGACCTGGACCTGGTCGTGGCCGTGCACAGCGGTGACAACCTGATCTTCGTCAACCAGGGCGGCGTGCAGGGCGGCACGCAGGGCGACTTCACCAAGCTCACCGTGGGCCCGGCGGTCACCGACGGCGGCGCGAGCAACGGCGTGGCGCTCGGCGACATCGACAACGACGGCGACCTCGACCTGTTCGTCTCCAACGGCAGCGACCAGACCAACTTCCTCTACACCAACGGCGGCTCGGGCGTCTTCACCAAGATGAACGGCTTCCACCCGATGATCTTCGCCACCGACAGCCAGGCCGGAGACTTCGCGGACATCGACGACGACGGCGACCTCGACCTGGTGGTCGGCAACTTCTTCGACGACAACGAGCTCTACCTCAACCAGGGCGGTGACCAGGGCGGCGTGGCCGGCCAGTTCTCGCCGGTGACGACCGGGCCGGTGGTGAACGACGGCCACGTCACGCTCCACGCGGACTTCGAGGACTGGGACGCCGACGGCGACCCCGACCTCTACCTGTCCGGCTGCTGCAACGCGGACAACCGCATGTACACCAACGACGGCAACGGCGAGTTCACCCAGGTCGCGACCGGCATCGTGGTCATGGACGGGGGCTACTCGCACAAGAACGGCTGGGCCGACATCGACGGCGACGGCGACCTCGACCTGGCCGTGGCCAACACCACCGCGGCGGGCGACAACGAGAACTTCCTCTACCGCAACGACCTCGGCGGCACCTTCGTCTCGGTGGCCGCGGCCGGCGCCAACCTGCTCACCGATCCGCACGAGACCTTCGACATCACCTGGGTCGACTTCGACGACGACGGCTACAACGACCTCTTCCTGGCCACCGCGGACGACACCGTCAACGCGCTGTACCGCAACCTCGGCGGCGTGCAGGGCGGCATCCCCGGCACCTTCCAGCGCGTCCTCAACGACCCGCTGGTCAACGGCCTGAGCCAGTCGCAGGACGCGGCCTGGGCCGACTTCGACGCCGACGGCGATCTCGACGTGGTCGTGGTGAACCGCTTCGGCGACGACAACGAGCTCTACTTCAACCAGGGCGGCGCGCAGGGCGGCACGCTCGGCACCTTCGTCGAGGCCGTGAACAGTCCGGTGAGCATGGACGGCCGCAACAGTCGTGCCGTGGACGTGGCCGACATCGACGCCGACGGCGACCTCGACATCTTCGTGGCCAACAGCAACGACCAGGGCAACCTGCTCTACTGGAACACCGGCGGCATCCAGGGCGGCGTGCTCGGCGTCTTCTTCCAGGCCGCGTCCGACCCGACGCAGACCGACCTGGGCAACAACTACGGCGCCCACTTCGGCGACGCGGACGGCGACGGCGACCCCGACCTGTTCGTGGCCAACCGCGCCGGGAACAACTTCCTCTACGTGAACCAGGGCGGCGCCCAGGCGGGGCTGGCCGGGACCTACCAGGCCGACACCGTGGGCCCGGTCGGCAACGACGGCGGCAACTCGTTCAGCGGCACCTGGGGTGACATCGACGGCGACGGCGACCTCGACCTCTTCGTGGTCAACTCGGGCGAGGTGAACTTTCTCTACCGCAACCTGGGCGGCGCGCAGGGCGGCACCGAGGGCACCTTCGTGCGCGTGCTGGGCGGCCCCGAGGTCGCCGCGACGAACGCCTCGCGTCGCGCCGAGTGGGTCGACGTCGAGGCCGACGGCGACCTCGATCTGCTCGTCCCCAACGCGTCGGGCCAGGGCAACGAGCTCTACCTGAACGAGGGCGACGGGACCTTCATCGCCGTGCTCGGCGGTCCGGTGGTCGCCGACGGCGGCAACTCACGCACGGCGTCCTTCGGTGACTTCGACGGCGACGGCGACCCCGACCTCGCCGTGGGCAACCAGGGCGAGGCGACGTTCCTCTACGAGAACATCTCGCCGAACGTCGACCCGTGGACCAACCTCGGCAGCCCGCTCGCCGGCGTGCAGGGCGACCCGATCCTCAACGCCAACGGCACGCTGGAGGCGAACACCCAGGTCACGTTCCAGGTCGCCAACGGCGCGCCGAGTTCCAGCTACACGCTGGTCGTCGGTCTCTCCGCCATCGGCATCCCGTTCAAGCAGGGCACGCTCTGGCCCAGCCCGGATCTGCTGATCAACGGCCTGCCGCTGGACGGCACCGGTTTCGCGATCCTCGGCTCCACCTTCCCCGCGGGCGTGCCGGCCGGCATCGACTTCGTGTTCCAGGCGTGGATCCTCGACGCCGCGGCGCCGAAGGGACTCTCGGCCACGAACGGACTGCAGGCGACGACACCGTAGATCCTCCTCCCGGGACCGCGCGGGTCGGCGGAGGCGGCGCCGTCCCGCGCGTGGTCCCTTGGACGTGGGGGTGTGCGCGCTTGCATGAGGGCGAGCGCGCAGTGGCCGCCGAGGTCGCTCCGGGACCCCGTGGTAAGCTTCCGCACCGTTTTCGTCGCTCTCGTCGCGCACGCTCACCAGGGATCGTCATCCATGCTCCGTTCCATCCGCGCCCTCGCTCCGTCTCTTGCCGCCCTCGCGCTCCTCACCGCCCCGGCCGCCGCGCAGCAGTTCGTGCGCGACGCCGCCGCGCTGTCCTCGCCCGCCACCTGGACCAACGGCGTGGCCGTGGGCGACTTCGACGCGGACGGCTTCGAGGACCTCGCCTTCGCCAACGGCCTGGACTATGGACCCGGCGGCGCGCTCCCGCAGCGGCTCTACCTGGGCGATGGCGCGGGCAACTTCACCGACGCCTCGAGCCAGCTCAACGTCGCCAACTTCAACGCGCAGATGGTCATCGCCGAGGACTGCGACAACGACGGCGACCTGGACCTGATCTACGCGCCGGCCGGCCCCTTCCCGGCCACCAACAAGCGCGCGCGCATCCTGATCAACGACGGCACCGCCAACTTCACCGACGAGAGCCTGACGCGCATGCCGCTCACGACGATGTCCGCCTGGTGCGTGGTGGCGGCGGACTTCGACAACGACGGGGATCGCGACCTGGCGCTCAACGACGGGTGCCTCAATTTCACCGGCATGCCGGGACAGGCCAAGCTCTTCCAGAACGACGGCGCGGGCTTCTACACCGACGTGACCGCGACCCACGCGCCGGTCGAGATCTACAACAGCCAGGACCTGATCTGCTTCGACTACGACGGCGACTTCGACATCGACATCGCCCACGCCGGCTTCGGCAGCAGCGGCCAGAA
The DNA here is from genome assembly GCA_029259725.1 of Planctomycetota bacterium. Lineage (GTDB taxonomy): Bacteria > Planctomycetota > B15-G4 > B15-G4 > B15-G4 > JAJDER01. Next base: position 13,578 of record JAJDER010000015.1, on the reverse strand, counting down.
GCGCAGCAGCCTGTGGATCAACGACGGCACGGGCCACTTCACCATCGACTCCACGCTGGATGACCTCTGCACGAGCAACAGCTACGAGGTCGACTGGTCGGACCTCGACAACGACGGCGACTGGGACGCGGCGGTGCAGTCCATCGTCGGCCAGAACGAGGGCTGGGGCGAGAACCGCGGCCTGGGCGTGCCGCCGCCCGAGACCACCTTCTCCGGCACGAACGGCAACGACGACAACGAGATGGCCTCGATGGACTTCGACAACGACGGCGACATGGACGTCTTCGTCGGGTCGCTGAGCGGCAACCGCGAGAAGGTCTACGAGCAGGACGCGTTCGGCGTCTTCAACCGCGTGAACATCTTCGAGCAGATCACCGACTCGACCCTGGACCTCGGCTTCGGCGACTTCGACGACGACGGCCGCCACGACGTGGTCACCGCCCAGGGCGAGTCCGGCGTGCAGATCAACAAGATCTACGACAACAACGGCCCGATCGACACCATCGCCCCGCGCGTGCTGGCCATGGAGGTCCCGGGCAGCGTGGTCGCCGGAGGTCAGGACTTCCACCTCTTCGCGCAGGACGACTGGGTGGACGACGGCATCAGCAACGTGCTCGTCTCCTACAACTGGCAGACCTTCAGCGGCGGCGCGGTCGAGGCCGCCGGCGGCGACGACGGCTACTTCCAGGGCGGCTGCATGTGGCTCGCGCAGATCCCGACCACGGGCGCGACCGACGGTGTGGCCGTGACCTGGTCCCTCTCCGACGACGTCGGCAACGCGGCCGCGCCGGTGATCGCCGCGGTGGGCGACATCCGCAGCGACACCTGGACCGACCTCGGCAACGGTCTCGCCGGGAGCGGCGCGCTGACCCCGGCGCTGTTCGGCTCCGGCCCGTTGACGGGCGGCTCGGCCAACGTGCTCAGCCTCGACGATGCGTTGGCGTCCTCGACCACGGCGCTGGTCGTCGGCTTCTCGCAGATCGACGCGGCCTTCAAGGGTGGCGTGCTCGTGCCCGCCGCCGACCTCGTGATCCCCGGCCTGCCGGTGGGCGCGGGCGGTTCGTTCGCGTTGCCGTTCACCTGGCCCATGGGCGTCCCCGCGGGTGTCGACGTCTGGTTCCAGCACTGGGTCACGGATGCCGGCGGCCCGAAGGGCTTCTCGGCGAGCAACGGGCTGAAGGGGCGCTCGCAGGGTTGAGGGCTTCGGCGTGGGGTCGTGGTCCGAAAGGCTGATCGGCTGGCTTGTCGTTGCGAACGCCTCAGCGCGTCGCGGGATTCGCGCATGAGGGGGCCTCCGAGCGCAGGGAGACCTCGTGTGGCGCTGCGCCCGCCAAGGCAGGTAGCTGCACCGTAGCGCTCCGCGATCGGGGAGCGGGGGTAGGCTTCTGCTTGGACTCGACGAGAGCAACTCGTCGTCCACACAGCTACCGGGGATCGGGGGATCCCTGAGCACACCCAAGAGTGTGGTGTTCGTTCTGATGTCGTTCTTGTTTCTACAAACCAGCGTGGGAGCCCATCCGCAGCTCGAAGTCGTGATCGGGCAGTGGGCCGGGCCCTACGAACTCGACCTGGATTCGGAATGGGCCACGTTCGAGATCGCCCATGCGGCGGTGCTCCCACCGCCCGAGCTCGGGGAGGGTGACCCACGTGAGGCGCAGCAGCGCGTCCTGTTCGGTGTGCTCCCCGGGATCCGTGACGACGAACCGTGGGTGTGCTTCAACACGGGCAGCGAGTGCACCGCGCCGTCGAACGAATACGGTCGGACGTACCTCTGGGAGCCGCGCGACCCGGCCAACGTGACCGCAGTGCCCTCGCCCTACCCGACCTCCGCGAGCCAGGACTTCTTCTGCGGAGGGCACACGTTCCTGCCGAACGGCGATCTCTTGTGGGTGGGCGGAACGGACCCGGACGGTTCGTGTATGGATGTGGACCCGGATCCGATGGTCACTGTCTGCCAACTCGGCTTCACCGGCCACGACTACGCCTGGCGGCTCAACGCGACGGCGAAGCGTGCGGACCTCGCCTGGACCAACGCCGGTGCGATGTCGCTGGATCGGTGGTATCCGACGGCGACGCTCCTCGCAGATGGACGAGTCATGGTGACGGGGCACGCACAGAACCCGGAACTTCCGGGGGCCGACCTGTACGCGGACTTCTACTCCGCCGCGACCGGTTGGGAAGCTACCCCGGCTCCGAACACGCCGTACTTCGGTTCTTGTGTGAACGTCCCGGAACCGCTTCCTCTGCTCGACTATCCTCGCCTCCACCTGCTGAGCAGGAACATGCTCATGCAGACCAACGCCGCGGAACACGTCGGGGTCATTCAGAACCGAGCTTCGAGGTTCATGGACTTCAATCTGAACTCCATGCCGTGCATAGGAGATCCCCGTTTCGAGGAGGGGGATTTCATGGACACCCAGCGCGTCAATGGCGGCTCGGTCCACTTGATCACCTTCGATGCTCTGATCGGGTTCACGGAGGTCGTCTACGTCGTGGGCGGAGGGACCCGGGAGCTCGAACTCGAGAGCATCTGCGCCAGCTCGCTGCCGCCCGAACATCTCGCGACCGTCGAACGCATGATCAACCCGGAGCCCAGTGCCGTCTGGCTCCCGGCTGCTTCGATGAACCGATCTCGTAACCAGCACAATACGGTTGTCCTGCTCGACGGCTCCATCATGGCCGTGGGTGGGCAGGGGGTCGACAACCTCGGCCTCTGCAAGTCGAGGAAGACCCCCGAGCGCTACAAGCCCGAGGAGGTGTTCGGTTCCCCGGCCCCGGCCGCCTGGGGCGACCTGGCTTTCCAGGGGGTGGACCGCCGCTATCACTCGGTGGCAGGGCTGTTGCCGGACGGCCGCGTCTTCTCTGCGGGCGGCGTCAACCCGAGCAGCTCAGATCTCCCCGATCACACGGTCGAGATCTACTCGCCGCCCTACTTCTTCAAGGGGCCGCGGCCGGCGATCGACAGCAACTCGCTCCTGGATCCACACACGAGCCCATACCCCCACGCCACGGCGATCACAATCGAAGTCATGGTGTCGTCGACGTCGCTCGGAGCCCAGATCGACCGTGTCGCACTGCTGAGGAACGGCTCTGCCACCCACGCATTCGACATGTCACAGCGGTATGTCGAGTTAGAGATTCTATTCGACCTACCTGTGGACGAGGCGGACCCACTCAGGAGAGAGTTGACGGTCCTGACACCTCAGGACGAAGCCTGGGCGCCGAAGGGCTTCTACATGTTGACGGCCGTGAGTGCCAACCACCAGCCGAGCCCGGCGCAGTGGATCCGACTCGAGTGAGTGCAGAGGAGCGCAGGCAGCCGACTGGTCGCCGGAGCCACCCGCTCGTCCTTGTGGCCGTGGCGGCCGTCTGCGCCCTGAGCGGCGGTCTGTCGACTCGCTCCCCGCCTCGCCAGTCGTCGACCCCGGTGTCATCAGCCCGCTTCCCGGGCATGACGTGGGCTTCGCTCGCGAGCGATCACCGTCCGCTCATCGCGGGGACGTTCATCGAAAACCTCGGTCAATGGAAAGGACCAGCGGCCTTCACTCTCCACGGTGACGGAGCAGTCGCGCGCCTGGAGCCGGACGGACTGACGTTGTGGATCGGCAATCCAGGCTCCGACGAGCTCGTGGAGTCGCTCGAGCTCCGCTTCGTCGGCGCGGCATCGGATGTCCGAGCCGCGGGGCAGGAGCGACTTCCGGGCGTCTTCCACTACCTCGTCGGAGCACCCGAGCGGTGGCGCCGCGGCGTGAGACGATTCGCGCGAGTCCTGCACCACGGACTGTACGAGGGCGTCGACCTCCAGTGGCGGAGCGTGTCCGGTCATCTCGAGTACGACCTACGCGTGGATGAGCTGGGACGGCTCGGCGACATCGTCGTGGCCTGCACCGGCGCGGAGCGCCTCTCGAGAGGTCCGCGCGGCGAACTGACGATCCACACCGCGCGAGGGAACCGGATCGTGCAGCCGCGGCCGATCGCTTGGCTGGAACTCTCCGGCGGAGAGCGTCGACCCGTGCCATGCGACTATCGGCTCATGGGCGGAGCCACCTACGGTTTCGTCGTGCCCGACGAGTTCTCCGGTCACCCGCTCGTCATCGACCCGGGGGTTCTCTGGTCCACCTACCTGGGTGGTGAGTTCACCGACAACCTCGTCGACATCGAGGTGGATCCGAGTGGCGACATCCTCGTGACGGGCAAGACGACCTCGAGCGACTTCCCGGTCACAGCCGGGGTCCTCCAGTCCGAACACGGCGGCATGTCCGGTCTCTTCCCCAACGACACGTTCGTGGCCCGATTCGACGCCCGTGGGAGTGAGTTGCAGTTCGCCACCTTCCTGGGTGGATCGAAGAACGACCTCGTGAGTGGCCTGGAGCTCGATGCGGGAGGTCAGATCACGCTTGCCGGTGTCACGGCGTCCGAGGAATTCCCGACGACACCAGGTGCCTACGAGACCTCGCTGTGCGGGGCGGCGGCCTTCGTGACCCGACTGACGGCGGACGGCACGGACCTCGTGTGGTCCACCCTTGTCAGTGCGTGTGGCTCCCTGGGTGTCGGAGGTCTCTTCCTCCACGACACGGGTGCAGTGACGATCGCAGGAGATTCGACGTCCGAGGTCTATCCCACAACATCCGGAGCCTTCCAGCCGGAGCCTGCGGCGCCCGGCCCTCTGTTTCGGGACGGCTTCGTTTCCCGGATCTCGGCCGACGGTTCGAAGCTCGTGTTCTCGACGTTCCTGGGCGGCAGCGCTGCAGACACGATCGATACCCTGGATGTCGATACGGCCGGTCGCATCTGGGTCGCCGGGTTCACGCAGTCGACCGATCTTCCGGTCACGGCAGGGGCATGGAGCGCCGGTCCGATGCGCGGGTTCGTGGGCCGCTTGAGCCCGGACGCCTCGGTGCTGGAGGCCATGACCTACTTCGGTGGCGACGACGTCCAGATTGCCGACATCGCGGTGGGCCCGGCCGGCTCGATCACCGTCGCAGGCCGGACGGACGGCCCGGACTTCCCCATCACGCCCGGCGCCTTCGATGCGACGTACCAGGGGCCGACCGAGGGATTTGTCGCGAAGCTCACGTCGGGGCTCGACGAGCTGCTGTTCTCGACGTGGATCGGTGGCGGATCGGTCGACGAGGTGGAGCACGTCGCCGTCGACAGCGCCGGGACGCCCACCCTCATGGGGTTCACGCGTTCGGTGGACTTCCCCACGACGTCCGGTGCGTACCAGACCGTGGGCGGCGGGTTCGTGGGCGGACAGGACTTCTTCGTCTCGCGGCTCTCGGAGGACGGCACCGAGCTGCTCTCCTCGACCCTCCTCGGTGGGAGCGAAGACGAGGACGGCTTCTCCGCACCCGGAACGGCCTTGTGGCTCGCTCCCGACGGAGGCGACGTCATCGTCGGCGGTCGCTCGACTTACGAGGACTACCCGACGACGCCGGGCGCCTTCGACACGACGCAGAACGGCTTCGGCGACGCGGTGATCACCCGCCTCGACATGCTCCCCACCGGCGCTGCGCGCTTCGGTTCCTCCACGCCCGGCTGCGACGGCCCCCTCGGCATCGGCGTGACGGCCATGCCGCAGATTGGCGCGGCGTTCTCGGTGACCGGCACGAACGCGCCGGCCGCGGCCTCGGGCTTCCTGGCCGTCTCGTCCGCGGTGCTCACCGAGCCACTCTTCGTCGGTGGCGCCCAGATCTGGATCGACCCGGCGCGGGTCGTCCTGCTGCCCGTCGAGAGCAGTGGCCTCGGCGCGGTCGAGGTCCCCTTCGAGCTGCCGGCGGACCCGCGGCTGATCGACGCCGAAGCCGCGCTGCAGTTCCTCTGGCCGGACGACTGCGCGCCGACCTGGCTGTCCGCCTCGAGCGGGCTGCTCGTCACGATCCAGGGCGGCGGGAGCTGAACCCACCGCGCGTCGGTTGCCAGCCGCGCTTGTCCCGCCGCGGCGCCATCGCGACACTGGCCCCATGGCATCGGGGACCACCGCACCGAAGTTGACCTGGATCGTCGTGGCGCACGACAGCGCCGGGGATCTGCTCACGCTGCTGCCGTCACTGCGCGCGGCGGTGGACGGCTGGCGTGAGCGCGGGTTCACGGCCGAGGTCATCGTGGTCGACAACGCGTCGACGGACGGCTCTGCGGACCTGGCCGAGACCGAGGTGCGCGACGACCCGGCGGCTTGCTGGTTGCGCGTCCGGCGGCTGGCCCACAACGCGGGCTTCGGCGCGGCGCTGAACCTGATCGCGGCCGAGGCGCGCTCGCCCTGGCTGGCCTTCAGCAACGCGGATGTCGAGATCCCGACCGGCGGCCTCGCGCTCCTGCCCACCGTGCTCGGTGCGGCTGAGCCCGACGTGGCCCTGCTCGGCCCGGCCATCCTCGCGCCGACCGGTGCGCTGGAATCGTCGGTCGGCCGCTTCCCGACCCTCGCGCGGCTGCTGGCCGGACGTCGCCGCCCGCGCGCCGAACGAGGCCGCCTGCCCGCCGCCGCACAGACCGCCGGCGACGTCGACTGGCTCACCGGCGCCTGCCTCTTCGCGCGGCGCGAGGTGTTCGCCGGGGTCGGCGGCTTCGACGAGCGCTTCTTCCTCTACTACGAGGACGTGGACCTCGCCGCGCGCGTGCGCGCTGCCGGACACCGCGTGGTCTACGAGCCGGCCCTGAGGCTGGTGCACACCGCACCGCATCATCGCCGCCCGGTGGGGGCGCGCATCGAGCGGACCATCCGCGAGAGCCGCGGCGCCTGGTTCCGCAAGCACCGCCCGCGCTGGGAGGCCTCGGTGGTCGAGTGGCTCGGCGGCTGGGAGGAGCGGCGGCGGCTGCGCGGAGCGGCTCACGCCGTCACCGAGGATGCGGGCGCTGCGCAAGCCGCCGACGCGAAGTCCCCGACCGGATCGGACGCGGAGCACAGAGCCTCGTGATCACCGGCCTCACCGGCCTGTGGCGCTCGGCGCGTCGCCATCAGGACCTCGTGCTCGGGCTCACGCGCCGCGAACTCTTCGCGCCCTTCGCCGGTTCGGGGTTCGGCGTGGCCTGGTCGCTGTTCCATCCGCTGCTGCAGATGCTCGTGTACCTCGCCGTGTTCTCGTGGATCTTCGCGATCCGCTTCGGCGAGGAGTCCACCGCGGTCCTCGACTACCCGACCTACGTGCTGTCGGGACTGGTGCCGTGGACCACCTGGGCCACGGTGCTGGCGGCCGGCTGCTCGGCGGTCATCGGCAGCGGGCACCTGGTCAAGCAGGCCGACTTCCCGACCGAGGTCCTGCCCCTGCGGACGGTGCTCGCGGCGCTGGTGCCGCATCTCGTGTGCCTGGTGGTGATCCTGCTCTGGGTGGGGCTGCGGCACGGGATGGTGCTCTGGACCTGGAGCCTGCTGCCGGTCGTGCTGCTGCTCCAGACCGTGGCCATGCTGGGCGTGGCCTACGGGCTCGCGGCGCTGTGCGTCTTCGTGCGCGACGTGAAGGAGCTGGTCACCGTCTTCTGCATGCTGGGCGTGTTCCTGACCCCGGCCTTCTACACCCCGGAGATGCAGCTCTCGATGCCGGCCGCGGCCCGCTGGGCGCTGATCGCAAACCCCTTCACCCACTTCGTCAACGTGTACCGGGACGTGCTCTTCTGGGGTCGGATCGAATCGCCCTGGTCCTGGGCTGTTGTTACAGTGATCGCCCTCGTGGCGGCCGGAACCAGCTTCCGGGCGTTCGAGCGCCTGAAGGTCTTCTTCGGCAACTTCGTCTGAGCGGGGCCGGCGACCGGGGGGGCTCGTCGCCGCCACCCCGAACCACCCTGGACTCGCGCCGTTGACCGCATGTGGTGAAAGCACCGTCTGCGCCTATCCCTGGCAGCAGATGATCATCGACCTCACCGGAGAGGTCGTGCCCTGCTGTTTCTGGACGGGCTACGCGAACAGCGGCAAGCCGCTCGGGAACACCAACGAGTCTTCGCTCGACGAGATCTGGAACGGACCCGCCTACCAGGAGCTGCGCAAGGCCAATGCGCAGCCCGGCGGCCCGCCGGAAGGTCACCCGTGTCACCAGTGCATGGCCTGGCGCTGGGGCTCCGAGACCTACCCGAAGTTCAGCTGGCCGGCGTCGTTCTCGCCCGAGGTGGGCCACGCCTTCGTGACGCCGTTGCCCGAGGCCTTCCAGGTGCCGGCGCGCCTCTCGGCGGACGACGGTGCGGGCAACGACGGTGCAGGCAACCACGGTGCTCCCGACCCGGTCCTGTTCGAGGACGGCCGGCCGCTCACGCGCTGCGACATCCACGACGAGATCCGCGAGCAGGGCGCCGGCCGCTACTCCATCTGGGGCGACGTGCTCTACTTCAGTGCGTCCGACAACACCGACCCGGTGACCAACGGCCGCGCGTACGAGCTGCGCCACGTGGCCCGCGCCGCGCCCGCCGACGCCCGTGACGGCGCACCGGCCGGTGCGTCCGCCGGGACACGCGCCGGAACACGCGCCGAGACACGCGCCGACGCGCTCGCACCGGACACGGCGACCGAGACCGAGACCGAGACCGTCCTGCAGCTCAAGGGCCTGCAACCCGACAGCGACTCGGGCCGCAACCTGCTCACCGCCTACGACGAGTACCGCGCCGAGGCCACCGTGCTCGCCAGCAAGCCGTCGATGCTGTCGTTCATCTCCACCGCCGACTGCAACATCGACTGCCCGGCGTGCAGCCAGAACACCGTGCGCCTGACCAAGGTGCAGCACCGCGCCGCCACCGAGCCCGACGTGCTCGCGCACGTGCCCTTCCTGCACCAGTTCATCTGGCACGGCGGCGAGCCCTACCTGATCCGCCGCTTCCGTGAGTTCATCGACGCGTTCGATCCCGCCGACAACCCGAACCTGACCTTCGGCTACACCAGCACCGGCACGCTGCTCGACGCCGAGGAGCTCCGGAAGCTGCTGAAGTTCCCGCGCATCAACGCGTCGGTCTCGATCGACTCCTTCGTCAAGGAGACCTTCGACATCGTGCGGGCCGGCGCGCGCTTCGACCGCGTGGTCGAGAACGTGCTGCAGGCGGTGTCGCACTACCACGCGCCGGATCGCGTGTTCAGCGTCGGCATGATCGTGATCAAGTCCAACCTGCTGGAGCTGCCGGTCAACCTGGCCTGGGCCATCGAGCACGACATCGGGCTGAACCTCTCGCCCGTGGTGGTGTATCCGGCCACCGAGCGGCTCGACGTCTTCGCGGATCCGGTGGCGCAGACCGAAGGCTGGGACGAGGCGCTGGAGCAGGCCCTCGCGATCGTGCGCGAGGCCAAAGCCGCGGGCCGGCCGGCGGTGCGGCGCGTGGATCCCGAGGGCATGGTCGTGGAGCTGCAGCAGATCCGCGCGCGCGGCAAGGCGCGCTACGCGGACGTGGTCGAACTGAAGGTGGTGGTCGAGGACCCGGACGGCTCGCTGGTGAAGATGCGGCAGCCGGGGCTCCTGGTCACGATCGACGGGCAGCAGCACCAGCCGCTCGCGTACCTGGAGACGCCGATCGCCGGCACGTACACCACCTGGCTGCCGCGCGCGGAGCTGTCCGGTGACGCCTGCGTGCGCTGGGACCTGGTGCACGACCTGCTCGAGCCGATGGGCCTGGTGGAGCGCTACGCCTTCCTGGACCGCGACGGCGTGCCGGTCCACGAGTCCGGGTGGCGCGAGCTGCCCACCGAGATCGCGCTGCGCGTGCCGCCCTTCGAGGCCGTGGCGCGCAGGCGCAACGTGGCCGTCGCCAACCGCGGCCTGCCCACGCCGGACGGACTGCGCGTGCAGTCGCCGGACGACATCTTCCACGCGTACTTGCGGCGCATGGAACAGGAGCGGGCCGAGGGGCAGGGCGTGAAGCTCGGGCGCACCCTCGGGCGTCGGCACAAGGTCGGCGAGGGACGCTTCCACAAGTACGGCCGATTCACCGAACTGGCGGGCTGACATCCATGTGCGGGATCGCGGGCATCGTCGACACCAAGGGGCGCCTCGGGCGAGAGCGCCTGGCCGAGATCGCCACGGCCATGCGCGACACGCTGACGCATCGCGGCCCCGACGACGCGGGCACCTGGGTGGATCCGAGCGGCACCTGCGCGCTGGCGCACCGTCGACTGTCCATCCTGGACCTGTCCGAGCGCGGACGGCAGCCGATGGTCACGCCCGACGGCCAGGTCGGGCTGAGCTTCAACGGCGAGATCTACAACTACAAGGCGCTGCGCGCGGACCTGGAGTCGCGCGGCTACACGTTGCAGTCCGACACCGATGCCGAGGCGCTGCTGTACCTGACCGCGTCGGCCCACGCGAGCAATCTCGACGCGCTCGACGGCATGTACAGCTTCGCGGTGTGGAACGCGTCCAACCGGAAGCTGCTGCTTGCGCGCGACCCCTTCGGCAAGAAGCCGCTCTACGTGGCGGAGGGTGACGACTTCATCGCCTTCGCCAGCGAACTCCAGGCGCTGCGCATGGTGCCGGGTTTCGACGACCGCATCTCCGACGAGGCCGTGGGCGAGTACCTGCTGCTGCAGTACGTCCACGCGCCGCGCACGATCTATGTCGGCGCCGAGAAGGTCATGCCCGGCGCCTGGCTGCAGTTCGACTTCCGCGACGGAGAACCGATCCGCCACGAGGGCCGCCACGCCGGCTTCGAGCCCGACGGCGGGCACGCGCCGGGCCAGCCCTATCGCCCGGTGACCGACGCCGAGCTCGACCCGCTCGTGGACGAGCTGCTCCCGATCGTGCTCCGCGCGGTGGAGAAGCGCCTCCAGAGCGACGTGCCCCTGGGCGCGTTCCTCTCCGGCGGCATCGATTCGGGCGTGGTCGCGGCCATGGTCACGCGCGAGCTGGGGCAGGAGCTGAAGACCTTCTCGATCGGCTTCGAGGGCAGCGACGAGTCCGAGCACCTCCAGGCGCGCGAGGCCGCCGGCCTGCTCGGCACCGACCACCACGAGAAGATGCTCGCACCCGATGCGATCGCGCTGCTCCCGACCATCGCCGCCGCGCTGGACGAACCGCTGGGCGACAGCTCGTGCCTGCCGACGTACCTGCTGAGCGAGTTCACCCGGGAACACGTGACCGTGTCGCTCTCGGGAGACGGCGGCGACGAGCTCTTCGGCGGCTACGGCCGCTATCGCGAGACGCTGCGCGAGGAGAGCGACTGGAAGATGCGCGCGCTGTGGCTCGTGCGCCAGCGCCGCGCCTGGCGCGCGGCCGACGCCTACAACAGCCTGCGCTGGCTGATGTTCATGCCGGAAGACGTGAAGAGCCTGGCCGGTGACGTGCCCGGCAACCACGCCGAGCGGTTGCGCTCGCGCATGGTCGCGTCGATGGGCGACCTGGAGACGCCGCTGATCCACCGCATGCGCCGCATCGACGCCGAGACCTACATGCCCGGCGCGGTGCTGGCCAAGGTGGACCGCATGTCGATGGCCTTCGCCCTGGAGGTGCGTTGCCCGCTGCTGGACAGGGACGTGGCCGCGTACGCCCAGGGCCTGGCCGCCGAGCACTGCTACGCCGACGGCCTGACCAAGCCGCTGCTGCGCCGGCTCGCGTCCCGCTACCTGCCGACCGAGTACACCGCGCGCAGGAAGCTGGGCTTCGGGTTGCCGGGCCAGGCCTGGACGCAGGAGGACATCCTCGGGCAGGCCGACGAGCTCTTGCTGGCCCCCGGCGCCAAGCTGGCCGGCACGCTCGGCACCGAGGGGCTGCGGCGCTTCGTCGCGCACCAGCGACAGGAGCACTGCTTCTCGATCTTCCAGACCTGGACCGTGCTGATGCTCGAGGCCTGGTTGCGCCAGCACGAGGCGCCGCCGACGCCGTCCACGACGCCGCGGACCTCGGCCGTGACCGGCGCATCGGGTGGCGCGTCCGGCGGCGCGTCGGTCGCGCCCGCCTCGACGCGGGGCCTCGCCTGATGGGTGCCTACGCGGAGGTCGTGCGCGGCGCGTTCCCCGGTGCGGAGGCGGAGCCGGGGCTTCCGCGGAACACCGGCTGGGTGCTGCTGACCATGACCGAGCTGCCGCCCGCCGAGGCGCGCGCGCGGTTCCCGTCGGCGCAACGGTTGCTGGTCGTGGGCGGGGCGGTGCCCCGGGCGACGCGGGGCGAGATCGCCTACGGCAGCGTCGACGCGGGCCCGCCGCCGCGGCTCGAGTCGGGCACGGCGCGCACGGTCCGCGAGGGTGACTTCCGCGGCGCCGTGTTGCTCGACGGGCTCGAAGGCACCAGCGGGCGCGTCGTGCTGGAGCTGGCCCGGGCCGGCGTGACGCGGTTCGCCTACCGGCGTGGCACGAGCTGGGTGGTGCGGTCGGCCCGCTCGGTCGCCTTCGCCAAGCCGCTGCTGCGGTTGGAGAAGGCCTTCGCGGTGAGTGCCCCGGTGCGCTGGTACCAGCGGCGCCTCGCCCGGGCCCACGCGCACGACGCGCTCAAGCAGCGCAACGCCCTGTCCTTCCCCGGCGAGAAGGAGTGGCGCGACCACTTCGAGCGCGTGGGCATCGTGCCCGTGCCGGCCCCGGCGCCCGGTGAGCCGCTGCGCATCACGCTCTACATCGGGCAGCTCAACAGCGGCGGCGCCGAGCGACAACTGGTCAACCTGGCCGTGGCGTTGCGCCGGGCCGGGCATCGCCCGCGCGTGCTGACCACCTACGCCCTGTCGCGCGAGAACGCGCACTACCTCGACGAGCTGCGCGCCGGCGACGTGCCCGTGGCCACCGCCGGCACGATCGCCCGGCCCGAGGGCGAGCGGGCCCTGCGCGCGCTCGGCCTCGACCCGGAGGTGGTCTGCTCGCTGCCCGAGGTCATCCGCGACCCGGTGCTCGACCTCGCCGGCGAACTGCTCGCCGACCGGCCGCACGTGCTGCACGCCTGGCTCGACTACCCCAACATCATCGCCGCGGCGGCGGGCGCGCTGGTGGGCACGCCGCACCTGGTGCTCTCGGCGCGGAACGTGAACCCGACCTACTTCCCGGCCTTCTACCAGCCGTGGATGGACCGCTGGTACGGGTTCCTGGTGGCCCTGCCGCAGGTGCACCTGCTGGCCAACTCCCAGGCCGGCGCGGACGACTACGCGCGCTGGATGGGGTTGGCGCCCGCGCGTTTCGCGGTCATCCGCAACGGCGTCGACCTGGCCGCCCGCGCGGCGCCCACCGCGGACGACGCGGCGGCGGTGCGGGCCGAACTCGGCCTGCGCGACGACCAGCCGCTGGTGGCCGGCATCTTCCGCATCGCGCAGGAGAAGCAGCCGCAGCTCTTCGTCGACGTGATCGCGCGGGTGCGCAGGGCGGTGCCCGACGTGACGGTGGCCGTCGTCGGCGTGGGCGAGCTGCGCGACGCCTTCCTGGCCGACCTGCGGTCCCGGGGCCTGAGCGACGCCGTGCACCTGCTCGGCCAGCGCAAGGACGTCGCCGCGATCCTGCGCGCCGCCGACGTCAAGCTGCTCACGTCCGCGGTGGAGGGCACGCCCAACGTGATCCTCGAGGCGCAGTGGCACGGGTGCCCGCCGGTGGCCACGGCGGTCGGCGGCACGCCCGACGCCCTCGATGACGGCGACACCGGCCTGCTCTACGAACCCGACGACGCCGAGGGCATGGCCGCGGGCGTCGTGGCCCTGCTCCTTGAC
>JAJDER010000140.1 GCA_029259725.1 Planctomycetota bacterium | reverse complement strand
TGGCGAGGGTGCGCAGGCGCGCCGCGCGGACGTATTCGACGGCGGGCAGGAAGCGCGTGGCACGCCATGAGTTGGGCCAGGCCTGGGGCGCCTGCCAGACGAGTGCATCGTCGCGTCCGTCGCGGGTGAGCTCGTCGAAGGCCGTGGCGGACTCGGCCATCAGCATGGCGTTGAGGTTGTAGGCGCTCACGTCGGGCAGCGTGATCTCGACCAGCTCGGCGCCGAGCGCTTGCAGTTCCTCGAGCACGTTGCCGGCCGGGTCGTTCTCGAAGCTCCCCGCGGGGACGCCCAGGCGCACGCCCTGCAGGGAGATCCTGCCCGGGACGCGCCAGGCGTGATCCTGCACGGTCGGGTCGTGTCCGTCGCTGCCGACGATCGCGTCGAACACCAGCGCGGCGTCACGCAAGCTGCGCGCCATCGGGCCGAGCTTGTCCATGGACCAGACCAGCGCCATCGCGCCGTGGCGGGACACGCGGCCGAACGTCGGACGCAGACTCGAGTTGCCGCACCGCACCGAGGGCGAGATGATCGACCCGTAGGTCTCGGTGCCGATGGCGAAGGGCACGCAGCCGGCCGCCGTGGCGGACGCCGGCCCGGCGGAGGAACCGCTCGAACCCTGCCCCGGGTTCCAGGGGTTGTTGGTGCGGCCTCCGAACCAGATGTCGCCATAGGCCAGGGCGCCGAGGGTGAGTTTGGCGACCAGCACGGCGCCCGCTGCGTCGAGACGCTCGACGACGGTGGCGTCGAGATCGAGGACCTGGTCCTGGTAGGGCGTCGCGCCCCAGGTGGTCCGGGTGCCCTTGACCGCGAGCAGGTCCTTGGCGCCCCAGGGGATCCCGTGCAGCGGGCCGCGGGATTCCCCGCGGGCGAGCTCGGCGTCGAGCACGCGGGCCTGCGCCAACGCACGCTCCTCGGTGAAGCTGATCACGCACTCGAGCGTCTCGTCGAGTCGCTTCAGCCGCGCGAGCGAGAGCATGGTCAGTTCCAGGCAGCTCACCTGACCGGTGTGGATCAGGGCGGACAGCGTGGCGATGTCGGCGAAGGCCAGGTCCTCGAGGTCGTCGGGGCGGGTGACCTCGGGCGCGGCCCAGGGCGTGTCCTCGATCTCGCCCAGGCGGAGTTCCATGCCGGGCAACAGCGGATTGAAGGTCAGCGCCGGGTAGACCTCGTTGCCGAGGTTCTGCCCCTGGGCGAGGTGGCCGGCACGGCGCATGTCGGCCAGCTCGCCGACGAGCATGGCGAGCTCCTCGTCGGTGAACGAGAGTCCGATCACCCGCGCGGCATCCTCGGCGGCGGTCACCGTGATGTCCGGGAGTCCACGGGCCGTCGGGGGCTCGTCGGCGGCGTCACGATCCTGCATGGCGGTCACGGTCAGGAGGGAGGCGAGGAGCAGGGCTGCGCTCATGCTCAGGTCGTGCCGAACAAGCGGTCACCGGCGTCACCGAGGCCGGGCAGGATGTAGCCCTTGTCGTCCAGCTCGCGGTCGAGCGTGGCGCAGAACACGGGCACGTCGGGGTGGTGTTCCAGCAGCGTCGCCACCCCGGCCGGGGCGGCCACGATGCAGACCAGCTTGACGTTGTCGCAGCCCTGTTGCTTGAGCATCGTGAGCGCGTGCGCGGCGCTCCCCCCGGTGGCGACCATCGGGTCCACGACGAGCACGGTGCCCTCGGAGCTGCGCTCGGGCAGCTTGCAGTAGTAGGGCACGGGTTCGAGCGCGACCTCGTCGCGGTACAGGCCGATGTGGCCGACGCGTGCCTCGGGCAGCAGTTGCAGGATGCCGTCGGTCATCCCCAGGCCCGCGCGCAGGATCGGGACGAGCGTGACCGGGCCCTCGAGTCGTGCACCGACCATGGCCTCGAGCGGCGTGTTGATCTCCACCTCCGCCAGCGGCAGGTCGGCGCAGATCTCGAAGGTCATCAGTCCGGCGATCTCGTTGATCAGCCGCCGGAATTCGCCCGAAGGCGTGGCCTCGTCCCGCGCCCGCGTGAGCTTGTCGCGGATCAGCGGGTGCCGGAACTCGAGCAGGTTCGGGTGGTCGTCGTGGCGCACGATCATGGGAGCCATGATACGGGGTGACCGGTCCGCGCGCCCGTGTGGCGGAATCCTTGGCCGGCGGGGCACTCGGATGGCGCATGGGCCCGCACGGCGGGGGAGCAGGCCGCACGCCTGCCCCTGGTCTCGCCCGCCAGGGATAGACTGGTCGGGTAGCGCTCGGAATCCACGAGGGAGGCATCCATGGTCCACCGCACCACGCTCGCCGCGCTTGTCGGCAGCCTCGGCAGCCTCGCCGCGTTGGCCGCGCCGACCCCGGCCCAGTTCACGGATCTCCAACCGGGGGCCAACTTCCCCACGGCCAGCGTGGAGTTCGGCGCGGGGCGGACCGAGAGCGTGGACCTGGGCGACGTCGACCTGGACGGCGACCTGGACGTGATCGTCGGCAACGGCGGCGACGGCGGCGTCCAGCCCAACCGCATCTTCATCAACCAGGGCGGGCTGCAGGCGGGCACCACCGGGGTCTTCGTGGAGGAGACCGCGGCGCGCTTCGCCGGCATGCCCGACGACACCACGCGCGACATGGACTTCGGCGACATCGACGGCGACGGCGACCTCGACGTGGTCGTGGCCAACCGCGGCACGAACGCCAACGGCGGCGAACCCAACCGCTTCTACGTGAACCAGGGCGGGCTGCAGGGCGGCACGATCGGCTTCTTCGCCGAGGAGACCGACACGCGCTGGGGCAGCCTGGTCTCGGTCCCCCTTGACCAGCAGATCTTCGGCGGCGACGCGGGCCCGTGGCGCAACTACAGCTGCGACTGCGACTTCGGCGACCTCGACGACGACGGCGACCTGGACCTGTTCGCCAGCAGCTACGGCCCGTCCATCAGCGGGACCCGGCCGTCGCGTGTCTTCCTCAACGACGGCAGCGGCGTGTTCGACGAGCTGTTCCCCTGGGCCAACCCGCTGGCCGACATCAACCTGCACACGCTGGACGTCGAGTTGCTCGACCTCGACGGCGACTTCGACCTCGACGTCTTCGCCTCCAGCCGCGACAGCCAGGCGCGCGTCTACAACAACCAGCTCTACAACCCGCTGCCGCTGGTCACGACGGCCTTCGCGGACGTGACCCAGACCGCGCTGATCGACACCGACGCCGTCGTGAGTGGCAGCAACAACTACGACAGCGAGTACGGCGACGTGGACGGGGACGGCGACTTCGACCTGTGGCTGCTGAACTACTCGGCTTTCCTCGACAAGCTGCTGGTCAACACCGGGCTCGGCCCGGCCGGCACGGTGACCTTCCTGGAGTCCGACGGTCCCGGCCCGGACCTGCTCCACGGCGACCCGAACACCGACGAGAACGAGATCGACTTCCTCGACTTCGACGGCGACGGGGACCTGGACCTCTTCTCGGCCAACTTCTCGGGCACCAACTGGATCTGGGCCAACGGCACGGCCCAGGGACTGACGGGTGAGTTCCACCGCAGCAACACCACCTCGGGTGGCAGCCTCTACTCCTTCATGGAGACCCCCGCGTCGGGCAACGGGGGCACGACGCGTGACGCCGACACGGGCGATCTCGACGGAGACGGCACCGACGACGTCGCCCTGGGGAACGACGCCAACCAGGACAACCGCCTGTGGCTGAACACGCTCGGCGTGCCGGACTCGCACGCGCCGGTCTTCTCGCACCTGACTCCGGCGGAGAACCTGGGGGCCTCCGGCGACGTGGTCATCCACGCCCAGGTGCGCGACAACGCCAGTGCCCTGATCATCGCGCAGTACGCGGCGACGCTGATCTGGACCGTGGACGGCGGTCCCGAGCAGAGCACGCCGATGGTCAGCCAGGGCGGGCAGCAGTTCCGCGGCGAGGTGTCCCTGGGTCCGTTCGGCGTGTCCGCGTGGTCGTATCGCGTCGAGGTCACCGACCGCGCGGGGAACACCGGCTACTCGATCGTGCAGAGCATCGGCGGCAGCTGGTCCTCGCTGGGCGCGGCGTTGGCGGGCGTCGCCGGCGAGCCGGCGCTCACGGGCACGGGCAACCTGCAGCCCCTCACCGCGGCGTCCCTGGATCTCACCGGCGCGATCACGCTCTCGCCCTTCACGCTGTTCTTCGGCGCCGAGGCCGTGCCGCAGCCGTTCAAGGGCGGCCTGCTGCTGCCGTCGCCGTTGAGCGTGTTCAACACCCTGCTGACCAGCGCGGGCGGTGACTTCCACCTGCCCTTCATCGTGCCGGCCACGGTGCCCGTGGGCACCAGCTTCGTGGTGCAGGCGGCGATCCTGGACAACGCGGCCGTCGCGGGCGTCGCGCTGTCCAACGCGCTGAAGGGTCAGCTCTAGCAGCCGCTCCAGGCATCCACCGCGACGCGCTCAGCGCACGGGCAGCGCGAGTTCCAGCTCCAGCTTCTGCCCTTCGGCCAGGTCCAGGGGCCAGATGATGTGCGCCGCGGCCTCGAGCGCGCCGGGAGCGGTGCCGAGCGAGCCGGCGTCCAGCACGTAGAGCGTGTACGGGCCGGGGTCGAGCTGGCCGAAGTCGAAGCGACCGTCGGTACGGATCGAGGTCGAGCGATGACGCGCCTCGGCTCCCGGCAGGGCGGGCGCGACGAGGCGCAGGCGCACGTCACGGCCGGCGGGCAGGCCGGACGCGGTGAGGAGTCGCCCGGTGACGCCGCACGCCGGATGCAGGGTGATCTCCAGCGGGCTCTGCAGCACCGGGCGGGCCTCTTCGACGGCGCCCTCGAGTGCGGGATCCCCGGACGGATCCCCGGACGGATCCCCGGACGGCACGCCGGGCGGCACGCCGGGCACGAGCACGAGCCGCGGATCCTCGGCGCGATATCCCCGGGCGTGGATTGCGAGCACGGTCGTGCCCGGCATCCGGCCCGTCAGCTCGAAACGCCCCTCGGCGTCGGTCCGCGTCGACCCGGGCGGGACCAGGTTGATCACGGCCGCCTCGATGGGTGCTCCCGTCAAGGCGTCGCTCACGCGGCCGAACACGCGCCCGTTCCCGAAGGCGAGCCGCACCCGGGCGGTCTGGCCGCTGGCCACGGTGACCGGCACCAGGAGGGTTGCCTGGCCGGCCAGGCGCGCGCGCAGCTGGACCGACCCCGGTTGGCTCAGCGCCATGGCGAAGGCGCCGCGCTCGTCGGTGGTCGCGTCACTGTGGGGGCCAGGACCGAAGTGCAGGAACGTGCTGCTCCCTTCGAAACCCACGGAGTCGCCCGCGAGCGCGGCCCGCAGGTCGGCCTGTTCGCGGCCGGCCGTCTCGTCGTCCACGGCCTCGACGCGCGCGCCGGGCACGGGCGTGCCGTCGGCGTCCAGCACGACGCCCTCGATCACGGGGAAGCGACCGCGGGTCACCTCGACCCGGGTCGTCGCGCCGGGCCCGATGGTCACCGGGATCGGCTCGGCGGGCGCGAGGACGAGCCGGTACTCGCCCGGCGTCGCCGAGGCCCACGCGAAGGTCCCGTCCTCGAGCACGTTCATGCTGTGGGCGATGCTCTTGCCCGTCGGGTCCGTGGCGTCCTGCAGGGTCACCCGGAACCGGTCCCCCCAGTCCTCGTCGAAACGCCTCCAGCTCGCGTTCACGGAGACGCCGTCGAGGACGCGGCCCTCGAGCCGACCGGTGCGCGTGATCACCACGCTGAGGTCGGTCTGCTGCTCACCAGCCTGCAGGTCGAAGTGCTGCTCGGTGGGCGCGTGCCGCCCGGTGTCGGCGACGAGTCGCAGCGCGCCCGCATCGAGGCCGCCCACTCGGAAGGCGCCGTGCTCGTCGGCGTTGAGCTGCGTGCGGCGCCGGAGGTTGGAACTGTCACCGACGTGGTCGACGGTGACCTCGGCCAGCGCGACGGGTTCGCCCAGGTCGTCGACCACCCGGCCGGCGAGGACGCCCTCGGCGGGCAGGTCCAGCCGGAGCGTCGTGCGGCCCCGGGGCGGGGCGGGCTCCAGCGCATGCCTCGTCGTGGCGCGGCCGGGCGCGCGGATGACCACTCCCGTCACCTGCTCGCCGGGGTGGGAGAGCAGCACGTCGCCGGGGCGGTCTTCCAGCGACCGCACGGGCAGGCGCACGCTGGTCCACTTGAGTTCGTCGAGGTCCGCCAGCGGCCCCGGCAGGTCGGCGTCCCCGGTCTTCGCGCGGCCGGCGAGGGCGAAGACGTCGGCATCGACGATCGGGCTGCCGTCCTCGGCGGCGCGCAACTCGAGCACGAAGGCGCGTTCGGGCGCGAGCGTCAGCCCCAGATCCACGGCCCCCGGGGCGACGTCGCGCAGCAGCCCCGGCTCCCAACCGTCGGCCAGGACGATCAGGGCGTGGCTCTCGGGCCCGACGCCGCCGAAGCCGAAACGGCCCTCGTCGTCCGTGACGGTGATGAGTCGGGGGCCCCATTGCCGCGCCCCGGGCACGGCTGCGAGGATCTCCGCCGGCGTGCTGCCGACCACGGTGCGCGAGGTCAGCAGCGCCTCGGCGCCGGCGATCGGGGCACCGCCCACGTCGACGACCCTGCCGGCCACGCGGCCGCCGCGCGAGAGCGCCAGATCCCCGACGTCGACGCGGTCCTCCCAGGGCACGGCGATGTCGTCGACGCGCCGCAGGACATGGTCCGGGTGGGTGAGTACGAGGCGCCCGCGCCCGGGCCAGGCGCCCTCGAGGGTGAACCGTCCGTCGTCCGCGGTGCGGGTGGTCCGCAGTCGCTCCGGCAGCTGGTCGTACTTGTCGCTCGTCCGGCCACGCAGCACGTCGTCGAGCACGTCCTCGAGTTGCAGCGACGGTTCCACGCCGGAGGGCCAGCTGCGGTCCGGGTTGCGCAGCTCCAACTCGACGGTGGCGTCGGCGATCGGTGCGCCGACCTCATCGACGAGGCGGCCGGCGATCGCCGACCCGCGCTCCAGGGCGAGTGTCACGGGCGCATGGACGTAGGGTTCACCGAGCTCCTGGAACGAGACGGTCGTGGCCACGTCGCCGTCCGGTTCCGGGGGGATGCGGAAGGCGCGGGTCGCGAAGCCCTGGGCGACGACGTGCAGTCGCTGCTCGGCGGGAGGCACCAGGGTCCTGGTGTAGCGGCTCGTCGCGCGATCGACGGCCACGAGACGGAACGCGCCGTCGGCGTCGGTGGTCGCGAGCACGGGTTCGTCCCGCCCGTCCGCCCCTGCCCCGGCGTCGGCGTCGGCTGCCGCCACGTCCCACGCCGCGTCGACCAGCAGCTCCAGCCCGGAGTCGACGTGGAACTGCACCGCGGCGCCGGGGATCGGCTGGCCCGACATGCTGACGACGCGGCCCTGCATGACCACGCCGAGCAGTTCCGGTCCGGGTTGCAGCGGGGCGAGTGCGGCGTGGTGCCCCCACGGCGTGGCCGGCGAGGAGACCGCCGCGCTCGCGCCCGTCGGTGGCGCCGGCTCGCCGGATTCCGGAGCGACCGCCAGCGGCGCCCTGGCTTCGGACGTCGTCCCGTTCGGCGTGAAGCGCAGGGTCTCGTCGCCCTCCTCCACGGCCTCCTTCACGGCCCGGAGCGTGCGGCCGAGTCGGGCGTCGGGGTCCGCGTCGCCGAGGAGCATCCACGCGGCCGCGCCGAACACGACGATCACGCCCAGGATCGTGAGCACGAGCGAGCGGGCCATCGGATCGATCTCCGGAAGGCGGGTGTGCCGGCAGGCCGCCGGCGCGCTCCCGGCGCCCATCCTAGGCGATGCGCGCGGGGTTCGTCGTCGTCACGAGTCGGTCACGGACCGCCGACGAGGTCCCAGGTCAGGTGCTCGTAGGCCCCGATCTCGATGGTCGCGAAGGGTTCGGCCGCGGCGAGCTGCTCGGTCCGGGAGCCGTGACGGATGTCTGCCGGCGCCAGCAACAGCGTGTACTGCGAGGGAGGCACACGCGAGAAGCGGTAGCGGCCCCTGAGGACGAGCTGCGCGTGGAGCACGGGGTCCGGTGAAGCGAAGACCGTGGCGCCCTGGTCGGGGTCGGCGCGCTCGTCCCGCAACAGGACCACGGTGCCCGTCGGCGCGGGGGACCCGTTGGCGCTGTCGACGCGGCCCTCGAGCGAGCCGGCCGGCACGAGCGGGATCACCAGCTCCGCCTCGGTGGCGTCCTCGGGAATGTCCAGGCGCGGTCCGAACCCCGGCACGTAGTCGGGGTGGTCGGCCCTGACGGCGAAGGGCCCGGGCGGCTGATCCTCGACCACGAACCGACCCTCGGCATCCGT
>JAJDER010000139.1 GCA_029259725.1 Planctomycetota bacterium | reverse complement strand
GGACTTCTCACCAGCTTCTGCTGCGGAATCACCAGGACCTCCATGGCTGCGTCGAGCGGCGCGGTCGATGCTCGACGGCGTGTGCACCCCGCCTCCGCGTCGACCACGCCGCTGCTCCTTGCCACGAAGGCCCTGGCGCCCCCTCGCGACGAAGCTGGTGAGAAGTCCAGGCTAGGCCGGCAGCAGCCCCTCACAGAAACGCTGCAGATCCGGCGGCCACGGTGACTCCACGCGCATCTCGCCCTGCACCGGGTGCTCGAACGTCAGCGCGTGACTGTGCAGCGCCTGGCGCGGCAGCTCCAGCAGGACCAGGTCGCGCTCGGTCAGCTCGCGCTCGCAGAAGCGGATGAAGATCGACTCGTCGCGACCGTAGATCTTGTCGCCCACGACGGGGTGACCGATCGCGGCCAGGTGCACGCGGATCTGGTGGTGACGGCCGGTGAGCAGGTCGACGTGCAGCCTGGTGTAGCCGCCGAAGCGCTCGATCACGCGCCACCGGGTGCGCGAGGCCTGGCCGACGTCGTGCCGGATCGCGCGGCTGTTGCGCACCTTGTGGTTCAGGTTGGCGCCGATGGGCAGGTCGATCAGGCCCTCGTCGTCGGCCAGCTCTCCGTGCACCAGCACCAGGTACTCCTTGCGCACCGTGCGCTGCTCGAACTGCTTCTGCACGAAGGTCAGGGCGCGGCGTTCCTTGGCCACCAGCAACACGCCGCTGGTCTCCAGGTCCAGGCGGTGGCAGAGCTTGGGCACCAGGTCCTTCAGGGGATCGTCGAAGTTGCGGTACTGGCGGTGCAGCTCGGTGATGACCGTGAAGTGGAGCAGGCGACCGGCGGGGTGCACAGGGATGTTCGGCGGCTTGTCGATGCCGATCAGCAGGTCGTCCTCGAACAGGCGCCGCAGCCGGGTCTGGGCCGCTTCGGCCTCGACGTGGGCCTCGTCGCGCAGCGGACGCGGCAGGCGCACGACCACGCGGTCGCCCACGGCCATGCGGCGGTTGGCACGGGCCGACCGTTCCTCGAGCTCGATCATGCCGAGGTCGAGCATGCGCTGGACCGAGGTGCGCGATCGCCAGCTCAGGCGTTTGGCCAGGAAGCGGTCGAGGCGCATGCCGCCTTCGCCGTCGGCCACGCGGTAGCTGTAGGTCTCGCGGCGCCCGTCGAGCACGCGCACGTCGAAGTCGTTCCCGCGCTTCGACTTCTTGGCCACGACTCGCTCCGGTGTCGCGGCCCCGGGATCGCGGCGCCGCGCGCGCTCAGTCCTCGACGCGCTCCATGCGCAGGAGGAAGTTCACGCCCTTGGGGTTGCTCAGGTCGCAGGACATGTTCATCAGGCCGGGCTCGACCTCCTCGACCGTGCCGCCGAGGATCTCCTGGATCTTCTTCACGCGCCGGCCCGGTGGAATCCGCCAGTAGGTGTGCGCCGGCTCGACCATCTTGTAGCGGAGCAGCGAGGCGAAGCCGAGGGCGCCACCCTTGCCACCGACGTACCAGGCGCGGGTCCGGACGGTGCCGAACGCGGACGGGAGGTCGTAGGTGTCGATCTTCCCCAGCCGCGGGTAGAGACGCTCGGGCACGGCGTGGAACAGCAGCAGGTCCTCGCCGTGGTCGCCGAGCAGCATCTCGCGCGTCAGGTGCATGAACACGTGGGCGAAGCGGCCGTCGGGCTCACCGTCGGCACGGGCGCTGCCCATGCCCTGGGCGTCCGTACGGCCCAGGACCCGCTTGGCCGCGGCCCACGCTGCCTCGCCGTCACTGGCCGAGATGGCGCGACGCCAGGCCTGGAACTCCGCGTCGGCCGTCCCCGGTTCCACCGTGGCCCAGGTCAGTGCGGGCCACTCCTCCATGCTGCGCCCCGCGCGCCGCAGGATGTGCTCGAAGTCCGCTCGCACCAGCGCCGGGTCTTGCCACGACAGCACCGGACCAGGCTGCAGGGACTCGATGATCGTGTTCGCGAGGACCAGGTCGTGCTCCGGATTCGGAATCAGCCGAACGATCCGCGTCAAGCCGTGCAGGTACGCGACCCGGCGCTCGGGCGACATCGCCGGCAGCTCGGTCGGCAGGTTTGCCAGCATGTACTGGAGCGGCCCGTCCAAGAAGGGCGTCATGCCCCACTCGTGGAGCGACGCCGTGACCGCGGCGCGCACACCGAAGTCCACGTCCGCATGGCCGTAGGGCTTGTCGGTCATGTAGCGCAGCCCGTTGTAGCCCTCGGCGATGAGCCGCAGCATGTGCGCCGAGGCCATCATCGCGCGCCACATGCGATCGCTGGCCAGCGACAGGTGCTCGATGTCGGTGCGCCATTCCGCTTCCCAGACGACGCGCTCACGCAGCGACCGGTAGCCGAACAGCTGGGCCATCTCCCGCCAGGCCGCTTCCTGCACCGCCGTGTTGCACGGTGGGCTCGCCGCGATGACGTCGATCACACGCCGCTCGCCCGCCGGGACGAGCAGGGTCCAAGCGGCTTCCATGGCGATGTCGTCGGGGCCGGTGAGATCGTCGTGGACCACGATCTCACCCTCCGGGCCGTCCCACCACAGACAGGCCATGCCGTCGCGCTCGAGAAGCTGGTCGTCACCTTCACCGACCAGGGCGTAGCGAGTCGAAGGGTCGAAGGGGTGGGTCCAGGGGGTCCGCGGCACGTCGGCGTCCACGTCGCCCGGGCGCAGGCGCACGCCGAGGGGCACGACGGCCGCCTCGTCGCCGGGGTTGTCGGCCTCGATGCGCACGGCGTTGACCATCCGGGCGTCGCCGCTCTTGGTCACCGGCACGGTGGCCATCTGGACCGTGACGACCACGCCCTCATCGACCGTCGTCCACCACGCCGGCCCGAAGCCGGGCGCCGGGCCGGGGCCGCGCGTGTACGCGATGCGGCTCGCGTCGAGCAGCGCGCCCGTGCGCCCGTCCACGATCTCCAGGTAGCCGAGCCCGGTATCGATGCGGCCCTGGCGATCGACGCGCGTCGAGATCGTCGAGCTGTAGCTGCCCGACACGAAGGCCGGCGCCACCAGTTCGGGGATGTCGGCATCGAGCTCGGCAAGCTGCGCGTCGGCCGCGGCCGCGCCGGTCAGCTGCGGGGCGGCGAAGGCCGGGGCCGGAGGCAGGGCCAGGATCAGGAAGGCGGCGATCCCGAGGGAGCACCGCGAGGCTGCGCGGAGTGGATTCATGGGGCGGAGAGTGTACCGATCGGGGGGGTGCTTCGGGACGCAGGCGAGGTCCCGGGCGTTGGACGCGGCCGGGGGTCGTCCCGCGGGACCTGGCCGCCTGATCGACCGATCCAGGCGGTATGCTGAACGGCTCGACCATGCGCTACCAAGGCACCGTCTACCGTCCCCCCAGTGAAGCCCAGAGCCTGATCCTCCAGGCCACCCTGGGCTGCTCGTACAACCGCTGCACCTACTGCGCGATGTACCAGGACAAGCGCTTCCGGCCGCGCCCGGCGGACGAACTGACCGAGGACATCGCCCTGGCGGTGGCCTACCACGGCGCCGAGAACGTGCGGCGCGTCTTCCTCGCCGACGGCGACGCACTGATCCTGCGCACGGGCCGCCTGCTGGAGATCCTGGGCGAGCTGAAGGCGGCCTTCCCGAACTTCGAGCGGGCCAGCGTCTACGCCTCGCCCCAGGCCATGCTCAAGAAGAGCGTCGAGGACATCCGGGCGCTCGAGGAAGCCGGGCTGCCGCTGTACTACACCGGCCCCGAGACGGGCGACGCCGTGGTCATGGAACGCATCGCCAAGGGCGTGACCCCTGACGAGTTCATCGAGGGCAGCCGTCGCATCGTGGACGCGGGAGCCAAGCTGTCGGCGATCCTGTTGCTGGGCATCGGTGGCGTCGAGCGCAGCGAGGAGCACGCGCACGGGTCGGCCAGGCTGATCAACGCCATCGAGCCCCGCTACGTCTCCACGCTGACGCTGACCCCCGTCCCGGGAACCCCGATCCACGACGAGATCCAGCGCGGCGAGCTGGTGCTCCCCGACGAGCACGGCATCCTGACCGAGTTGCGCAGCATGCTGGCCGGCTTCGACCTGCCCCGCGGCGCGATCTTCCGCAGCAACCACGCCTCCAACCAGCTGCCCCTGGGCGGCACGCTCAACAAGGACCGGGACGCCTTGCTGGCGACCCTCGACCATGTGATCGACACGCCCGCGTTCCCCCTGCGCCCCAGGATCGACCCGAGGCTCCTGTGAGTGCCGGGGGGCACCTCCACCGCCGCGGCTGAGGGAAGAATTTGCCGTTATTGCGGTGCATGGCCTGCGTCGAGGGGTACCGGGCGTCGGGGATCCGGAACCTCGCAAGAGCCTCGCATGAGCCGTCCCGCGCATTGCGCGTCCCGCTTGGTCGCCCTGCTGATCCTGACCGGGTCCGTCGGGGCCCAGATCGTCTACGAACCGGCGATCTCGAGCCCGGCTCCCAACGGCCCCAAGGGCCTGGTGAGCGGCGACCTCGACGGCGACGGAGCCCCGGATCTCCTGCTGGGACACGAATCCGGGCCGCCCACCCTCCTGCTGGGCCTCGGCGACGGGTCCTTCGGCCCCGAGCAGGCCCTCTCCATCACCACCGCCGGTGAGCCCCTGGCCCTGGCCGATCTGGACGGAGACGGCAACCTCGATGCACTCATCGACGCCGCGGGCGCCCTGGAAGTCTGGCCGGGCAAGGGCAATGGCGACTTCGACCTGCCCAGCTCGTTCGCTCTCGGGCTGAGTGCGGGGGAGAAGCGCGCGACCGTGGGAGACATCGATCAGGACCTCGACACGGACGTGGTGCTGGTCGACTTCGGTCTCGCCGGCAGCACACCGGGGGCCGTGATCGTGTTGGGCAACGACGGCGTCGGCGGCCTCTCCACGGTGGCCACGCTGGCGCCGGGCTCGCCCTCCTCGGAGGCGCATCTGGCGGACTTCGACGAGGACGGGTTCGTGGACGTCGCCGTGGCCACCGGGCCCTTCGGCGGCGCCGGACAGAGCGTGAGGCTGTGGTTCGGCGACGCGGCGTCGTCCTTCGCCGTCACCACTGAGATCGTGACGGCCTCCACGAGTGCCAAGGCGGGCTTCGACGTCGAGGACCTCGACAACGACGGCCACGTGGACTGGGCGCTGACCCACGCCGGGGACGATGTCGTCCACGTGAACACCGGGAACGGCGACGGCACCTTCGTGCTGCGCGGCTCCTATCCGCTGATGGGCAACAAGCCGCACGCGCTGTTCGTCGAGGACCTGGACGACGACGAGGCCTGCGAGCTGATCGTGTTCAACGAGGACCCGGGCCACGTGCAGGTCTTCCTGGGCCTCGGGGACGGGACCTTCGATCCGATCCTGACCGTCACCGCCTCGATGACCGAGACGATCCTGGATCCGCTGCTGGCCGACTTCGACGCGGACAAGCGTCTCGACCTGGCCACGCGTCTGGACCTGCCCGGGGTGGATGACCAGGTCGATGTGTTCCTCAACCACACCTACGCCGCCAGCGCGGCCATCGAGGACCTGGGTCAGGCCCTGCCCGGGACGCACGGCTACCCGATCCAGCTGGTCGAAGGAACCTTCGTCGCCGGCGCCCCGTTCAGCTTCACGCTGCACAACGGGCTGTCGGGCTCGATCGTCTTCCACGTGGTCGGACTCAGCGAGACCAACGCGCCCTTCAAGGGCGGGATCATGGTCCCGAGTGTCGACGTGCTCTCGGGGCCCTACGGCGCCGACGGCGTGGGCGGCATCGAGCTGACCGGCCCGTGGCTGCCGGGCGTGCCCAACGGAACCGAGCTGTGGTTGCAGTTCTGGTTCTCGGATCCGGGCGGGCCCCTGGGCATGGCCGCCTCCTCGGCCGTGAAGGTCACCACGCCGTAACGCGCGGCGCCCGGGGACGTCGGCGTGCATCCTCGGGCCGGCCCGGATAGAACGGGCGGCGATGAGTGCAGAGCTTCCCTTCGACGCGGGATCGCGGTCGGGTGGTTCCTCCGACGCCCCCGTGGAGGGTCGCCCGGTCGAGCTGCTGGGCACGGTGCAGCTGATCACCTACCGCAACGAGGAGAACTCGTACACCGTCGCGCGCCTCGAGACGGACGCGGGCGGCACGCCGGTCTCCGTCGTCGGCACCATGGCCGGCGTGGAGCCGGGAGACACCGTGCTGGTGCGCGGGAAGTGGACGATCCACCGGACCTACGGGGCCCAGGTGGACCTGGCCTCGTGCGAGCTGCGGCCGCCGGCCGGTCGGCGCGGGCTGGTGAAGTTCCTCGGCGGCGGACGCATCAAGGGCGTCGGGCCGAAGACCGCCGAGCGCATCGTCGACGCGCTGGGCCTGGATGTGCTCGACCGGCTCGCGCGCCACCCCAACCTGCTGCAGACCGTCCCGGGCATCGGCCGCGAGAAGGCCCGCGTGATCATCGCGCAGCTGGAGGAGCAGCGGCACGCCGCCGTGGCCCTGGTGTTCCTCCAGGACCACGGGCTGGGCGGCGCGCTGGCCATGAAGGTCTTCCGCGCCTACGGCGTCCGCACCATCGAGGTCGTGCGCGACAACCCGTACCGGCTCGCCGACGAGGTCCTGGGCGTGGGCTTTCGCACCGCCGACATCCTGGCGCGGAACCTCGGGCACGACCCGGACAGCGGCTTTCGGATCGCGGCCGGCCTGCGCTTCCTCCTGGGCCAGGCGGCGCTCGAGGGTCACACCGGCCTGCCGCCCGAGATGCTCGTCCAGAAAGCCGCCGCGTTCCTGGAGGTGGACGAACAGCGCGTCGAGTCGGTGCTGGTCGATGCCCTGGGAGGCGCGCGAGGCGGGCAGGGGGCACACGACGACGGTGACTCGCTGCCCGAACTCGTCGAGGAGGAGCTCGTCTACCGGCGGGACCTCTGGGCGGCCGAAGGAGTCGTGGCCGACGGCCTGCGCCGCTTGCTCGCGGACCCGTCCCCGCTCGTCGACTGGGATCCCGACGCCGCCGTGGCCGAGACCGAGCGCGACGAGGGCCTGGAGCTGGCACCCGACCAGCGCGAGGCCCTGCGGCTCACGCTGACCTCGCGGGTGTCGGTCATCACGGGCGGGCCGGGCGTGGGCAAGACGACCATCGTGCGTGGCCTCGTGCGCATCCTGCGCAGTCAGGGCCGACTCGTGGAACTCGCCGCCCCCACCGGCCGCGCGGCCCGGCGCCTGGCCGAAGCCACCGGCAGCGAAGCCTCCACGCTGCACCGCCTGCTGGGCCTGATCCCCGGCGCGGGCGGCTTCCGCACCATCCGCGACGAGCCGCTCGTGCTCGACGTCCTCGTCGTCGACGAGATCTCGATGGTCGACATCCAGCTCATGGCCGCGGTGCTCGACGCCTTGCCCGCCGACGCGGGGCTGGTGCTGGTGGGCGACGTGGACCAGTTGCCGTCCGTCGGCCCCGGCGAAGTGCTGCGCGACCTGATCGAGAGCGGCATGGTGCCCGTCGCACGCCTGACCACGATCTTCCGGCAGGCCGCGCACAGCGGCATCGTGCGCGTGGCCCACGAACTCAACGCCGGCGAGATCCCGCAGTTCGACGACCGGCCCGACGGCCAGGCCTTCTTCATCGAGCGCGACGACCCGGTCGGCGCCGTCGCCGCCATCAAGACCATGGTCCAGCAGCGCATCCCGCGGGCGTTCGGCCTCGATCCCCTGCTCGACGTGCAGGTGATCACGCCGGTGCACGCCGGACCGGTCGGCACCGTCGCGCTCAACGACGGGCTGCGCGAGGTGCTCAACCCGCCCCGGCCGGACAAGGCCGAGATCGAGCGCTTCGGCCGCAAGCTGCGCGCGGGCGACAAGGTCATGCAGATCCGCAACAACTACGACCTGCTCGTCTTCAACGGCGACATCGGCCACATCGAGGCGCTCGACCCCGACGAGGGGCTGGCCCTGGTGCGCTTCGACGAGCGCGGTGTGGAATACGAGCTGGACGACCTGGACCAGCTCGTCCCCGCGTTCGCGATCACCTGCCACAAGAGCCAGGGCAGCGAGTTCCCGGCGGTGGTCATGCCGCTGTTCACGGCACACTTCGTGATGCTCCGGCGAAACCTGGTCTACACCGCCGTGACCCGTGCCAAGCAGGTGCTGGTGCTGGTGGGCGAGCCGCGAGCCCTGCAGATCGCCGCGACGACACCGGGCTCGGGCCAGCGCCACACGCGGCTGACCGAGCGACTGCGGGACTGACCGCCGCGCCCGAGCCGCGAACGCCGTCACGGACCCGCAGCGACGCCGTTGCCCGGCGCCGTCCCGGCCGGCGCAGCGCGCCGCGGTCCGGGCGGGAGCATCCCGCCGCATGCGTGGGATGATGACGTGAGAGGGAATCCGGGCCACCCTGGAGTCAGCTGACCCCACCGGCCCCGGCCCCGGCCCCGGTGCTCGAGGAGGACCTGCGATGCCCCTGAAGACTCTCTGCAGCAAGACCCTTGGCCTCGGCCTGGCACTCGGGGCGGCAGCCCTGACGCCGTCGGCGTCCACCACGGCTCAGTGCCAAGTGGCCGAGCTGTCCACGCCCGGCCTGGCCATCACCCACGGCCTGGGCGTCCGCGAGGGCAGCCTCTCCCTGGACGGCGACCGGCTCGCGGCCGGCGACGCAGAGGACGACCAGATCTTCCAGGACTCGGGAGCCGTCACCCTGTTCCGGCGCGTCGCCGGCGTCTGGGAGGTCGAGGCGCAGCTCTTCGCGTCCGACCCGCGACCGGTCGACCGCTTCGGTCACGCCGTCTCGCTGCAGGGCGACCGCCTCCTGATCGGCGCGCCGGGCAAGGACTCCACGCCCGGCGGGGTGCAGGTCGGCGCGGTCTACGAGTTCCGGCTGGTGGATGGTGAGTGGGTCGAGCAGAGCCTGATCCTGCCCCAGCTCCCCGGCACCTCGGATCTGTTCGGCTGGTCCGTCGACCTGGACGGGGCACGGCTCGCGGTCGGCGACATCGGTGGGACCTCGCCCGGCGTGGCCCACGTCTTCCGACTCGAAGGCGGCGCATGGGTCCACGAGCAGCGCATCGACCCGGGCACCACGGGTCCGCTGTCGTTCGGCATCGACGTCGATCTGCAGGGGGATCGGCTCGTGGTCGGAGCCATGCAGGACTCGGAGGTCGGCCTCGGCGCCGGAGCGGCCTTCATCTACGAGCGGAAGAATGCGGTCTGGGAGTTCCAGGCCAAGCTGCGGCCGCCGCCGGGGGACTTCTCGCAGTTCGGCTTCAGCGTGGCCTTCGCCGGGCCGGACGTGATCGCCGTGGGCGCTCCGCGGTTCTCGGGCGACACCGACCTGAGCGGCGCGCTCTTCGTCTTCGAACTCAGCGGGAACCTGTGGCAGACCGTCCCGCTCCTGGACGCGCCGACGGCCGCGTTCGCCGATGGGCTGGGTATGGCGACGGCCGGACGGCAGGGCCTGATCCTGGTGGGCCATCCGGGCGAGGACACCACCGCCGCGGGTTCGGGGGCCATGCACGCCTTCCGCCCCGACGACGGAGGCTGGCGCTTCGCCGGATCCCTCAAGGCGTCCGACGCGGGAGTCACCGACAGACTCGGCAGCGCGATCACCAACGACGGCGAGGTCACCGCGGTCTCCGCGCCCTACCACGATGGCGTGATCATGGGCGCCGGCGCCGTGTTCGTGTTCGGCGGGATGCCCGGCTCACCAGTGTGGAACTCGGCGGATGGTGCCGTGAGCGGAGGGGGTTCGCCCTGCCTGTACGGCGACGGCTCGCTCGAGCCCGACAGTGACGTCACCCTGACCCTGATCGACGGCGCGCCCGGCGTGGCGGCGACGCTGGTCGTCGGCGGCAGCGAACTCGGGCTGCCGTTCAAGGGCGGCGTGCTGGTGCCCGCGCCCGAGGTGTTCGTCGCGCCCCTGCCCATCGGGGCCGCGGGCGTCCTGGAACTCGTCGGCGCCCTGCCCGTGGGCACGCCGAGCGGCTTCCAGCTCGTCGCCCAGCTCTGGTGGCCCGACGCCGGCGCCCCCGCGGGCTTCGCGGCGAGCAACGGCGTGATCGGCACCGTGCCCTGACCACGCATGGCCGGGGTCGCGAGGCGCTAGAATCCCGGCCTCATGGCCGGCCTGCACTCCTCACCCTTGTCCTCGTCCTTCGACGGGCGCCCTGCGCCGCTGTTCACGCGGGACGTGCTCGAGGAGGCCGAGGACCAGGAGCCCGGCAGCCCCTTCCGGCGGCTCGCCCTCTCCCGCGACCCGGAAGCGAAGGACATGCGGCGCGTGCTCGAGCACTGTTGGCCCCTGGCCGGCGACGCGGGCGGACCGCTGCGCACGATGCTCATGCACGAGCACTGGGGGCAGCACTCCGGCGCCCTGGCGCACCTGCTGGCGCTCGGGCTCTTCGCGCGAGAGGGTTTCGAGGTCTCCGCCGAGCCGTCCCTCGACGACCAGTCGCCCGACATCCTCGTGCGCAAGGCCGGGCACGACGTGCTCGTGGAGGTCCGCGCGGTGACCGGCGCGGGGGCCGCGCCATGGAGGGACCGGCCGCAGCCTGGCAAGCCATCCTCCCCGGTGTCACCTCGCCGCGGGTCCGAGCTCATCGGCGCCCGGGGCTGGGGCCTTGCCGCCACGAACGGCACCCCGCAGGACGCGCTGGCCGACACGCTCGTGCGCGTGCTCGAGCGCAAGGCCGACGCCTACCGGGACCTGGCCCGCGCGCGGCGACTGCCCTACGTGATCTGCCTGTACCAGGACACGGACAGCCAGGTGTCGTCGCTCGTCTGTGACCTGGTCTTCGGGCGCAGCCAACCCGAGCCCAGCAGCCGCGGCGGCTTTCGCCAGGTCCACGACCCCAAGGCCGGCCTGTTCTGGTTCACGCCCGATCGCTTCCGCTGCGTGTCAGCCGTGCTCGTCTTCGGCCGCCTCGACACCGAGGAGGGCGACATGCGCGTCGTCGGTGATCTGATCATCAACCCCTGGGCCGGCCAGCCGCTGCCCGCGGCCGCCGACTTCCCGGACCTGCGCACCTACCGCATCACGCGTCGCGTCCAGCCGGCCCGGATGCGCTGGAATCGCGAGGAGAGCGACGCGTTCGAGATCGCGCCGCATCCTTGACGTCGCATACACTCGCCCACGTGTCCGCGCCCCTCGCCTCCGCCACGACGCCCGACGGGCGTGAAGTCACCCTGACCCGCGAGGCCGGATACCTGGTCGTGCGCGTGGACCGGGTGCCGCTCATGAGCGACGCCGTCCATGGCAGCGAAGCGATCATGGCCGAGCAGGGCTGCGAGGACCTTGCGCACCACCGCGGCGCGCGCGTGCTCGTCGGAGGCCTGGGACTCGGTTTCGCCCTGCGCGCCGTGCTCGACACCCTCGACAACGACTCCGAGGTCGACGTCGTGGAGCTGCTCCCCACCGTGGTCGCCTGGCACCGCGCCGCGGACGGGCCGCTCGGCCCCCTCGCCGACCGGCCGCTGGACGACCCGCGCGTCACGGTGATCGAAACGGACCTGCGCAAGCACCTGCTCTCGGGCCCCTCGGCCTACGACGCGATCCTGCTGGACGTGGACAATGGCCCCGAGGCGCTCACCACCGCGTCCAACGCCTGGTTCTACGGGCGACACGGGCTGAACGCGATGCGGGACCTGCTGCTCCCGGGCGGCAAGCTGGTGGTCTGGTCGGCGTTCGCGAGTCCGCGCTTCGCCGCGCGCATGGAGAAGTGCGGCTTCACCACGCAGAGCGTGACCGTGCGTGCGCGTGGCCATGCGAACAAGGGTGCCAAACACGCGCTCTTCGTGGGTTCCGTCGGAGGGCTCGAATAGTCAGCGGAACCGAGTGGTCCGGCCTGGATCCGGAGAATCTCCTGATGGTGCCGGCCGACCGTCGGCGCACGAATGGAGATCGGCCGCTTTGATCTCGCCGCGGCCGCTCCGCTAACCTGACTCGCGGAGAGCGATGCGCCGGGCCGGGCGCATCCAGAACGCGGACCTTCACAGGGGGACCCCATGGAACTGATGGATCTCTGGCTGCCCGTACTGGTGTCGGCCGTGTTCGTGTTCATCGCGAGCTCGGTCATCCACATGGCCACGCCCATGCACAGGAACGACCACCAACCGCTCGCCGACGAAGACGGCGTGATGGCGGCGCTCCGTGAGAAGGGCGTCGGCCCCGGCGAGTACGCCCTGCCCTGCCCGAAGTCGATGCAGGAGATGGGCTCGCCCGAGATGCTCGAGAAGTACAAGAACGGGCCGGTCGGCTTCCTGGTCGTGCTGCCGAACGGGCCGCCCGCCATGGGCAAGAGCCTGACGCAGTGGTTCCTGTACTCGGTGCTGGTCAGCCTCGTGGCGGGGTACGTGGGCACGCTCGCCCTCACCCCGCTCAGCAGCTACCACGACGTGTTCCGCCTGACCGGCACGATCGCCATCGCGCTCTACGGCATGAGCAACTTCACGATGTCGATCTGGAAGGGAGTGGCCTGGTTCACGAGCCTCAAGTTCCTGGTCGACGGCATCATCTACGGGCTGGTCACCGCCGGCACGTTCGGCTGGCTCTGGCCGGACGCCTTCTAGGACCCCTCCCACACGGCGGTTCCACCGGGACTGGGACATCATCCCCACCGCCCTGGCGCGGTGTGGACTGGGCACTCCCGCGATCTGTGGCAGACTGAGAGGGCGACGCGCGCCACCGGCTGCCTTGGTGCGATCGCGGCCTGGAAGGTATCCCCGAGCCCCCCGCGCCCGCGTTTCCCCACGCCGGGCGAGATGAGATCCCCGATGCGTCTGCTCTCCTTGCTGCTGGTCTCGCTCCTCGTCCTCAGCCTGCCGATCGTGGCACAGGACGAGGTCCCGCCCGACGTCAACGTCGAGTACGGCTACGACTCGGGCTGGGTCGCCAACGACACCGATCACGAGCAGGTCATCATCGGGTTCCCGGTCAGCGTGGACACGGCGCGCTCGCTGCGCCTGTACTTCAGCGAGGTCGAGCTCTCGGGCGAGCCTGGCAACGGCACCGCGTCGGTCCTGCGCATCACGTCGCTGGAAGACGGTGCCCAGCAGCGCATGAACCGGATCCACGCCAAGCAGTGGCAGGACTCCTCGGCCTACTTCAACGGGGAGACGGTCCTCGTCGAGGTCGTCGCACAGCCGGGCACGGGGCTCAACCGCGTCAAGCTCTCGACCGTCGACGTCGGCGTGCCCTTCGGCACGGCGGACAGCCAGTGCGGCGCGACGGACGATCGCGTCCCCAGCAGCGACCCGCGCGTCGGCCGCCTGATGCCCGTCGTCTGCACGGCCTGGATGATCGACGACTGCAACCAGTGTTTCCTCTCGGCCGGGCACTGCGTCGGCACGATCGACACGATGCAGTTCAACGTTCCCCTGAGCAGCTCCAGCGGCAGCCTCAACCACCCGCCGCCGGAGGACCAGTACGCGGTCGACCCGACCTCGATCCAGAGCAACGGCGGCCAGGGCACGGGCAACGACTGGTCCTACTTCGGCACCTTCCCCAACAGCAACACCGGGCTGACGGCGGCCCAGGCCATGGGCAGCTGGTTCACGCTGCAGAACCCGCCGCCGGTCTCGGGCAACTCGATCCGCATCACCGGCTACGGCGCCGACGACGGGATGTTCGACAACATCCAGCAGACCCACGTCGGGCCCTTCGTGTCCGACAGCGGCACGCAACTCGGCTACCAGACGGACACCCAGGGCGGCAACTCGGGGTCGCCGGTGATCTGGGAGGAGGGTGACGTGGCCATCGGCATCCACACCCACGGCGGCTGCTCGAGCGGACAGAACAGCGGCACCGACATCCAGCTCACGTCGTTGCAGGACGCGATGAACAACCCCCAGGGCATCTGCGCAAGCTGCGGACCGCCGTCGATCAGCTCGGTGGCCCCGACTTCGCTGGCCACCTTCCCGCCGGGTACGGTGACGATCCTGGGCGACAACTTCCTCGGGACGAGCACGGTGACCGTCGGCAGCGACGTGTACACGCCGTCGCAGTTCGAAGTCGTCAACGCCAACCGCATCACGCTGGTGCCGGCGGCGCCGGCGGCCCTGGGTTCGGCGCCGATCGTCGTCGCCAACAGCTCGGGCACGAGCGGCCCCGCGGCGTTCGAGTGGATCGCGGCGGACCCGCCCGTGCTCGTCGTCCCCCCCCTGGAGCAATCCGGCACGGACATGACCTGGGCCTATGCCGGTGGCGCCCAGGACACCGCGTACCTGGTCATCAGCCTGTCCAACACGACCTTCTCGTTCGGCGGCTTCAACATCCTCGCCGCACCGATCACGCTCTCGAACGCGGCGCTCGACGACGCGGGCCTCGGCGACCTGATCCTGCCCATCCCGGCGTCCGCCGCGGGGCTGATGTTCTGGAGCCAGGTGATCACCTTCGACGGGGCCGCGCTGCAGGGAGCCTCGGGCGCCCTGCAGACGTGGATCATCGTCTGAGGTCGTCCTGACCACATCGGATGGGAGAGTGGTGCTCGGCCTGCGTGCCGCGCGACGCCTGGCGCTCGCGCGGGCGGGCTTGCTCAAGCCGGAGTGGACCGGACTGCCGGCGCGGGCGCGCGGAAGTGGCGCGCGCGCGCGAGCGGCGGCGCACGCGGTGATCCGGCGCTTCGGCTACCTGCAGCTCGACACGGTGTCGATCGCCGGTGCGCGCAGCCACGTGCTCGTGCTGCTCGCGCGTCTCGAGGGCTTGGACCCGGCGCTCGGCGAGGCCCTGCTCGCGCCCGGTGAACCGCTGTTCGAGTACTGGGGGCACGAGGCCAGCTGGATCCCGCTGGAGCTGTACCCCGCGCTCGGCTGGCGGCGGCGTGCGTTCCGCGATCATCCCTGGTGGGGCGACGTCATGGGGCGCTACCCGAAGGAGACACGGGAGCTGCGCGCGCGCATCCGCGCCGAGGGTGCGCTGCGCTCGATCGACATGGAGGGGCGCGGCAGTCGCGGCTGGTGGGACCTGAAGGCCGCGCGCAAGGTGGCTGCGGCGCTGTGGTCGAGCGGGGAGCTCGCGATCGCGGAGCGTCGTCACTTCCAGCGCAGCTTCGATCTGACCGAGCGCGTGATCCCCGAACCGGTGCGCGGCCAACGCATGAGCAAGGCGCGGGCCTTCGAGGTGCTGCTGCTGCGCTCACTGAGCGGGCATGGCTGGGCCAGCGCGAGCACCCTGGCCGCGACGTTCCGGCTGCGACGACAGGGCCCGGAGATCCGCTCGGCGCTGGAGCGGCTCCGGCGCCGGGGCGAGATCGAGGCCGTTGCGCTCGAGCATCCGGAGGGCCGCCCCACGCCGGGCTGGATCCGCCCCGCCGACCGCGAGCTGGCCGAACGTCTGTCGAGCGTCCGCCCGCGGGCCGATCGCGGCGTGCTGCTCTCGCCCTTCGATCCGCTGCTCTGGGATCGCGCCCGCGTGCAGCGCCTGTTCGGCTTCGATCAGGTGCTCGAGATCTTCAAGCCGGCGGCCCAACGAGTGTACGGGTACTACTGCCTGCCGGTGCTCGCCGGCGAGCGCCTGGTCGCGCGCGTGGACCTCAAGGCCGAGGTGAAGTCGGGCCGGCTGCGCGTGCTGAGCCGACACTACGAGGGCGACGATCCGCCGCGCCCCGCGCGCCCGGCCGACGCGGCCGCGGTGGACTCCGCGCTGGCCCGTTACGCCGAGGCCGTGGGTCTGGAGCCTGATCTGCGCGCGCTCGCCACCGGCAAGCGGAACACGTAGACGGCGAAGCCGAGCGTCGCGCGCCCCCAGCGGCGGTAGGCGTCAGTCCAGACGCGACGCTGCTCGGCTCGCGCACGGGCCGCCTCGTCCTCGGGGTGCCGTGCGTGCGGTTCCAGCGCCGCGCGTTCGTGGGCGCCCTCGAAGTGGTCCCAGTCCCCCAGCGAGCTCACCGCGATGAACTCGGGGAGCAGTCCGCGCCGTTCACCCAGCGCGAGATTCTCGGCGTGGGTGCGGTAGTCGTCCCGGCCGATGCCAGTCGCCGCGAGGTATCCAGCGTCGGGCAGCTGCCGCCAGTAGCCCTCGGCGACGGCCAGCACGCCGCCCGGACGCAGCAGCACGGTGAGCGCGTCGAGGGTCGCGGGCAGCCCCTCCCGCCGGTCAGCGAAGGCGTGGGTCGCGCCGATGCACAGCGCGGCGTCGAAGCTTCCCGCGGCCCGATCCGGCGGCGGCACGTCGGCCACCCCGCACGCGTGCCAGACGACGCGCGCGGACGCCTCACCCAGGCGCGCCCGGGCGCGCTCCAGTTCGGCCTGGTCGGGATCGATGCCCGTGGCGGTCACGCCCGCGGTGGTCAGCGCGCGGGCCAGGAGCTCCCCGCGTCCGCAGCCCACGTCCAGCAGCCGCGAGCCGGGCACCAGGTCGAGCCGCGCCACGACGTGATCGACGACGGCTTCGGGCAGAGGATTGTTCCACGGCAAGGCGGCGTCCATTCGGGCACGATACGGGTCCGACCCGGCCGCACCCGCCACGGATCCACCCGATGACCATCGCCCTGCTCCTGATCGACATCCAGAACGACTCCTTCCCGGGCGGCGCCTGGGAGCTGGAGGGCATGGCCGCCGCCGCCGAACGGGCCGCGACGCT
This sequence comes from Planctomycetota bacterium, assembly GCA_029259725.1. GTDB lineage: Bacteria > Planctomycetota > B15-G4 > B15-G4 > B15-G4 > JAJDER01. Next base: position 17,331 of record JAJDER010000139.1, on the reverse strand, counting down.
GCTCGCGCGCTTCCGGGAGCAGGGTCGTCCCGTGATCCACGTGCGTCACGAGTTCGAGTCCACGGACGCTCCCTTCTTCCGGCCGGGAAGCGACGGCGCCGGGATCCACCCGACCGTGGCACCGGCGCCGGGCGAGGCGGTCTTCACCAAGCACGCCGTGAACGCCTTCCAGCGCACCTCCCTGCAGCCGCGACTGCGGTCGTTCGGGATCGAGGAGCTGGTCGTGGTCGGCGCCATGAGCCACATGTGCATCGAGGGCACCACGCGTGCCGCCGCGGACCTCGGCTACCGCTGTCGCGTCGTCCACGATGCCTGCGCGACGCGCGGGAGCGAGTTCGGGGAGCGCACGGTCTCCGCCGCCGACGTGCACGCCGCGGCCATGGCCACGCTGGGATTCGGCTTCGCGGACGTCGTGACCGCGGACGAGGCCCTGGCGGCGCTCACGGCGGAGACCGCCGCGCCCCAGGCCGGACGGGACGCCGCGACGCCCACCGGGAGAGAGGCGGCCATGAACCCCGACACGGCCACGGTCAGCCTGCGCGAGATCGACGAGGCGACGATCGTGTCGATCCTGAAGCTGGACGTGGCTCCGGCGCAGCGCGGCTTCGTGGCGACCAACGCCGTGTCCCTCTCCCAGGCCCACTTCTCCGAGCACGCCTGGCACCGCGCCATCTACGCCGACGACACGCCGGTGGGCTTCGTGATGCTCTCCGACAATCCGGCGGACGAGGGCGTGTGGCTGTGGCGCCTGATGATCGACCAGCGCCACCAGGGCTGCGGCTACGGCCGCCACGCCATGGAGCAGGTCTTCGACCACGTGCGCACGCTTTCTCGCCCGGACGTGCTCTTCACCAGCGTGGTCGAGGGCCACGGGAGTCCGCGGCCGTTCTACGAAGGCCTCGGTTTCCTGGACACCGGGGAGATCGAGGACGGCGAGACGGTGCTGCGTCGCGACCTCACCGCTCGCTGACCGGACCGGGCCGCCGCGCTCGGCTCCGCGAGGCGCGCTCGCCTCGACGCGCCCGGCCACCGATCGATAGGATCCCCCGCCCCTCCCGGATCCCGGCCAGGCCCCTCGCCCCTCCCGCGCGCGGGCCGTCGCGATCACCACCCCGGAAGTTCCCATGTCCAAGAAGGTCGTCGTTCTCGGCGCCGGCAAGGTCGGCCGTCTCGTCATCTCGCTCCTCGGCAACGCCGGAGACTACGCCGTCACCGCCGCCGACGTGGATCAGGCCGCCGCCGACGCCGCGATCCGCCGCTCCGACGGAAGCGCGCTTCCCGGGACGTCCGCCTGCGCCGTCGACTTCACCGACCGCGCCGCGATCACCGACGCACTGGCGGGTCAGGACTACGTGCTGAGCTGCGCACCCTTCCACTGCAACGTGCTGATCGCAGAGGTGGCGCGCGAGCACGGCGTGCACTACCTCGACCTGACCGAGGACGTGGCCACGACCAAACGGGTCAAGCAGCTCAGCCAGGGCGCCGCCGCCGCGTTCATCCCGCAGTGCGGGCTTGCGCCGGGCTTCATCACCATCGCCGCGAACCACCTCGCGACGGACTTCACGGCGCTGGACACGGTCAAGCTGCGCGTCGGTGCGCTGCCGATGTTCCCGCACAACCGGCTGAAGTACAACCTGACCTGGAGCACGTCCGGCCTGATCAACGAGTACGCCAACCCGTGCGAATCGGTGGTCGACGGCCAGCTCACCGCCGTGCCGCCACTCGAAGGCCTCGAGCGACTCAGCTTCGACGGCCAGGAGTTCGAGGCCTTCAACACGTCCGGCGGGCTGGGCACGCTCGCGGAGACCTGGGACGGCAAGGTCCGCAACCTCGACTACAAGTCGATCCGCTACCCGGGGCACCGCGACCTGATCGCGCTGCTCATGGAAGACCTGCGCTTCAAGGATGACCAGGGAGACCTCGCGCGCATCTTCGAACGCAGCCTGCCGTACACGTCACAGGACGTGGTGCTGATCTTCGTCACGGCCAGTGGCACCACGCCCGACGGTCGCCTGAGCCAGCGCAGCTACGCGACGAAGATCTACAACAAGGAGATCGACGGCACGCACTGGGGCGCCATCCAGATCACCACCGCCGCGGGCCTCTGCGGCGTGCTCGACCTGCACGTCCAGGGTGCCCTCCCTGCCACGGGCTTCGTGCGCCAGGAGGACGTGCCCTTCAGCGCGTTCATCGCGAATCGCTTCGGCAAGCACTTCGCCTGAAGCGGGTTCAGGCGGGGATCTTCTCCGCCTTCGACCAGTGGAGTTCGAACGAGGCGATGAAGTGCTGGATCAGTCCGGGGTGCCGGATGACCAGCACCATGAAGTTGTTCCCGCGACTGGTCGTCGTGGCCATCATCGCGACCTGGCGATCCACCAGGACCATCTTGCTCGGCAGCACATCGATCACTCGCGCTTGCACGCCTGACGCGGCCTGCCTCGCGAGGTCTTCGCCAAGACCGGGCTCGTCGAGCAGCGAGCGTTCGTAGAGCAGACGCACATCGACACCGCGCCCGCGGGCATCCGCAACGGTCTGACTGAGCTCGTCCTTGATCAGCAGCGGCGGCGTCGTGAAGAACAGGATCTCCTCACGGCAGCGAGCCATCTCCGCGTTCAGGGAATGAGCGACCTGCCGCGCGCCCTTCACGATCTCGATCGGCGGCGCCCAGAGCTGGTGCCCCTGCCCCGCTTCCTGGACCACCCTCAGCTCCTCGACCAGCGCGCGTGTGGTGGCCTCGGATCGGCGCAGGCCCTCGATGTGATCGCCGAGGGCCAGGGTCGGGTTCACGGCGCGATAGCGGTTCACGCCATCCGGTCCGATCGAGCAGAAGCCCTTCTCCACGAGGGAGTCGAGCGCCTGATAGACCTTCGGCTGGGGCACTGCCGTCCGCTTGGAGATCTCGGACACGCGAGCCGTGCTGTCCGTGAGGAGGCCGACGTACACCGCCGCCTCGTAGCGTCCGAGTCCCACCTGCCTGAGGTGGTCGACCAGCGCTTCCTGCTGTGGGGCATCCATGTTCGAATGAGTACCTACTTGTAGTAGGGATGTCAACGAATCTCTCCGGTGCAAGGGCGGGTCGGTGCTGGCGGGCGGACAGCGCGCAGGGCTCCCGTGGGCTGCCCGCGTCCCCCCGGAACTCGGCGTGGAGGGACGACATCGTGGCCGACCATCTGACGCCCCCGCGGGAGAGCCTGCGTCGGGATCGAACAGCGCTCGTCGAGGCGTGCCAGCGCTCACGACGAGCCGATTCGCTTGCACGCGAGGCTCGACCGGTTCCGCGAGATGGCTCGCGCGGCCAACTCCAGAGACGCCCCGCCTCGCAGCCGGCGCGATCGAGGCCTTCTCGGCGCGCATGGCGTCTCGCACGAGCTGCTAGACGCGCGTCCTGGACGTCGCCGGTGAGAGCGACGCGTCGTGACCGAAGGCCTCCGCCACGTCCCATCCGAGGCTGAGCAGGCTCGGGACGAGGAACAGGGTGAAGAGGGTGCTGACCAGCAGCCCCCCCACCACGACGGCGGCGAGCCCCTGGTAGAGCTCGGCGCCGGCGCCGCGCCCCACCGCCAGCGGGAGCATCGCGAAGACCGTCGTCGTCACCGACATGAGGATCGGGCGCAGTCGCGTGCGGGACGACTCGATCAGCGCGGCTCGACGCTCGATCCCCAGCTCACGCAGGTTGTTGGCCTGGTGAACGATCAGGATCGCGTTGTTGACCACGACGCCGGCCAGGATCACGAAGCCGAGCATGGACAGCAGGTCGAAGGTGGCGTCGGGCGAGAAGCGGTGGGCCAACGTGATGCCGGCGAGCCCCCCCGACAGGGCCAAGGGGACGCTGACCAGGATCACCGCCGGCGAGAGCCACGAGCGGAACAGCGCCACGAGCAGCAGGTAGGTGATGAACACCGCCAGCCAGAAGCTGCCCGTGAGGGTCGCCAGGGTCTGGGTGAACTTGTCCGCCGAACCGCCGAGTTCGACGCGCTCGTCCGGCATCAGGCCGGCGCGCAGAGGGCCCACCAGGCGCGCTTGGACATCTTCCAGGACCGCCTGCAGCACGGCGTCGCCCTGGAGGTTCACGGTGAGCGTGATCGCCCGCTGCCGCTCGAGTCGATTGACGCTCTGGGGCCCGGTCGTGCGCTCGATCCGGGCCAGGGCACCCAGCGTGGTCCGGGCGCCCGACGAGGTGATCATGGGCAGCGTCGACAACTCGTCGTCGGAGGAGACACGCTCTGCGGGAACGACCAGGTTCACGTCGTAGTCGCGGCCCCCGTCACTGAACGTGCCGACGATGCGCCCGGCCAACGCCGTCTCGACCACCGCGCCGACCTCGCGCACGGACATGCCCATCTCGGCGGCGCGGTTGCCATCGACGTGGACCTTCAACTCGGGCCGACCCTCGATGAAGTCCGACTGCACGCCCATGGGCTGCACGCCCTTCCACTGCCCGAGGCGCGTCTGCAGGTCCGTCGCGATCGTCGCCAGGCGGTCCAGGTCGGGGCCCGTGATCTCGACCGTGAACTGCTTGCCCGAGTCGCGGAACAAGCTCGTACGCATGGGGATCATGTACAGGAAGCCGGGCACCTGCGTGGTCACACCGAGCATGCGCCCGAGATACTGGTCGAGCCCCTGCCCGGTGGCGGCGTCCTGCTTCAGGATCACGCCACCGCCGTTGAAACCCTGCGCGAGCACCAGGAAGTAGCGGTCGGTCTCCGGCTGGTCGACGATCCAGTCCTCGAGCAGGGCGGCGTTCTCGGCCAGCGTCTCGGGGCGTGTTCCCGGGATCGGCTGAGCGATGAAGAAGATCATGTTGCGGTTGCCGCTGGGCAGGTAGCCCGCCGGAGGGACGAGACGCAACAGCAGCACCGCGAAGGCCGTGACGAGGAGCAGTACCGCCAGCTTGAGCATGACGCGATCGGCACCCGGAGAGACCAGCGCGCCGACCGCGCGCCCGTAGGCTGCGGCCACCCGGCCGGATCGAGGTGCGTGTGGCTCACCGTCAGCGCGCGCCTCGGCACTCCGGATGCCACGGCGCCGATACAAGAGGGCGGCGAGGGGCGGCACGACGCAGAGCGCCACCACCAGCGACAGCCCCACGGCTGCCGAGATCGCCAGGGCCAGGTCCGCGAAGAGCTGCCCGGCCTCCTCCTTGATGGCCAGGATCGGGACGAACACGGCGATCGTGGTGAGCGTGGCCGCGAGCACGCCGCCCCAGACCTCGCGACCTCCTTCGATGGCGGCCTGGCGCGCGCTGCTGCCGCGTTCGAGGTGCCGGAAGATGTTCTCCAGCACCACGATCGCGTTGTCGACGACCATCCCGGACGCGAACGCCAGACCGGCGAGACTGATCACGTTCAGCGTGCGATCCAGCGCATCCATGACCAGGAACACCGTGGCCAGCGAGATCGGGATCGCCACCGCGACCACGACCACCGAGCGCAGGCTGCGCAGGAACAGGAGCAACACGCCCACCGCCAGCCCCGCCCCGAGCAGCAGGTTGTCGGTGACGAACTCGATCGCCTGCTCGAGGTAGTCGGTGTCGCGATACACCGGGATCAGCCTCAGATCGAGGCCCTGCTCCGCGAAGCGCCGGTTGAGGACCACGATGTCCGCATCCAGCGCCTCGATCAGCTCGACCACGTTGGCGCCCGGCTCGCGCCCGACGCCGATGGCGACGTTGTCGGGCTCGTTCGCATGGACCACGGAGGTCTTCTCGCGGTAGCCATCGACGATCGTGGCGACGTCGCCCACGCTCACCGTGCCACCTTCGCCGCGCCGCACGACGATCGCCGCCAGGTCCTGCGGGTCCGCCGAGCGCCCCTCCGTGCGCACGACCAGGCGCCGCGTCCCGGTCTCCACCGTACCGCCGCGCAGATCGACGTGCCCGCGGAACAGCGCGCTCGCCAGCTGCTCGAACGTGACGTCGCGCGCCGCGAGCCGCTCAGGATCCACGAACACCTGGATCTCGCGTTCCTCGCCGCCGACGATCATCGTCCCCGACACGCCCGGGACGCGCTCGATGCGCGGCTTGACCTCCTCCTCGATCAGCAGTCGCACGCGCTCGGCCGTGTAGTGGCTCTCCGTGCGCAGCCACATCGCCGTCTCGCCGATCGCGTCGGTGAGGGAAACCACCGGCTCCTCGGCGTCGGCAGGCAGAGGCGGCAGCTGGCTCAGCTTGTTGATCACGTCGATGACGGCGCGGTCCTTGTCGACGCCCCACTGGTACTCGAGGATCACGTTGCTCACGCCCTCGAGCGAGTTGCTGGTGAGCGTCTCGAGTCCGTCGACGCCCTGGAGCAGGTCCTCGATCTCGCGCGTGATCTGCTCCTCGACCTCCACCGGCGAGGCGCCGCGGTAGACCGTCGTCACGCCGATCACGGGGGCATCGACCGTCGGCTTCAGCTGCACCGGGATGCGCTGGAACGCGAGCAGGCTGAAGAGCAGGGCCAGGATCACCGCCACCGCCACGGTGTAGGGTCGCTCGACGGAGAAGCGGACCGGGTCCATCGCTACACGTCGCCGCTCGCACCGCCGGACGCCGCGGCGGAAGCCGAGCCGGCCGGGCTCGAAACGCCGGGCGAGGTTCTCCCGGCCCGCTGCAAGGGCGTCAGCGGTGCGCCGGGGAAGACGTTGTCCACGCCGGTCAGCACGACCTGTGCACCCACCGACAACGTCGCGCCGGCAACGGGGACGACGGCCGTCCGGTCCACCGTGCTCGCCGAGATCGTGACCGGGACGAAGACCGCCGTGGGGCCGTCATCGCCGGGAGCGAGCATCACCACCGACGCGCCTTCGGGGCGCCGCAGCACGGCATCGGTGGGCACGACCAGCGCGTCCAGCGCGTCGCGTCGCACGATCGACGCGCGGACGAACATCCCCGGCAGCAGCCGCCGCTCGGGGTCCCGCTCGCCCAGGTGGATCAGCCCCAGGAAGGTGCGCGTCCCCGGGTCTGCCGCCGGGACGACCCGATCGAGCTGCGCGAGCACGGACAGGCCGGGGAGTTCATCCACCGAGAGCGTGACCTCGACACCGTCGTCGAGCGCGGCGGCCACGGGAGGCGGGATCTCGATGTGCGCAACCCGGCGCTCGAGGTCCACCAGTTCGAAGGCCTCACGCCCGATCGCCGCGAAGGTCCCGTCGGTCACGAAGCGCCGTGTCACCACGCCGTCGAACGGAGCGCGCAGTCGGCCCTGCTCGAGTTGCGCGCCGATACGCGCCGCCACGGCTTGGGCCTGGGCCAGGCGGTGGCGCGCCGCCGCCGCGTCACTCTCGCGCTGATCGAGGACGGACTCCGAGACCAGGTCGCCGCCGGTCTCGCGGACCCGCGCCGCTTCGCGCTCGGCCACTTCGGCGTTCACGCGAGCCTCCTCGGTCCCCGCCGTCGCCACGGCCAGTTCCCGCTCCAGAACGGTGTCCTCGAGCCGCGCGAGGATCGCGCCTCCCGCCACGATGTCGCCCAGGTCCACGAGCACCTCGGCGACACGTCCGCTGCGCTCGAAGGCCAGCTCGGCGCGACGGGACGTGACCACGTCGCCCACGAGCGAGACGCGCTCGGTGACCCGACCGCGCTCGACCGCCCGCACCGTGACCGGGATGCGGAAGCCCGCCATGCCTCCACCCACGTCCTCGGCCGGGTCCGATCGTGGCAGCAGCGCCCAGACCAGGGCCACGCCGGACCCCACGAGCAACAGGAGCGGGGCGGTCGCCACCCGACGAGTCATCGCTTCTCCAGGGACCATGGGCCCCGATCGGGTCGGGGCCGCGATGCGCAGATCCTACCTGGGGCCGCCGGCACCCCTTGCCCCCGTGCGCTGAGCGGAGACTCCCTCCTTCGAAGAGGATCGCTGTTCTGGGCACCGGCCGTCTCGTCCGGCCCTATGACACGACCATGTCGAGGGGCGTATGATCGTCGGTCCATGACGGCCACCGCGTCCATCACGCATCGCGATCCGGGCAGCGCGCGGAGGACCGTCGAGATCGCCCCCTTCGGAGCCCACCAGGCAGTCATCGGGCAGTCATCAGGGCTGACAGCCTTGTGAGTGGGATGGAAGGCCCGCTGCCACGACTCTCAGGTGGGACCCTTTCCTCCCTCCTCCTCCCTCCTCGAATCGACCAGGAACACGAACCACGATGAAGATTCCCACCCTCGCCTGCTCCTTGCTGCTCGGCCTCGCCCTGGCCTGCTCCAGCGGACCCGGCCCCGAGGCCGACCATGGCAAGAGCCCCGCCGAGATCCAGAGCGCGGCCGCCGAGCTCGAGACCCCGGCCCTGGAGAGCGTCGTGGAGTCCTACAAGTCCACCATCACGGACCTCGACGGCCGCCGCGAGGAGCTCGAGAAGTCGGTGGGCGACTTCGTCTCCAAGCTCGGTGAGAAGGGCCTCTCCGCCCTCACCGGCGACAAGGGCGCCGCCGACGAACTCACGGGCGACGCGAACTCCCTGAAGGAAGAGCTCGCCGACGTCGGCAAGGACCTCGAGGACCTCGAGAGCAAGCTGAAGATCTACGCCGACGAGCTGAAGAGCCGCTCCGACGCCTGACGAACCTCCCCGAGGACCCGCACCGCTTCCTCGGACCACTAGAAGGGAATGCCATGAAGACCATGATCACTCTCGCCGCCGTGGCGACGCTCCTGATCACCACGCCCGACGTCACCGCCCAGGATCGCGATGCTGAGCGCGCGCCTCCCGCCGCCGAGCGGGAGGCCCCGGCCCGCGATGGCGATGCCGCCGAGCGCACGGCCCCGCAACGCGAAGGCGCCGAGCGGACGGCCCCGCAGCGCGGTTCCGACGAAGCCGCCACCCGTACCGGCCGCGACCCCGCCGGACAGCAGACCCGGGGCGGCGGCCAGTGGACCGAAGCCAAGGTGATCGAACGGATGGCCCAGGAGAACTCCAAGCACCGCGAGCACATGGCCAAGCTCGATCGTCTTCGCGATCTCGCCCAGAAGTCCGGCGACACCCGACGTCTCGGGCAGATCGACGAACTCGCCGCCAAGGAGACGGCGCGCCACCGGAGCATGATGGACAAGGGTCGTCGCGCCGTGGGCGACGAGCACTTCGACGCCGCTCAGCGCAAGCTGGGCGAGATGGACGTGGCCGGTCGCGCAGCCGGCGCCCGCAACCGCAAGGCCAACGCCGACGACAAGCAGCCCGAGCGCAGCGGCGAAGCCGGACGCCAGGCGCCCCCCGCGCGTGACGGTGACAACCGTGGGCGCGATGCGGCGCCCGAGCGCGGAGGCCGTGACGGCGGCGGTGCCGCCTCCGGTGGCCAGGCGGCTCCCCGCGCCGGCGCGATGGGCGGGGCCATGGGGCGTGCCCCCGGCCGTGACGGCGCGGGCGCCATGGGCGACGGCGGCCGCGACCGCGACGGCTGATTCGAGACCAGGCAAATGGAGACCGGACCCATGCTCAAACTTGTCCCCCTGGCCCTCGTCCTGGGCCTCACCGCATGCGGCGGTGGCGATTCCTACGCCGCGAGTGAAGACACCAACGTCAGCGAACTCACCACGCAGGTCACTGAAGAAGCAGCCGCGGCAAAGGCCGAGGCCGAGATCACCGCCGAGAACGCCGACGAGGAGTTCGAGAAGCTGAAGTCCGCGATCGAGTCGGACGACGGCGACTTCTGAGCCCGACACAGCGACCACGACCACGCGCCCGGGTCCCGCAGGGGGTCCGGGCGCGTGTCGTTGACGCATGGTTCCTGGACCGGGCCCCGACTAGGATGGGGCCATGACCGTCCAAACCGAATCCGGAGCGGGTTCCGCACCCGCCCAAGTTTCCGCCTCGGCCACCCGGCCGATGGTCGTCCTCGTCGGTGACAAGCTCGCGCCGGAGGGCGTGGCCGTCCTCGAGCAGGCCGGCATCGAGGCCCGCGTCGCGCCGGGCCTGACCCCCGAAGAACTGCTGGCCGCCGTCTCCGACGTGGACGGCATCCTGGTTCGCAGCGCCTGCAAGGTCACCGCCGACGTCCTGGCCGCCGCCCCGCGCCTGCGTGCCGTGGGCCGCGCCGGCATCGGCGTCGACAACATCGACGTGGCCGACGCCTCACGCCATGGCGTGCTGGTGATGAACACGCCGCGCGCCAATGCGATCACGACCGGCGAGCTTGCCATCGCACACATCTTCGCCTTGGCACGGCACATCCCTGACGCCGTGCAGTCCATGCGCGACGGCCGCTGGGACAAGAGCAAGCTCACGGGCAGCGAGATCCACGGCAAGACGCTGCTCGTCGTCGGGCTGGGCAAGATCGGGCAGGTCGTGGCCGAGCGCGGCCGCGGGCTCGGCATGCGCGTGGTCGCCTTCGACCCGTTCCTGACCGGACCGTCGCCGCTGCCGGGCGTCGAGCTCGTGGGCTGGGACGAGGGCCTGGCCGCCGCCGACTTCGTCAGCATCCACGTGCCCAAGAACAAGGACACGCTGGGACTCTTCGACGACGAGGCCTTCTCGGCGATGAAGCCCGGGGCGCGGCTCGTCAACTGCGCGCGCGGTGGCATCGTGGTGGAAGCCGACCTCGTCGCGGCGCTGAACGACGGTCGCCTGGCAGGCGCAGCCCTGGACGTGTTCGAGACCGAACCCCTGCCCGAGGACAGCCCGCTGCGCTCGGTACCGAACCTGTTGCTCTCGCCGCACCTGGGCGCGAGCAGCGACGAGGCGCAGCTCCGCGTGAGCGTCGAGATCGCCGAGCAGATGCGCGACTACCTGCTCCACGGTGAGGCCCGCTGCGCGCTCAACGCTCCGACCATCGCCGCCGAGCACCTGGTCAAGCTGCGGCCGTGGCTGGCCCTGGCGCGACGCTGCGGCCTGATCCTGGCGCAGACCGCGGACGACCCGCTCGTGCGCGCCGAGATCACCTACGTCGGTGAGCTGAACGACCAGGACACCGACCCACTGCGCATCGGCGTCATGGCGGGGCTGCTGGCCCCCGCGCTCGACGGCCCGGTCAACGTGGTCAACGCGCCGCTGCTCGCCAAGGAGCGCGGCCTCGCCGTCCTCGAGGAGCACGACCCGACCGGCGTCGAGTTCACCTCGCTGCTGCGCGTGGTCGCGACCACCGCCGCGGGCGTCAAGCACCGCGTGGCGGGCACCGTCTTCCGCGGGCAGCCACGGCTGGTGCGCTTCGGCGGCTTCTTCGTCGACTTCGTGCCCCAGGGCGAGATGCTCATGACGCGCCACAGCAACGCGCCCGGCGTGCTGGGACTGGTCGCGACCTATCTCGGGCAGCGAGGCGTGAACATCGGCGGCCTGCACATGGGGAACGCCGCAGACGAGCAACAGCTCGCCCTCGCGCTGTATCAGTTGGATCGCCCGCTGACGAGCGACGAGGAGCAGCAGCTCGCGAACGTGCCGGGGGTGGACACGCTGCGCAGCATCTCCTTCTAGTCGCTCTTCCGGAGCGCGAGGCGCGTCGGCCCAGGGTGCGTATCCATGCCCCGGGCCGGGTCTTCGGTGACGGTCTCGCCGCGGCCGTCTACAATCACCCGCCGTGATCGGGGCCGGCGGGCGAGAACGGCCTGGAACGGGAGGCCAGGCAGCCTCCGGCGACGAGGAGCATCGGCATGCTGACCGAGGGCCACGCGTCCGAGGATCTGATCCGGAGGGCGAGCGGAGGGGACCGCGACGCCCAGAACGAGCTGTGCGAGAAGCTGCAGCACCGCCTGCGTCGGCATGTGGTCGGACGCATGGGCCCCAAGCTGCGCCGCTGGGTCGAAGCCGACGATGTCGTGCAGCGCGTCCTGGTCGAGGTCATGGACCGACTCTGCACGCTCCCCGCCGGCAGCGCCGAGGACGCCGTGTTGCGCCGCCTCTTCACCGTCGCCAACTGGCGGCTGCGCGACCTGGCGCGACACCACCAGCGCGACGCCGGGGAGTCGGCCTTCGGCGACGAGCTGCTGCCCGCCATCCCCTCCGCCGCGACGATGGGGACGCTCACCCGGCGCGACGCCCGTACCGCGCTCGAGCAGTTCATCACCTGCCTGCCGGCAGACTATGCGGCCGTGGTCCGACTCTGCGGCATGCAGGGCCATTCCTTCGAGGAGGCCGCCGAGAAGCTGGGCTCGACCGCCGAGGCCGTGCGCAAACGGTACGAACGAGCGCGCCGGCGATTGACCGAACGCGCCGCCGCCCGGCGGCGCTGAGGCACCCGACGTGACGGACGCCTCGAGCTCCACGGACCTGGATCGGGCCCTCGACGCCTTCCTGGACGACATCGGCGAGGCGACCCTGGCCGAACTGGGCAGCGCCCTGCCCCGCAGCAACCAGCTCGAGACGCGCGTCGGCCCGGGCACGGTGCTCGGCGACTTCGAGCTGGGCGAGCCCCTCGGGCACGGGTCCATGGGCATCGTCTTCGAGGCGCGCCAGCACTCCGTCCCCGGCCGCAGGGTCGCGGTCAAGCTGCTGCGCGACCTCGTGGGTTCACGCTCCGCCGCCGAGCGGTTCCAGCGCGAGATCCGCTCCATCGGACGGCTCGACCACCCGTCCCTCGTCGATGTCGTCAGCTCGGGCGTCCACGAGGGCATCCCCTACTACGCCATGAAACTGGTCGAGGGCGTGTCCGTGGATCGCCTCCTCGCGCGCATGCGGCAGCGCCCGGACGTGCCCGCGTCGGCGGCGACGGTGCTCGAGATGACGGCGAGCGCAGCCGACCAGCCGGTCGAGGACACGTCCGGGGACGCCGGCTCCGACGGCAGCTCGGTCCGGAGCTCGACGGACCACGTGCCGCCGGAAGAGCAGTACCTGCGCTGGGTCGCCCGAGTCGGGCTCGACCTGGCCGACGCGCTGCAGCACGCCCACGAGCGTGACGTGGTCCACCGCGACGTGAAGCCCAGCAACATCATCGTCACCAGGAGCGGCCGCCCCGTGCTCGTGGACTTCGGACTGGCGCAGGTCGCCGAGGACCCGTCGTTGACGGTCAGCGGCGACTTCCTCGGCACGCTGGCCTACGCCGCCCCCGAGCAGGTGCGTGGCGACGCCGTCGATGTGCGCGCCGACGTGTACTCCCTCGGCGCGACGCTGTACGAGCTGCTCACCCTGCGGCGCCCCTTCCAGGCCCAGGATCGGCGCGCCCTGTTGCACCGCATCGAGCACGACGAGCCGGCCGGCTTGGGGAAGCACATCCCGCGGGACCTGCGGACGATCTGCCAGGCGGCCATGGCCAAGTCGCCGTCCCGGCGCTACGCCAGCCCGGGCGAACTGGCCCACGACCTGCGTGAGTTCCTCGCGGGGCGCCCGATCGAGGCACGCCCGCCCGGGTTGCCCGAACGCGCCGTCCGACAGGTCCGCACCCACCCGCGGGTCGGCATCGGAGTGGCGGTGGTCCTGGTGCTGCTGGCGGGGTTCCGCATCGCGGCGGGGCAACGCGCCGACGCCCACCTTGAACGCGCTCTCGACCTGCTCGAACAGGCCCACGCGAGCGGCGCCCTGCGGGACGAGGCCCTGGCCCTGCTCGTCGACCCCGGCGATGCGGACGACGCACGCGAGCACATGCGCGTGACCGACATGGCGCGCTCGGACTACGCGACCCACGAACGCCACCTGCGCAGCCGGCTCCGCGAGGCCCAGCTGGAACTCGACGCGGCCTTGAGGACGGTCTCCGGGCACCATGCCGCCCGCGCCGCGCTCGCGGGCCTGCATGCGTACGACCTGCGCTCGCGCCTGCTCGCCTTCGGCGACGCCCTGCTTCCGGACGAGATCGCGGCGATCACCGGCCAGCTCGCCCGGGTCGACGACGGCACCCACGCCGCGTGGCTCGACACGACCGACGATGTCAGTCTGTCCACGCCCGGCGCCGACACGACCATCCGCGTCTTCGAGCACGGCCATCCCGAGCCGGTGGACGAGGGCACCTCGCAGGTGGCCCTGTCGCGTCTCGAGGAAGGCAGCTACTTCGCGGAGATCTCCGGCGCGGGACTCTCGCCCGTGCGCTACCCCTTCTTCGTCCGCCGCCGCGCGTGCCGGCAACTTCCCGGCAACCATCCCCCCACCATGGTCCGGGTGACCATGTTCGCGGACGAAGACGTGGGGGACGACTTCGTCCCCGTTCCCGCGGGCTGGAGCCTGCTGGGCGATCCCCTGCGCTGGGTCTTCGTCGACGACTTCATGATCCAGCGCTTCGAGGTCACCTACGCCGACTGGCTCGAGCATCTCGAGCGATTCGACCGCCTCGTCAGGGAGCCCGGTAGTGCCGCCGAGCCGACGGTCCCGTGCTTCAGCGACGAACCGCCGACGATGAGGCACATCCGGCGCGACGCGTCGGGTGCCTGGGTGCTCGACAACGTGCACCAACCTGAGTGGCCCGTCCGTGCCATCCCTCAAGACTCCGGGTACGAGTACATCTCCACGCTCTCGGTGGACCAGCCGGCCCGCCCCGCGGACTGGTACTTCGACCTCCCGACCGAGCTGCAGTGGGAGCGCGCCGCGCGCGGAGCCGACGGCCGGCCCCACCCGTGGGGATGGTCCTTCTCCTGGGACGACGCCGGCGGCTACCACTCGGGCCAGGCACGCGACGAACCCTGGCCCTTCCCCGTCGGGCTCTTCCCCCGCGACGAGTCGCCGTTCGGCGTGCGCGACATGGCCGGCTCGATCCGTGAGGCCACCCGCGATCACGGCGGCCCGGTCCGGCAGATCTTCGTCTTCCGCGGCGGGTCCTATCTGTCGACGGACCACGAGGAGCTCGGCGTCCTGGAGCGCAACCAGATCCCGCAGGAGCCACGCCCGGACGGAGGCCTGCGGCTGGTCAAGCGGATCAAGCCGGCGTGGCAAAGGGAGCGCCCGGAGCTGGCCGTCTGGCGCGACGACTTCAACCGGCCCGACGGCTCCGACGCCGGCCGCGGCTGGAACGAACTCAACCACCAGCCGCTACGGCCCTCCGCCGACGGAGCGAACGCCGAGGACATCACGCTGCGCGACGGCAGGATGGTCCTCGCCGGCGGGATCGGCAACTACTCCAACGCCGCGCAGGCCTGGCGGGCCGTGGGCCTCCGGGCGGACGGCTGGTCCGTCGAGGCCACCATCCGCGTGGACGAGACCAACCCCGACCAGCAGCCACGCACGTGCTGGCTCGAGCTGAGCGCCGGATTCCTCGGGTCCGCGCCGAGCCTGCGGCTGTCGCTGGAGGCCACCGGGGAGCTCTTCCTCACGGTCGTCCGTCCGCCGCTCGCCACGACGGTGTCGACGCGCATCGAAGGCTACCTGCCGCGCCAGCGGTGCCGCGTGCGGCTCGAGCTGCGTGACGGCGTGCTCGCGGGCCGGCTCTGGTCCCCCGGCGTTGAGCCGCCGGAGGCCCCCCAGGTCACCCAGCGCCTGGACCCTCCGGTCGAGCCCATGCGCTTTCTCGGCTTCGTCGCCCACAACTACGCCGGCATGCGGCTCGAGGTCGACGACGTGGTCATCGACCCCGGGCCGTGACCCGAGAGAGCGCCCCGGTCTTTTTCCACCCTTCCGCCTGCCGCTCCGGACTGTGAGAATGGGTGCGAGGACACTCCGTGCCGAACCGCCAGCCGAATCCGCCCTTCGACCGCGTCGCCTTCGACTGCGACTCGACGCTCTCGCGCATCGAGGGCATCGACGAACTCGGGCGTGAGCACCGCGCCGAGATCGAGGCCCTGACGCAAAGGGCCATGAACGGATCGCTGCCGTTGACCGAGGTGTACGGCAAGCGCCTGGCCACGATCCGGCCGCTGCGCAACGAGGTCGCGACCATCGGGCGGCTCTACATCGAGAACGCCGTCCCCGGTGCGCGCGAGCTGGTGGCGGCGCTGCGTTCGCTGGGCAAGGAGGTGCTGATCCTCTCGGGCGGACTGCGCATGCCGGTGGTCACCTTCGCCCAGTGGCTCGGGCTGCGCGACGAGCACGTCCACGCGGTGCAGATCAGCTTCGACGGCGACGGCCGCTACACGACCTACGACACCAAGAGCCCGCTGGTCCGCAACGACGGCAAGCGTGAGATCATGGCCGGCCTGCCCGAGGGCAAGCGCACGGCCTTCGTGGGCGACGGCATCACCGACGCCGAGACGCGCACGGCCGTGGACGCCTTCGTCTGCTTCCGCGGCGTCGCCCGTCGCCCCGAGGTGGCCGAGCACGCCGACGCCGTCGTGGACACCCCCAGCCTGGCAGGCCTGCTCCCGGTGCTCTTCACGGCGCAGGAACAGGATCGACTCGGCCGCGACCCGCGCCACCGCGATCTCGTGCGCCGCGCCTCGCTCGAAGCCTGACGTCCGGCGCGCCGGCCCCGAGCCAGCTCCGGCTCAGTCCGGCAGGCACACGCCCGCCAACGTGCGGTAGATGTACTCCGCGCCCCAGGCCAGCGAGGCCACGGGGATGCGCTCATTGTCGCCGTGCATGCGCAGCTCGTCCTCCATGATCAGCGGCGCGGGCAGGATGCCGTAGGTCGGGATGCCCGTGCGACGCAGGGCGGCGCCGTCGGTGGCGCCGGTGGACATGAAGGGCATGACCACCGCGTCCGGCGCCATGGCCCGGGCGGCCGCGTCCATCGAGCGGTACAGAGCGGTCTCCACCGAGGAGGTCGGCGGCGGGACGGCGGGCTCTCCGTCGAGCCGGAAGCTCACCTGTGGCTCCCCCCCGGCGGCCTGCATGGCGGCCACGATCTCGCCGATGTCGTCCTCCGGCAGGATGCGCGTGTTGAAGTTGGCCGTGCCGCCGCTCGGGATGACGTTGGTGCGGAACCCGCCGTCGACCAGGGTCAACGAAACGCCGGCGCGCAGGACCGCGTTGAACAGCGGATCGTCGTCGAGGACGTCGACGGCCGCGGCGACGTCCGGGTCAGCCACCCGACCGAGCGCGGCGCCCCCCACCGTCTCCATGGCGGCGCGGCGCCCCTCGTCCTCCTCGATGCCGGCGAGCCTGCCGAAGAACAGGCGCGTGGTTTCGTTGAGGCTGACCGGGAAGCGGTGGTCGTGCACACGGCCGAGGGCGCGGGCCATCGCGGCCAGGGCGTTGTCGGGCAGCGGCACCGAGCCGTGCCCGCTCGGCCCCAGCGCGCGCACGGCCACGTTGTAGGCGACCTTCTCGGTGGTCTGGATGTTCACCGAGTGCACGCGTCCGTCCTTCACGCGCACGCGCCCGCCCTCATTGAGCGCGAAGGCCGGCTCGCCGAGCAGCTCGGGATGGTGCTCCAGCACCCAGTCCACGCCGACGCCCGGGCCGCCCTCCTCGGCCGCCGTGGCCAGGAAGACCACGTCGCGCGTCATGGACCCCCGCTGCGCCGCGAGCTGAGCCGGGGCGTCAGGGGGCGGCTGTCGCCACCGCCCGTTCCGCCCGCTCCTTGAGCCAGAACGCCACGGCGTAGCAGAGGCCGGCTACGAGAACCAGCGCGGCAAAGCCGAT
>JAJDER010000138.1 GCA_029259725.1 Planctomycetota bacterium | reverse complement strand
GCTGTTGCGGGGGCCTCCGGCTTTGATGGACCGCATCGGGTGGAGGCCTGGGTGTCGTAAAACGACGCAGGGGCTCCTTGATCAGACAGGCTCTTCGCTAAACTGCGCGCGGAACCCCTGGGTCTTTTTCCGACGGACACGGCATCACCGCGGGCGAGGACGGAGGGGGGCGCGTTCTCTCGGCGCTGGCGACGGGGGCGTCCGCAGGTGGGGGCGGGGTCGGCGAAGTCGTCACCCTCGGATCGGCCTCCGCATGGCTGCGGCACGGGGGTGAGAGGACCGCTGGGTGGCGGGGCAGCCCTGAAGTCGGCTCGATCCGAGGGTGACGACTTCGCCACGCCGGAGCATCGGGTGCGGGTGGCCCAGGCGGGCGTGCGAGCTGAACGGGGCCGGCTGGATCGGGGGGCGGGTGGCCGGGCGGGGGTCGGGCGTAGGATGCGGGGGGAGGCCTGCAGGGGAGCTCGCATGGGCATCGAAGGGAAGGGAGGACGCGACAATCGGGTGATCAGCGACTAGGGGGGCGTGCTCGCCGGCGTCGACATCCTCGAGGCCCTGCTCTCGTGGTGGGCCGGGAAGGTCGAGAACCCGGAGAGCATGGCGAAGTACCGGGAGACGCTCGCCGCGTCGGGTGTGTCGCTCGTAGGTGGAGGTGGCGAGGAGGATGATGCCCGTGGCGGCGTGGAGGCGGTGACGAAACGGGCGAGCCGGAGGCGCGCAGATGAGGATGCGGCGGTCGTCGGTCGGCATCGGGATGCTGGCCCTCGTCGTGCTCGCGGTCTGGTGGCTGGCATCCGGGTCGGGTGAGGGCGGCCCCGCGCACCGCATCGAGGGGCGGACTGCGGACGGCGCCGGACCCGGGTTCGTCGTCGGGGACGTCGAGGTCGTCGAGGAACTCTCCGTGGAGGCCGAGGGCGTCGCCGCGGTGCCGGTGCCACCGGACGCGCCCCCGGCCGCGGTCGGCGGCACGGATCGGGCGCGACTGATCGTCCGGGTGCGCGACGTCCACCGGCAGCCGGTCGCGGACATCGTCGTCCTGCTCCTCGAATGGGCGCGACCGAACCCGCTCGCGGAGGAACGCGAGGGGCGCGCCGGGTCCGAAGGGCGGGTCGAGTTCTCCGACGTGACGCCCGGCACCCTGCAACTGGCCGCCGATCGCGGCGGTGGTCTCACCCTGGAGATCGCGGCGGGCGAGACCCGCGAGGTGGACCTGGAACTCCCGGCCGGTGTGCGCGTGACGGGCCAGGTGGTCGACCTGGCCGGCGTCCCGGTGCCGGGCGCGGCGATCTGGCTGTCGGACTACGGCAACCCGCAGAACGGCCGGGCCGTCACGCTCACGGACGCGCGCGGTGAGTTCGACCTGCGAGACGTCGGGGCCTGGCGCACGCTCGCGGTGTTCGCCGAGGGGCACCGGGCCTCGCAGCGCTTCTTCTTGGGAGAGCGTCCGACCGAGGCGCCGTGGCGCATCGTCCTGGAGGACCCGGCGGGACGGCTGACGGGGCGCGTCGTGGACGACGGGGACGCCCCGGTGGCGGGTGCGAGGGTGACCGTCGGCTGGCGGACCGGCTTCGGGAGGGGCGCAGGTCCGGACGGCGTGATGCGTGAAGGGCCGCCGCCGCTGAGCACGAGAACCGATGAGGACGGCGGCTTCGCCTTCGCGACCCTGCCGCCCGGGCCGACGTCGATCCTCGTGCGCGCGCCCGGCCACGCGATCTGGAAGAGCAGCGTCATGATCCCCGACCACGGCGAGGTCGAACAGAAGGTCGTGCTCGGTCCCGAGGGGCGCGTCGAGGGGCGGGTTGCGGACGAGCGCGGTCGGCCTCTCGGCGACATCTTCGTGGCGGCGGGCAGCTACGGCGCCCCCGACGCGAGCATGGCCGTCACCACGTTGGACGGGAGGTACGCGCTGGGCGAGTTGTCGGCCGGCACGGTGTCGATCAACGCGTCCCATCGGGAGTTCCTCGGGGCGCAGGTCCAACTCAGGGTCGTGCCCGGTGAGACCATCCGCCAGGACTTCGCACTCGCGTCCGGGCTCGCGCTCGGCGGACGGGTGGCCGACCCCTCGGGCCACGGGCTCCCGGAACTCATGGTCGTGGCGAAGCCGACGAACGGACCCGGCTCCTGGGCCGCGCGGACCGAGGCCGACGGCCGTTTCCTCGTGCCGAGCGTGCCCGCGGGGGTCTACGACGTCGTCGTCCACGCCCCCGGCCACACCCTGCCGGTCGGGCACGCACCGGGTGTCGCCGCCGGAACCCACGAGACCCTGATCGTGCTCGACACGGAGACCACCCTGACCACCACGGTCCAGGCCGAGGTCGTCGACGCTCACGGACGGCCGGTCGAAGACGTCGACGCTTTCCTGCAGCGCCCGTGGAGCGAACTTCTGCTGTCCATGCAGCCCGACGGCGCGGGGCGCTTCACGGTCGCCGACATCCTGCCGGGGGACTACGTGCTGACGCTCCGCCGCGCCGGAGCGACGACCGCGTCGAGTCACGAGGTCGAGGTCACCCAGGACGTGCCGTGCGATCTCGGCGTGTTCCGGCTCGGCGAGGCGTCGGAGGACGGGTAGGGCTCGTGCTCTCGCTGTCTGGCGACGGGTGACCGCGGGTGCGGGGTCGGGGCGCGCAGGCGAAGTCGTCCCCCTCGGCTCGGCCTCCGGCATGGCGCGGCGGCGAGGGTGGGAGGACCTCTGCGGTCCGGGGCGCCCTGAGAAGTCGGCTCGAACCGAGGGGGACGACTTCGCCACGTCGCGACGTGGGTGCAGGTGGCGCTCGGGCGGCGAGCTGCACGGTCGGCTGGCTGGATCGGGGGCGGGTGGCCGGGGGGGGCAGGCAGGACACACGGGCATCCGGGGCGGTTCTGTGGATCGCTTAGAGTGACGCGTGTCCGATGAGCGGGCAGGGAGGAACGGATGTCGGTCGAGTCGCAACGCGACGGGGCTGCTGCGGGAGGCACGGGCACGGCCAAACGCGTGGCGACGCTGGCCTGGTCACCCGGGCAGATCGCCGTGGCGTCGCTGATCGGGACGCCGCTCGCCGGCTGCTACATGTACTCGGAGAACGAGCGGCACTGGGGTGCCGAGACCGCGGGCAAGCGGGCCATGGCCTGGGGGCTGATCTCGGTGCCGGTGCTGTTCGTGATCACGCTCCTGGCACCGTCCGGGATGTCCTTCCTGCTCATCGTCGCCGCGGCCGGCGCGATCGGCGCCACGGCGAAGACGTCCCAGGGGCAGCGCTTCGCGGCGCACCTCGTCGAGGGCGGTGAGCGGCAGACCCACTGGATGATGATCGGAATCGCCTTCGCGAGCCTGGTCAGCGTGCGCATCGCGATCATCGCCATGGCGGTGATCGTCGGGCTGATCGCGCCGGAGTGGCTGTAGCAGGACCGCGCGGAGGCCTGTCGCACCAAGCGCGACAGCGCCGGTTCCGGTCTTCGCTCGCGCGCTGCATCTCGCTCAACCTCGCCGACGCGTAGGCGTTGTCTCGCGTGCCGACCGGGCCCCGGGCACCGCCGGGCGCTCCGCGCAGGGGATGAGGATGACCAAGGAGCGGATGAAGCTCTTCCTGGTGGCCGTGGCCGCCTTGCTCGCCGGGCTGTGGCTGGCCTCGCTGGGGGCGTGACGGGGCCGGGCCGGCCTCAACAGCGGCAGGCCTCCACGCCGCGCCGCAGCTCGGCCTCATCCCGGTTCCAGCCGATCAAGAGCGGGCGCGTGCTTCGGACTTCCCAGTCAGCCTAGCGTCGCTGTCGCGTGTCGTTGACGATGCGATGGAGGCCGTGCAGCTCCCAGCGGTGGTCGTCGCCGGCCACGTGCATGCTGCTCCCTGTCGTCATCAGAGCGACTTGTGCAGACGGTAAATGAGGTTGATGATCGGCGCCGGTTGGAGTGACTCGGGTCCGATGCCGACAACTCGGTTTCGGGCTGGTCTCGGTATGACGCATGTCACGGCAAGTCCACGTCGCGACTCGGAGGCAAGGCGCTGGCTACCAGATCTCGGATGGGCTCAGGAGTGAACAGGATCAAGACCGTGTCGGTCGTCGTCGCGCTGCTCTGGTTCGCTGGGTCGACCCCTGATGTGCGCGCTCAGGGGCCCGCCGACCAGGCCCATTGCGTCATCGAGACGATCATCGGCGCGATCGAATCCAATCCGGTCGCGAGCGGGTTTTTCGTCGTCAGGGCTTCCTTGCAGCACAAGAAGATAGCGGGACCGTTCTCGGCGCGCTGAACCAGGACCTCAACCAGATCACCCTGTACGCCGGGTCGTTTAAGCACCCCGGGCTCGGCGGACCTAATTTCGACCCATGTAGCGCGCATGGGAAGGGACTCATGTTCGTGACCGCGCTGCACGAGACCACGCACAGTGCCTGTCCGGTCTTCGAGGCGGTGACGGCGGACTCGGAGGAAGAAGTAGACGAGCCCGGTGAGGGACCGAAGGTCCTGACACCCGAGGAGGGCGCCGCCTTCCAAGCGTGTGAAGAGGCTGCGGCCGACGTGAAGGCCTTCAAGGAAGGCTGCGAGACGGTGGGAGATCTCGCCGCGTGTCTCGACGCCCTCGAGGAGTCCGAGGAAGGAGACCCGCTTGGTGTGCCCGAATGTGAGGACTTCCTCAGCACGCATCCCGAGCTCCTGCCTGATGACGGGAGCTCACCCACCGCGGATGACCTGAAGGAGTTCGGGAAGGGTGTGTGCAAGGAAATGGACAGACTCCGAGAGAACTACTCGAGCGACGAGCAGAAGCAGGCCGTCGCCGACTGTGCGTGCAACGTGAGCCCACAGATGCCCGGGGGCGAGGGGTTCAATGACGTGGCTGGAGCCGGCTGTCAGCTGCCGCTGCCCGAGGGAGGGTGTGGCAGCCCGCTCACCGACTCGTATCCCATGGCCGCCTGCGGGGCGTGCTCCGGATTTGGAGGGTCGTGAGATGAAGGCACTTGGCTACTCCGCTCTCCTGGGTGCGTTGGCGTTGTCCTTCTGGCTCGGCCGCACATCGGGTCTGCCCGACTCGCCCCCGGCCGATCCGGGCGCTGGGCAGGCGAAACCCGCCATCCCGAAACGGCCGTCGAGGACGGACGGCCACGTCATCAGGGACATCCCCTTCTTCGTCACGGATTCGATGATCCGCGGTGGCCGGGTGCACGACGACGACCGTGCCATGGACGTCTACACGATCGACACGGTGAATGGCGAGCAAGACGAGTACGCGACGACCTTCTCGGTCTCCTTCGAGATCGAGGAGACGGCGTCACAGTCTGCTTCCGTCGTGTTCGTGTGCGGGGCCCCTGACGGCGGCGGGACCGTCGTCGAGCAGTGGAGCCTCCAGGACACTGCGGGGGGGCAGCGCGGCGACATGGTGGTCTCGGACCCCGCGACGGGTGCGGTGATCACTCCGCAGATCGGCGTGCCGACGCCTCCGGCCGCGCCCTCGGTGACGATCGTGGGTGGCGGGACGTTCGTCGCGCGGGCGGATCGGTCGCGGGGACTGACGGTCAGCCGGTCCGTCGTGGTTCAGGAGCCGACGCTGCGCCAGAGGGCCTTCGGTGTCGATCCGGAAGGGCGTTTCATCCTTGTCCTCTTCGACAACGGCGAGCTTCGGAAGTACTTCCTGGATGGGCAGACGCCGTTCGTGGTCTTGACGGATATCTATCAGACGCCGGCGCTCGAGCATGTCGTGGGGGTGATGAGCCCGCTTCAGCACCAGGTACTCGGTCGCGTGTGGTCGCTCTCGTGGTACGAGCCCGTGGATGCCCAGGACCAGCCCATCCCGTTCGATCAGTACGAGACCGTGCTCTTGTACGACAGTGACAACGACGGGCTCTTCGAGTCGATTGAGACGGCGGGGCAGGCAGACGCAGACCTCGAGTTCGTCTGGGACGGGGACTACGTCGAGAAGGACTACTTCTCCAAGTACTGATGGGGCCCGGTGCCGGGTGTACCGCGTCAGGCCCGGCACGCCTCCACGCCGCGCCGCAACTCGGCCGCATCCAGGTTCCGGCCGATGAGCACCAGCCGCGTCTGCCGCGTCTCACCGTGGTCCCAGGCGCGGTCCCGCGTGCCGTCGACGATGCGGTGGACGCCGTGGATCACCCAGCGGTGGTCGTCGCCGGCGACGTTTAGGATGCCCTTGATGCGGTAGAGGTCGCGGGCGCGCTGGGCGGCGAGCCACTGCAGCCACATGTCGAGGCGCTCGCGGTCGAGGGGCGCGTCCTCGATCAGCGACACGGCACCGACGCCGGGCTCGTGGGCGTGGGCGGCGGGGGCGGCTTCGATCTCGGCCACGTGGGTGGGGTCGGTGCCGCCCAGGCCCAGGAGAGTGTCGACGTCGGTGACGCAGCGCTCGGTGCGCGTGATCCGCGCCAGCGGGTTCATCGCCGCGAGTCGCGCCTCCAGCGCCTCGACGTCGTCGGGCGCCGCGAGGTCCGTCTTGTTCAGCAGCAGCACGTCGGCACTGGCGATCTGCGCGGCGCACTCGACGCTTTCATCCAGGTGCAGCGGCGCGTGCAGCGCATCCACCACGGTCACGATCCCGTCGAGCTTCAGGTGCTCCACCAGGAACGGGTCCGCGTAGAAGGTCTGCGCGACGGGGCCCGGGTGCGCGAGCCCGCTCGTCTCGACCAGCACGCCGTCGAGGTCGGGCGCCCGCGCGAGCAGCGCGCGCAGGCTGGTCATCAGGTCCGCGCGCACCGTGCAGCACAGGCAGCCGTTCGACATCTCGACCACGTCCTCGGCCGCGCCGACGATGAGGGCATCGTCGAGGCCGATCTCCCCGAACTCGTTGACGATCACGGCGAGCTTCCTGCCGTGCGACACCGAGAGCACGTGGTTCACCAGCGTGGTCTTGCCCGCGCCCAGGAAGCCGGTCAGCACGGTGACGGGGATCATGGGCTCAGGCGCGGGCATCGAGGCCGAGTGATCGGGGTGCTCACGTCAGCAGGTCCGCGAGGACACGCTGGTAGGAATCGAAGCGCTCGACGTCGAGCCCACCCTGCTCGGCGGCGGCGCGCACGGCGCAGCGGGGTTCGTCGAGATGCAGGCAGTCGTTGAACTTGCAGCCGTCGGGCAACGCGCCGAAGCCGGGGTAGAGCCGCGCGAGGGTCGCGGGGCTCACGCCCTCCAGCACGAACTCACGGATGCCGGGGCTGTCCACGACCCAACCGCCACCGACGAGCGGCAGCAGGTTCACCTGGGTGGTCGTGTGGCGCCCGCGGCCGTGGTGCACGGTGACGTCGCCGGTGGCGAGCCGCAGCCCGGGGCTGACCGCGTTCAGCAGGCTGGACTTGCCCACGCCCGAGTGACCCACGACGAGCGAGATGCCCGTCGACATCATCGTGCGCAGCTGCTCGATGCCCTCGCCGGTGATGATGCTGGTCTCGAGCACCGGCAGGCCGGCCTGCCGGAACGGATCGGCCACGCAGCGGTCGGTGTGGTTCTCGGTGTCGAGCTCGAGGTCGACCTTGTTGAGGCAGACCACGCCCTCGATGCCCTCGTTGGCGGCGGCCACCAGGAAGCGGTCCACGAGGCCGGGGCGGAAGGGCGGGTCCTCGAGGGCGCCGACCACGATCACGCGGTCGATGTTGGCGGCGATGACCTGGATGCGCGGACCGCTGCGCTGCGAGGCGCCGCCGCGACCGCCGACCGTGCCCGAGCCGCGCCCGCCGCCGTGCGAGCCGCGTCGTGCGCCGGCGCCGCCGCCCCCGGTGCCCGAGCGGGCTTCGTCACTGTGACGGCCGAGCGAACCGCCGCCCGGCCCGCGCGTGGTCGAATCGCGCTGACCGGCCGCGCCGCGTGTCCCGGCCGCGAGTCGGGCCAGCCGGTTGTCTCGCGGCCCGCGCATCTCCACGGCGCCGCTCAGCTCCTCACCGGTGTCCTCGAGCACGACCGTCACGCGATCCCCCACGGCGACGGGCCGGGTCTCGTCACTCTCGGCCGCCCAGAGGATGCCGCGCAGCGTGCA
>JAJDER010000137.1 GCA_029259725.1 Planctomycetota bacterium | reverse complement strand
CCATGGCTGCGTCGAGCGGCGCGGTCGATGCTCGACGGGGTGTGCACCCCGCCTCCGCGGCGACCACGCCGCTGCTCCTTGCCCCGACGGCCGTGCCGCCCCCTCGCGACTACGCTGGTGAGATGTCCCGGCGAGGGCGGGAGCGACAGCGCAGCCTCAGCCGCCGCGCACTTCGAGCAGGGCCACCTTCAGGTAGGCCGACTCGGGGAAGTCCGCGCGCCACGGGTGACACGCGGCCGCGCCACGCTGCTCCATGATGGTCACGTCGCGCCCGGCGTCCGCCGCCGCCGCGCCGAGCAGCTCCAGGAACTGATCCCGTGACAGGTGCGCGCTGCAGCTGCAGGTGACGAGTCGACCCCCGCCTCGCAGCAGCCGCAGCGCGCGCAGGTTGACTTCCTTGTAGGCGCGCTGCGCGCGGGCCAGGTCCCCACGCTTCTTCGCGAGCGCCGGTGGGTCCAGGACGATGGCGTCGAACTGCTCGCCACCGCGCACCCGCTCGCGCAGATCCTCGAACGCGTTGGCGCGATGGGTCGTGACCGTCCCCGCCAGGTCCTGCGCGGCCGCCAGCCGTTCGAGCCGGCCCAACGCCGAGGCGCTCGAGTCGATGGCCATGACGTCGTTGCCGGCCGCCGCGAGATGCAACGCGAAGCCACCATCACAGGAGAAGACGTCGAGCATCCGGCCCGCCGGAAGCACCTGCCCTGCCCAACGCTGGTTCTCGCGCTGGTCCAGGAAGGTGCCGGTCTTCTGCCCCGTGTGCGGCGCGACCTCCCGCCGCACCACGGTTTCGCTCCCGGCCGGTCCCGTGCCGAAAGCGAGCTCCAGGCTGTCGGGCACCTCTCCCGCCAGGACCTCCACGCCTTCAGGCAGCCCCTCGGGACGGCGAAACGCGCCATCGTGGCGCGCCAGGACACCCGTCAAGCCGTGTTCATCGATGAGCCGCCGGGCCACGGCCCGCGCCACCTCGTCGGCCCACAGGCACCCGGCCTGCACCACGGCCACGCCGCCGTAGCGATCCACGATGAGCCCGGGCAGTCCATCCGCCTCGGCATGCACGAGCCGTGCCGCCGGCTCTCCGATCGCCCACTGGTCGATCCGCTGGGCCAACGCGCGATCCAGCCTGGCCTGCCACCAGTCAGGCGGCAACTCGCTCTCGGAACGTGACACGACCCTCACGGGCATGCGCGAGGCCGCGTTGAACACCGCCACGCCGCGAGCCCGGCCGGCCGGACCCTCCAGCCTGACCAAGCCCGCCTCCACCTCGGCGGAGGCGACATGGTCGGCGTAGATCCAGGGATGGCCGCTGCCGAGGCGCAGCACCCCCGACCGCGTGAGCAACACCGACGGGAGGCTCACGGCGCCGTGGTCTTCCGGGCGTGCCGGGACGGTGCCGTCGGCGTGTGCTCAGCGTCGAAGAGCCGCAGCAGATTCGCGCCCAGGACCTTCTCGACGGTGGACTCAGCATGCCCGCGTGCGAGCATGCCCTGGGTGACGCGCGGCAGTCCGGTCACGTCCTCGAGCCCCACGGGTGTGGACGGGATGCCGTCATAGTCCGTCCCGAGCCCGACGTGATCCTCCCCCGCCGCTTGGAGGAAGCGCTCCAGATGGTCGAGCACGTCGTCGAGAGTGGCCGTCTCGCCTTCCACCAGGAACCGCGGGTAGAAGTTCACGCAGGCGACGCCGCCTGAGGCGGCCACGGCGCGGAGCTGGTCGTCGTCCAGGTTGCGCGGGTGTTCACGCAGGGCCATGGCGCAGCTGTGCGAGGCGAGCAGCGGTGTGCGCGCGACGGCCACGACATCGTCGAAGGTCGTGCGCGCGGCGTGGGAGATGTCGAGCACCATGCCCGCCTCCTCCATGGCGGCCACGACCTCCCGGCCGCGCGCGGCGAGTCCGCCGTGAGGACCCTCGTCACCGCAGCCGTCCGCCCACTCGTTGCTGTTGTTCCAGGTCAGCGTCATGGTGCGCACGCCTCGCCCCGCGAACTCGGCCAGGATCTCGAGGTCGTCCTGGATCGCGTGGCCACCCTCGATGGCGAGCACCGCCGCGAGCCGGCCCGCCGCCCGCGACCGCGCGATGTCGCCCGGCTGCGTGCACACAGCCACCCGGTCGGCGAAGCGGTGCACCTGCCGGTCCATGGTGTCCAGCATCTGCCGCACGCGCTCGGCGGAACGGTCCGGCATGTAGTTCGGGTGCACGAAGCAGGTGAAGACCTGGGCGTCGAGAACCCCGTCCGACACGAGGGGGAGATCGAGGTGCCCGCCGTCCTTCGCACGATCCAGGTCGTACTCCCGATCCGTCATCTCGGTCAGGGTGTCCGCGTGGGCGTCGAAGACCACGGCGCGTCGGTGCAGGGCGGCCGCCACCTCGTCGATGTCACCGGGCATGGTCATCGACACCAGTATGGCGGCCGCTCCGCGCCGATCCACGTCCCGACCTCAGGGCAGCCGCTCCAGGGCACGCTCGATGTCCTCGCGCACCACCGGGTCGGCCTCCCGGGGCAGGGCACCCAGGAGCAGCGCTCGGGCCTCGGCGGCCTGGTTGCCCCGCGCTCGGGACAGGCCCACCGCCGCCCAGCCACGGCAATGCGCGGAGGCGTCCTGTCGCAGCACTCCGTCCAGCGCGCTGGTCCGCATCCAGCCCCCGTCCATCTGCGCGAGGACCGTCACCGCCGCGAGCCGAGCCGAATCGTTGGGCTCCTCGACCACCTGCAGCGCCAGCACCTCCTCCACGGTGACCACGTCCTCGGCGCCCAGTTCGGCCAGGCGGGGCAGCAGGCTGCCCACGGCCACGATGCGATCGGTGGTCGTGGCGCTCGGATCCTGCAGCGGCGCCAGCAGCGCCATCAGGTCGCCAGGCATCGCCGGCGCCCGCCCGAGCCACCATCGCGCGTGTGTCTTGCCGTGCTCGCCCAGGCTCCGGTCGGCCAGGAAGTCCGTGAGGATCTCGCGCGCCTCGGGTCGGCGGGATCGGGACAGGACGAACGCCGCTGCCGGTCTCAGTCGCATGAACGTCGGCTCCGTGTCGAGCAGGAGGCCGCGCAGGAACCCGAGCACGTCATCGTCGACATCCACTGCCGTGCCGAGCGCCAGCAACGCCAGGTCGCGATCCAGCAGCGCGCCGAGGTCTGACGCCGGCTGCACGACCTGCTGGAACAACTCGGCCCGGACCGGAGCAGGCGGTGGTCGACCGAGGCGCAGGGCCAGGACCGGGTCGCCGCCGCGGGGCTGCAGCTCCAGGTACTCGAGCGGATCGAGCACGACGCCGCCGTCGACCGGGCTTCCGTCGGGAGTCCAGGCGTGGCCGAGCCAGGCCGCGCGATGCAGGGCACCGGCCGGCTCCCGGCGTGCGCGCACCGGCTCCACCAGGCCCAGGGCGCCGGCACAGGCCAGCAGGGACCCGCGGATGCGGTCACGGTCACCTCCGTGATCCACCGCTTCGAGCAACGCGTCGGTGACGCCCTCGACGTCGGCGCGCGCCTCGGTCACGAAGAGGGCCATGGGCTGGTACGCCAGGTCGTGGAAGGCCGCCGGCATGCGCTGATCGAGACCACGCACGGCGTCGACGAGTTCGGAGACCAGGGCCGCGCCCTGATCCGACAAGCCGGTACCAGCCGGCATGCCCTCGGCCTCGGGCTCCGCGAGCACTCGCACGGGGGCCTCGGCGTGTTCCTGCGGCGAGGCGGTGTGGCGCCGCAGGATCTCGCCGAGCCTCGGGCTCCCGTCCGTGACGGCGCGCACCGCCGGCGGCCGCGAAGCGAGGACGATCACGCCCCCGGACCCCACGACCGCCAGCACCCCGAGCACCCAACCCGTGAGCGCGTGACGTCTCATCCCCCCACCGACCACTGCTTGCACTCGAAGACCGCGGCGTCGAAGACCTGCTGCGCGTTGTGCTCGCACTGTGCGAAGCCCTGCTCGTCGCAGACCACGAACATCCAGATCCAGGTCTCGCAGTAGATCGACTTGCAGCGCGACACGTTGGCCAGGTAGTTCTCGAAGGCCTGCTGGATGCACTCGCTCGGCGGCGGGTAGAACCCGCCCGGACCCGCCGGCGGATAGCCGAACTGCGCCTGCGCCTCGTCGGTGGGCCCGGCCAGGATCGCGGCCAGCGCCAGGGTCAACACGAGCGTCGCCGAAGCGAGGCGACTCCGACGCCCGGCCGGCCCCGCCGTCTCGCCGGTCGCGCGACCCGCCCCTTCCCGAACGGTGGCCACCATGTTGTCCACCTCGGCTTCCGTCGCAGTTCCCATCACTCGTCCTCCGTGGCCAGGGCGATGGGCCCTGGCCCTCTCCTCGGGTCTCGGCGCCCCATCGAAGCGCAGGCCGCCGCAGCCTCACGGCGACAGAGGAGAGTCGGAGCGGCGCTCCCCGCGTTACGTCAGGCGGGACGCGCGGTGGCGAAGATCGACGTGCCGAACGGAAGCGGACCGCCGACGGCTCGTTCGACGCTCCCGGCGAAGGTCATCAGCGCGTTCACCAGCGGCGAGACCGGCGGAAACTCGACGTCCTGGACCTGCTTGAAGACGCGACGCTGCAGCCACGCCGGCGGCACGCAGTAGCTGAAGAAGTAGCGACACCGCTCGACGCGCCAGCCGCCCAGCTCGAGGTGCCCCTTCAGCGTCGGGCGGGTGTAGCGGCGGAAGTGGCCGCACATGTCGTCCCACTCGGAGTGCAGCGAGGGCATCGCCGGCACGGTCACGACCAGGCGCGCGTCGGGGGCGCTGCCGGCCTTCAGGTTGCGCAGCGCCAGGACCGGATCCTCGAGGTGCTCGAGCACGTCGAGGACCGTGATGGCATTCGGGACGAAGGGCAACTCGAGCGGCAGGCGGAAGTCCGCGTAGCGCGCGTCGAGGCCGCGTGAGACGGCCACGTCGACGGCCGCCTCGGTGCCGTCCAACCCGAGCGCCTGCCGCGGCGACAGCCGCTCCACCAGGGTGGACAGCACGCCGCCCGGGCCGCAGCCGAAGTCGAGGTGATCGTGGACCGGCAGACCGGCGAGCGCCGCCTCGACCCAGGCCTGACGCACCGCGTACCACCAGTACCCGCTGGTGTCCGCGGCGCTGAGGGTGGCCACGTGGCGTTCGTCGATCTCCTGGCGTGCCATGGCGGGAGCATACCCGCCCAGTGCCGCCGTGACCGCTGGTGACCTCAATCGCTCAGCTGGAAGCGGATGGACACATCCGTCTCGGTGGTGGCCGCTTCGTCGTCCACGACGCCGGGCCGGAAGCGCCAGCCGCGCACGGTCCGTAGGGCAACCTCGTCGAGGATCGTCCGACCGCTTGAACGCACGACCCAGACGTCGCTCACCACGCCGGTCGCATCGACGCGGACGCCGATGACCACCGTCCCCTCCCAACCCCTACGTCGAGCCTGGCCCGGATACCGTGGCGGAGGGTTGTCCGCCAGCGGTTCCGCGGCGACGACGGCCGTTGTCACCGCACCGGGCGGCGGCGGCGGGAGCGACCGACTCCCAGGCGACCCCGCTGCATCGCTCCCGATCGCGGGCACCGGATCGACTCGCGGCGTCGGCGGCACCGGCGTCGGCGGCGCCGGCGGGCCTTCGGCCACTGGCTCCGGTGGTGTCGGCAACCTCGCCCGGATCCGAGGCGGACTCCGCGAGGCGGGCGGCCAGGGCGGCAGGTCGACGACGGGTTGCGGGTCGGCGATGTCGGCGATCGTCGTGGAGGGCAGCTCGAACATCGGCTCGGCCGGCTCGTCGAGCGGATCCGGCCTCGGAGCCGGCGAGGTCGCCGGCGACTCGTTCTCGCCGGGCGTGGACCACTCCAGCTGCATCGTCCGCACGGGGGCATCGGCCACGTGATCTCGCGCTCCCTCGACCACGGCCACGATCAGCGCCGCCCCGTGGAGCAGCAACGACAGCGCCAGGGCTTCGCCGGTGGGTGACCTGCGCACGAGGGGACGGGCACCGATGCCAGCTCGGCCCGCCGGGCCGGCCCGCGTCGATCCCGTTGGTGCGTCGTTCAGAACGCCACGTTCCACGAGAGCACCAGGCTGCGCCCCGGCTCGTTCTGGCCGGAACCGTGGATGCGGTAGTCCTTGTCGAGGATGTTCTCCAGGCCGAGGCCGACCGTCGTCCGTTCGTCGATCTGCCGGCCACCGCGGACACCGAACACCGCGTAGCCCGGCGTCCCTCCGGGTGGGATCCGCTCGACGTCGGTCTCGTCCCGCAGCGACAGCTTGTCGGCCTTGGCTGCCATGAGCACGTCGGCCTGCACCCACCAGGGAGCCTCGACCGGTTCGTACGCCACACCGAGCACGGCCGTGAACGGCATGGTGCGATCGAGGGGCTTGCTGACCTTGTCGCCGGACGGCAGCTCGAACTGGTCGACCTTGCCGTCGAGCCACGCGGCGGACGAGTACAGGGTCCACTCGGGAGCAAGTCGGTGGTCACTGGAGAACTCGAAGCCCCAGACGAAACCGTCGCCGACGTTGTCCTTCTGGAACACAGGCAGGTCGTCGACCAGTTCGCCGGTGGGCGACCGCACGATGAAATCGCGGATCCAGGTGTAGTAGACCGAGAACTCGGTGTGCCCATCGTCGCGCTCGGTCTTGGTGCCCAGCTCGATCGAGACGAAGTGCTCGGGCTCGAGCTGGGGCGCGGGTTGCTCGATGCCGCTGTCCTCGAGGTCGGCGGTGAGATCGCTCAGGTTGGGTGCGCGGAAGCCCTGGGAGATGCCCGCGTACACGATGGTCTGCTCGTCGATGCGCCTCAGTGTGCGCAGCGAGCCGACCAGGTCGTCCCAGCTCTCGTCGACGCCGATGATGTTGCCGGGCGTGGACGGGTCGCTGCCGGGCACGTTCGGGTTGTCGACCTTGTCGGCGTCGACGGAAGCCCGGTTCCAACGCACACCCATCGTCGTCTCCCAGGGGCCGTGCACGATCTCGTTCTGCACGTAGACGCCCGAGAGGTCGTAGGTCGCGTCGTCGGCGATGTTGCCCTGGATGTGGTCACCCGTGGACACGCCGTCGACGTAGTCGTTCCGGAAGCTGTCGACATCGTCGTGATAGTGATCGACACCGTAGGTGAGCAGGCCGATCGGGGACTCCCTCTCGGCCTGGAACTGCACGCCCTGGGTGATCACGTCGAAGCCACGCTCGTCGAAGCGGCCACCCGTGCGCCAGCGGTCCTGGGTCTCGCGCTGCCGCTGCCAGCTGTAGGTCACGCTCGCCGCATCCCACAAACCGCCGCCACCGGGTTCGTCGAAGGCCAGGCGTGTCCACAACAGGTCGCGCTCCTGGTCCAGCTCGCGCTGCAGCTCGGTACCCGCGACCGTGCCGTGGAAGGGGACCGAGTCCACGGTCTTGTGGGTGCGCGGCGCGTCCCACTGGCGCACTTGTTGGGCGGCCAGGGTCCAGGTGACGCTGTCGGCGAGCTGCTTGTCGAAACGCACGTCGTAGTCGCGCTCACCGAACCCGGTGTTGCTCAGGTCGCCGCTGCCCTGGCCCGCGTTGATCGAGTTGTAGTCCTTGAACGAGGCGCCGCCGCGAATCGCCCAGTCGTCCGGCTCACCGCCCTGGAAGTCGATGCGGCCGATCATCGAGCGCTCCCCCGTCGCGTAGCGCAAGGTGAGGCCGGATCGCCAGCCCGCGTCGGCGTCGCCGGCCCGGCTCAGCGCATTGACGACACCACCGACGGCGTCGCTGCCCCACAGGACCGAGCTCGGGCCGCGGATGAGCTCCAGACGGTCCACGGAGTACAGGTCGATCGTGGCCGGATACTGGTTGGGGCCGTCGCGCCAGACCGAATTGTTGAGCCGGATGCCGTCCACGAGCCAGAGCGTGCGGAAGCCCGTGAAGCCGCGGATGTAGGGGGAGGCCTGGGCCGGACCCGTTTTCTGCAGCAGGATGCCGGGCACGCGCGTGAGCGTGTCCGGCAGGGTCTTGTTGTCCGGCGACGTCCGCAGCGCGTCCCGCTCGATCACGGTGACCGAATAGGGTGTGTCGAGGATGGACTCCTCGTGGCGACTCGCGGTGACCACGACGTCCACGTCGTCGGCAGCGTTGCCCGGATCGTCGTCGGCTCCGATCTCGTCCGTCCCGATCGCGGATGGCTCGGGCGGCGGCTCCCGGTCCTGACCGTGGAGCGGCGGCGCGGCCGAGACGAGGGCGAGCAACGCTGCCGACGCGGCCATGACGAAGGGGGCGGTGCAGCGGCAGGGACGCAAGGCTGGATGAACTCCCGGACGGATTCCGGTCCTTCACCGCGCGAGAGGCCCTTCGGGTTCACCGAAATCCGGGGACGGCTCAGGGGCCCGCCAGCACGAGCGCCGCCGCGTGAGGCAGGGTCCCCAATGCCGCCAACCCTGCGCGGTTGTCCCCGATCACGAAGCGTTCGTGTTCGGGACCCGCAACCCTGTCAGCTCGGGCGAGCGCCCCGTCGGCGCCGACCAGATGGTGGTCGGCGGCCAGTTGCAGTGCTGCGCGGGCTGCCCCGAACTGTGGTCCGGCCCGCCCGGGCCGGCGCTCCCAGGCCCCCGAGGCCAGTTGTTGATCCAAGAGGTGTCCCAGGGCAGCTCGGGCAGCGTCACTCACTCCCTGGTTGTCGATGACTTCGGTGGCCCTGAGCAGGGCCAGGGTCGCCAGAGCGTGATCGCAGTACCCGCCGTCGAGCGGCAGTCCGATGAGCCCCCCGGGCTCTTGCGCCTGGGCCAGCCATCCTGCGGCGGCTTCGATCGCACGCCGCGAGGAGACCTGCTCGACGGGCGCCGCCGCGGAGAGGCCCGCGTCGCGTTCGATCAGCGCGAGCAACCCGAGGGCGTGCGCCGCGACCTCCTGTGCACCGAGCCCGGCACTCGCTTCAGGACCCCACGACCCCGCCGCGAGCTGGGTCTGCACCAACCACGACCCGGGATCCTGTTCCAGATCCGGGACGCCCGTGGAAGGCGAGCCGAAGTGCGACATGGCGAGTTCGACGATCACGCCCACGAGCAGTCCCGCGGCGACCAGGCGTGGCCACTTCGCCGGCCGATCGGCGCGGTTCACGCGAGGGCCCAGCAGGCGCTCTGCGTCCGACACGAACGCGCGGCAGCTCGCGCAGTCGAGCAGGTGTTCATCGAAGCGGGCTTGCTCCTCGGACGTGAGTTCACCCTGGATACCGGCCACCGCGTGGCGTTCTTCCGCGCAGCGCGTGAAGCCGGTCACGGTAGGAGCCCTTCGCGCAGGCGTCGGACGGCGTGGTACATGCGCGACTTGACCGTGCCCTCGGGGATCCCGAGGCGCGCGGCGATCTCGGCGTACCGCAGACCCTGCAGGCTCAGGCTCAGGACGTCCCGCTGGTGAGCCGGAAGGCTCCGCACCAGAGGACGCAGCTCGATCCCGGGCGCACTCTTCTCGGGATCGAGAAGCTCATGACCCTCGAGCGGTTCGGTCGCCCGACGCCGTCGGCGACGCCAGAAGTCGGCGTGGACCGCGCCGGCGATGTGCTGCGCGAGAGCGCCCAGCCCGGTGCGCACCTCCGCGCGAGCTCCGGACTTCAGCAACCGGACGAGCGTGTCCTGCACACAGTCCTCCACATCGTGGGACTGGAGGCCGCGGGACACAAACCACCGGCGAAGCTCCGGCCCCACGGACTCCGGACCGGCCGCACCGGGTTCGTCAGGCGTCGTCTCACCAAGTCTCGACATGGACCCGGATTTCAGCATGCACCCGGTCACACGTCCACCCGTACCTCGGGCCGCGATCCAGGGACACGCGGAGCACCGCTCAGCGGCCAGCGTTGGGGTCACCCGGGACCGCCTGCGCCTCGAACGCTCGGGTGAGCTGCTCCAGCGCCACGTCGGACAGCTTGCGGGCTCCGATCTCGTTCAGGTGGGTCAGGTCCCCGAACTCGGCCGGGCTGTAGCTCGGCTGCTCGGTGAGCGGCACGAAGGTCACGCCCGCATCGACGACCAGCTCCTCCATGAAGCTCAGGAACTCGGCGCGCAGATCGGGCTGACGCAGGTGCGCGGCGAGCGGATGCAGCGGTCCCTCCAGGATCACCACCCGGGCACCCGCCTCGCGCAGGCCCGCCACGAGCGCACGCACCAGCCCCGTCTGCACCTCGGCCTGGGCGCCGTGAGCGAGGCCCAGCAGCTGCGAGGCCTGCTGTCGGATCGCCGCGGCGGCCTGTCGCGGGAACACGCCGCCCTCCGCGATCAGCAGCTCGACCTCGCGTGGCATCGGCACGCGGCGGCCCAGGGCCGGGAGCGGGCGCTCGGCGTCGAGGGCCGGCCAGCGCTCGTCACTCGCGAAGTGACGTCCCGCATCCAGCCCCGCCGCACCGAGCACCGAGCGGAAGCGATAGCCGTTCAGCACGCCGACGAGCAGCATGCGAAGCAGGTCGGTGCGATGCTCGAACACGAACCCCGGCGGCGTCGCCACCGCGAGCTCCCACACCGCACCCAGGTCGTCGCCCATGGCGTGGGGCACGAGCCGCAACGGCGCATGGGTGTCGAACTCGGAGAGCAGGAGCAGCGCCACGGTGGGCTCGCGCTCGGCGATCTCGCCGAGCATCGAGCGCAGTTCCAGGGGGTTGAGCCCCGCGTGGGCCAGCTTGCCGATCCGCGCGCGCACGTCCTTCGGGTGTGTCTCGAACTGGAAGCCCGCGCCCGCACGACTGCTGCCCAGGACCACGGCGGTCGCATAGGCCGGGTGCAGGCGGTCCAGCTTGCGCAGCTGCATGCGGTCCTTCGCCAGCCCCGACTCGAGATGCCGCTCGGCGTCGATGCGGCGGAACACCTGCGACCAGTCCCGGGCCTCGCTGAGACACCAGCGATCGAGCAGCAGCACGACGAGCACCGCCAGCAGGCCGGCCCAGGGCCAGCCGGCTCGCGTGCTGTCGGGCGCGTGGGGCATCGCTGTCATCGAGATCGCGGACCTGGATCAGAACTGGAAGTAGATGAAGGGGGCACCGAAGTCCTCGCCGAGCAGCACGATCGCCTCGAACACGACGACGTAGACGAGGGTGCGCACCAGCAGCGGCGCCGACACGAGCACCTCGGGATCGCGCCGGGCGGCTTGCACGACCTGGAACAGCAGCACGGGCAGGATCAGCACGGCGAGGACCGGCAGCCACTCGAGCGCGAGGCCCGGTTCGGGGATCGACGCGGTCACGCTGCCCACGAGCGTCCCGACCCGTCGCCCCAGGTCGGCGAAGGACTCGGCTCGGAAGATCAGCCAGCCGACGCAGGCCAGGTGGAACGTGACGACGACCCGCAGCCCCCACCACAGCCTGGCGCCGATCGGGCCGGTCGGCGCCAGCCGCGTCAGCGCCGGCTCCGCGGATCGATGCGCCACGAGCAGCAGGCCCTGGTACAGCCCCCAGGCCACGAAGGTCCAGGCCGCGCCGTGCCACAGGCCGCCGAGCAGCATGGTCAGCATCAGGTTGCGCACCACGAACGCGCGCCCGCCGCGGTTGCCGCCCAGCGGGATGTAGAGGTAGTCGCGCAGCCAGGTCGACAGGCTGATGTGCCAGCGCCGCCAGAAGTCGCTCGGGCTCGTCGCCAGGTACGGCAGGTCGAAGTTGAGCATGAGCTCGAAACCGAGCAGCCGCGCGAGACCGCGGGCCATGTCGCTGTAGCCCGAGAAGTCGCCGTAGATCTGCCAGGCGAAGGCGTAGACGCCGAGCAGGGTCTCGAGGCCGGTGACGTCCGCGCCGGACTCGAACACGCGGTCCGCGAGCGGCGCGAGGTTGTCGGCCAGGACCACCTTCTTGAACAGGCCACGCAGGATCAGCCAGCAGCCCGAGCCGAAGCCGGCCGAGGTCGGCTTGCGGGGCGAGAGCACCTGGGGCAGCAGTCGGCTCGCGCGTTCGATCGGCCCGGCCACGAGCTGCGGGAAGAAGGCCACGAACAGCGCGAAGTCGAGGAAGCCCCGGGTCGGTTGCAGTCGCTTGCGGTAGATGTCGATCGTGTAGCTGAGCGTCTGGAAGGTGTAGAAGCTGATGCCGACGGGCAGCACGATCTCGGTCGTGACGCGCGGCAGGTCCAGGCCGCCGAGCGCCGCGAGTCCGGCCAGCGAATCCGCGAAGAAGCCGAAGTACTTGAACGCGCCCAGGATGCCGAGGTTGGTGACCAGGCTGACCAGCAGCCAGCGCTTGCGTCGCGCGACGTCGTCCGTGGCCGCGAGCTGCAGCCCGACCGCGTAGTCGACCACCGTCGACAGCGCGATCAGTCCCAGGAAGCGCCAGTCCCACGCGCCGTAGAAGACGTAGCTGGCGACGAGCAGCAGCAGGTTCTGCGCGCGGTGCCGCAGCGCGTGGTACAGCGCGAAGACAGCCAGGAAGAAGACGGCGAACTCGAGGCTGTTGAAAACCATGCTCGTCGTCTCGTGCGCCACGCCATCGCGGCCCGTGCCCGCGCGCACCCCTGCGCACGCCGCGACGAGAATGGCCGATCCCCGGAGCAGCGTCAAAGCCACTCCGGGGATCGAGGGTTCCTGCGAGGCGCGCCGCCCAAGGAGCCGGCCGTCGGCTCAGCGGCCGGTGAGCCCCCGGGCCAGCTTCACGAGGCGCACGAACTCGGCGCGGTGACCGCCCGGGTCGCTGCCGCGGGCGCCGTCCGCGATCTCCGCCAGGCGGCCGAAGCTCGCGTCACCGGCGTGGGCCGAGTCGCGCAGCAGCATGCCGAAGCCCACCACCGCCGCGCCGAAGCGCAGGTTGGCCGAGGCCTGCTCGAAGTCCTGACCGCCGTCCATCAGACTGCGCTCGAAGAGCTGGCTGGTGTTGCCCTCGGGCGTCTTCCAGCGCATCTTCACGAAGAGCAGCTCGTCGCTCTCGACCGCGACCGGCACCCGATCGTCTTCCTGTTCCTCTTCCACGACCGCGTCGGCGTTCACCTGGTAGCGCAGCGCATCGACCTGCGGCTTCCAGGCCACCCCCGTCGGCACGATCTCGTACAGCGCCGTGACCGTGTGGCCCGCGCCGATGTCGCCGGCGTCCTTGCGGTCGTCGTTGAAGTCCTGCGCGGCCAGCTTGCGATTCTCGTAACCGAGCAGACGGTAGGCGGCGACCTTGCCGGGGTTGAACTCGACCTGCAGCTTGACGTCCTTGGCGACCACCTCGAGCGTGGACCCGGCCTGCTCCATGAGCACGCGCTGACCTTCGGCCAGGGTGTCGATGTAGGCGTACTGGCCGTTGCCGTTGTCCGCCATGACCTCGAGCTTGCTGTCCTTGAGGTTGCCGGTGCCGAAGCCCAGCACGGTCAGGAACACGCCGGTCCGCGCCGACTGCGTGATGATCGCCTTCAGCTCGGACTCAGCCGAGGCGCCCACGTTGAAGTCGCCGTCGGTGGCCAGGAAGACGCGGTTCACGCCACCCTTGATGAAGTGCTCGTTGGCCGTCTTGTAGGCCTGCCGCAGACCGGCCTCGCCGTTCGTGGAACCACCGGGCTGCAGCGCGTCGAGGGCCGCGAGGATCACGTCCTTCTGCTCGCAGCTCGTGGACGGCAGGGCCATGCGCGAGTTGTTGCTGTAGGTCACGATGGCCACGCGATCCTGCGTCTGCAGCTGACT
Source organism: Planctomycetota bacterium (assembly GCA_029259725.1). GTDB lineage: Bacteria > Planctomycetota > B15-G4 > B15-G4 > B15-G4 > JAJDER01. The sequence goes on along the minus strand of JAJDER010000137.1, from coordinate 41,592 downwards.
GATCAGCAGGCGCATGGAGCTCTTGAGCAGCGGCAGCTTGTTGTCGCTGTCCATCGAGCCGGACACGTCCACCAGGAACACCAGGTTGGCCGGCGGACGCTCGACACTCGGCGGGCGCGCCTGCAGCGTGATCGAGGCCAGACGATGCTCGGGAGCCCAGGGGCAACCGGCGGCCTCGACCACCACGGCCAGCGGACGCTCGTCGAAGGCGTCGCCGACGCGATCGGCGGACACGCCCAGGTCGAAGGCGTTGACCAGCTCCTCCAGCCGCACCGCGTTCGGCGGCGGCAGCTGACCGTTCATCAGGAAGCGGCGCACGTTGCTGTAGCTGGCCGTGTCCACGTCCACGCCGAAGGTGGAGAGCGGCTCGTCGCGCGGGTCGGTGAAGGCGTTCTCCGGCGGTGCGACGTAGGACTCGTTGCGCGGCGTCGGGCGGCGGGCGTCACGCTCGTAGCGCCGCGTGGCGCTGCTCAGGTCGTCACCGTCGGTGTCGCCTTCGGTGTAGCCGAGGGCGTCGAGCACCGGGGGGGCCACGGCCTCGAACCCGGCCTCGGGCGCGAGCGGGATCGGGAGCACCCCGTTGGCAAAGGGCGGCGCGGGCCAGACCGGGCGTGTCGCGGCCTCGGCACTTTCCCCGTACCCCAGCTCCGCCATGCGCTCGGCCTCACCGCCGGCGAAGCGCAGCTCCAGACCGGCCGAACCGGCTGCGGCGGGTGACGTGGGCGCGGGCGCCCCGCTGGGCATGGCCACGTTGGCACGCCGTCCGGCGGTCATGGCACGCCCCGGAGCAACGCCCGCTCCGCTGGCGACACCGATCGGCGCCGAGCCGCCCTCGACCACAGGCATCTGCTCGGGCGCCGCCATCTCGAAGGCTTCGTGGAACACGACATCGCTGCGATCGAGCAACAGGTCGGCGGAGGGGTCATCACCGGAGGCCACCTGGTCACCGAACATGTCGTATTGGAAGGGGGAGTCGGCGTCCACGTCGGCGCCAAGGCGCATGACCACCCCGTCCTTGCCGACCGGCGGCGAGCCGTTCTTCGCGAGGAGGTCACCGCCGTCCGCGAGGTCCTGCCGACTCGCGCGGAAGCTCCACCGGGTCGCTTCGTCGATGTCGATGCGGTCGTCACCCGCGCCACCGCCCTGGCCGCCCACCGTGCCCGCGATGTCGGGCCGTCTGTCATCGCGGCGCGCACCGGAAGTCGCGTCGAGGTAGCCCATCGAGCGCAGGCTTTCCATGGCCTCCCCCGACTCGCCGCGGCTGTAGCCGAGCTGTTGCAGGGAGTTCCCGGCCTCGGAATCCCGCGCCGCGAAGTCGCTCGGCCGGGTGCTCGAGGGCGGACCCGCGTCGGCGAAGTCGGCGGGCGCGTAGAACATCTGCTGCGGCGTGAAGTACATCGCGCCGACCACCAGGATCATGAGCGCGGCGGCCGCGGCGGCGAGGGACTTCGCCGGAAAGGACAGGATCGGGCCGGGGCCCGCGGCGTGCGGCGGCACGCCGCTGGTGACGGCCGCATCGATCGTGGCGCGCTGCGCCTCGGTGAGGCCGGGAGCGGCGACGGCGGCGAGCTCGGTGCCGAGCATGGCGGCGGTGGCCTGGATCTCGCTCACCTCGGCACGGGCGTCGGGGTGCTCGGCCAGGAAGGTCTCGACCAGGGTGCGGTCGGCCGGATCGAGCTCGCCCAGCGCATAGGCGGTCAGGCGCGGATCATCGGTGGAGGTCAGCGGACCGGTCGGTGCGGCGAGGTTCTCGTCGCCACCATCGAAGCCGCGGTCATCGCGCTGGTCATCGTTCGGGTCGTGCATGTCTTGGTGGCTCATCGGTGCTCCTTACGCTTCGGGAGCCAGGCGGGACGGCTCGCCGACCCGCTTGCGGAGGGACTTGAGCGCCGTGTGCAGCAGGACACCGACGTTGTTCACGTTGGTGCCCATGGCGTCGGCGATCTCGCGGTAGCTGAAGCCGTCCTGGAACTTGAGCAGGAGGGCTTGCTGTTGCCGTGGCGGCAGGGTGCCGAGCGTGGACCAGACCTCGCTGGTGGCCTCGTTGGTCTGGAGCCGGGCGACGGGTCCGGCTTGCCCGGTGTCGACGCGGTCCAGGGTGCTGCTCTCGGTGGGGTTCATGCGGCTCTCCTTGCGCCAGACATCGACGGCGCGGTTCCTGCAGACCGTGAAGAGCCACTTGGCCAGGTGCCCTTCGACCGCGGATCGTTCCTGGCGACAGAGCCGGAGGAAGGTGTCCTGCACGATGTCGCGGGCCCGGTCGAGGTCGTGGACGACGCCGTCGGCGTGGCGGATCAGCGGGGCTTCGTAGCGCTCCACCGCCGCCCGCAGCCAGTCGGCGTGGTCACCTGTCGGGTCGCTTTGCGATCGTGCGGTCATCGGGCTCCTGGCCAGGGCTCGGCCGTGACGACGGGAGAGCCGCCCCCGTCTTAGTCCCGTCGCCATCTTCACGAATCGCGCTCCGACCGGAAGTGGGATCGGCCCTCGGGATCCGGCCGGCATCACCTACATTCGAGGGACTCGGCGGCCCGCGTGCGGCCTGCGCCGACCCCAGCTCCACCTCCGTCCCGCCCGCGCCGGAACGCCCCGATGGACCCGTCCGCGACCACCGCCGGTCCGCCCCACGTGGAGCGCGTGCCCGGCGACCCGGTCGTCCTGCGGCTGAGCGGGCGCCTGGTCCTGGCCGATGCGGAACGGCTCTGGCGGGACGTCGGCGCGGCGCTCGATCAGGATCACGGCCCGGTGCGCGTGGACCTGTCCGGGGTCGAGACCCTGGACGGCGGCACCGCGGCCGTGCTCCAGCACCTCTTCCACGAGCGCGAGCAGGCCGGGCGAGCGATCGACATCGGCGGGGCCAACGCCGACGTGCAGGCGCTGATCGACCGCTTCGGGATCGAGGCCGACGCCACGCCGCTCCGAGCCGCTCCGGCCCGAGCCGGGACCATGGAACAGGTCGGGCGCTTCACCCTCGACCTGATCGAGTCGATGCGCGGCGGGTTCGCCTTCGTGGGCGAGATGTCCCGAGCGATCGTCGCCGCCGTGCGCCAACCGAGCACGATCCAGTGGCGCGACATCCCCTACCTGACCGAGAAGGTCGGCGCCGACGGCGTCCCGATCGTGTGCCTGATCAGCTTCCTGGTCGGACTGATCACGGCCTACTCGGCGGCCGTGCAGCTGCACAAGTTCGGCGCCGACATCTTCGTGGCCGACGCCGTGGCGCTCGGCATGGTGCGCGAGATGGGGCCGCTCATGACCGCCATCATCGTGGCCTCGCGCACCGGCGCGGGCTACGCGGCGGAACTCGGCACGATGGCGGTCAACGAGGAGATCGACGCCCTGCGCACCCTGGGCCTGTGCCCCTACCGCTACCTCGTCGTGCCGCGCACGATCGCCGTCATCATCGCCCTGCCGCTGCTCACCATCCTGGCCGACGTCCTGGGCATGCTGGGCGGAGCGGTCATCGGTCTCGGGTACCTGGACATCACCACCAGCGCCTGGGTCAAGGAGAGCCACAAGGCACTCAACCTCGGCCACTTCGCCTACGGCATGCTGAAGCCTCCGGTCTTCGCCGTGATCATCGGTCTCGTGGCCTGCGAGCGCGGACTCTCCACGCGCGGCGGCGCCGAGGGCGTGGGCCGCTCGACGACCTCCGCCGTCGTGACCAGTCTGCTGATGCTCGTCATCGCCACGGCGGTCTTCACCGTGCTCGGCCAGCAGATCGGATTCCGCTCGTGAGCGAGGGACTGACACCGGTCATCACGGTCGAGGGCCTGGCCATCGGTTGGGGTGGCCGGCCGCTGTTGCGCGACCTCAACTTCACCGTCTCCCGCGGCGACGTGTTCGTGATCCTGGGCGGCAGTGGCTGCGGCAAGTCCACCCTGCTGCGGCACCTGATCGGGCTGCAGACACCCATGGCGGGGAGCATCCACATCGAGGGCTTCGGCGCGCCGAGGCTCACGACCGAGGCGCCCCCGTTCGGGATGATGTTCCAGTCCGGCGCGCTGTTCGGCTCCATGACCCTGGCCGAGAACGTCGCCTTGCCGCTCTCCAAGTGGACCCGGCTGGAGCGGGACGCCATCGATGCCGTCGTCCGCGCCAAGCTGCGCCTCGTCGGGCTGGAGGGCTTCGAGAACCACCTGCCGGCCGAGATCTCCGGCGGCATGCAGAAGCGCGCCGGCATCGCCCGGGCCCTGGCCTTCGATCCGCCGCTGCTGTTCCTGGACGAACCCTCGGCCGGGCTCGACCCGATCACCGCGGTGGAACTGGACGAGACGATCCGCGACCTGTCGCAGTTCCTCGACACCACGCTCGTGATCGTCACGCACGAGCTGGCCAGCGTCTTCAAGATCGCGACGCGCTGCATCATGCTCGACAAGGCCGCCGGCGGCATGATCGCCTCGGGCGACCCGCGCACCCTGCGCGACCAGACCGCGGTGCAGTTCGTGAAGGCCTTCTTCAACCGCTCCCCGGTGCACGCGATGACCGGCGAGCAGGTCCAGAGGCTCGGGCGCGACGGCACGCCCGTGGGAGACATCGGATGAGCACCAAGACGAACGCCTGGAAGCTCGGTCTGTTCGTGGTCGCGGGCGTGGCCGTGGTCTTCGGCGCGCTGGTCTGGCTCGGGGCGAGTCAGTTCGAGCGGGTGGAGATCCCGATGGTGACCTACTTCGACGAGTCGGTCGAAGGGCTCGACGTCGGCTCGGAGGTGAAGTTCCGCGGGGTCGCCATCGGCAGCGTGCCCGAGATCCGCATCGCACCGGACCAGTCCCAGGTCGAGGTCCACGTCGCCGTCTACCAGGACGTGCTCCACAACCTCGGCTTCAAGAACGACGACGAGTTGCTCGAGAACTGGGGCACGCCGGGCGTGATGCCGCAGGACATCCGCTTCCAGATCGCCGCGGCGGGCATCACCGGGCGGAAGTTCCTGAGCGCCGAGCGTGTCGATCCCGCCCAGTATCCCCCGCCCGACCTGCCCTTCGACGTGCCCTGGAACTACGTGCCGTCGCGGCCGTCGACGCTCAAGAGCCTCGAGGTCGGCGTGACCGAGATCCTGGTGACGCTCCCCGGGGTGCTCGCCGAGCTGAAGCTGGCCGTGACCCAGACCAACCGGCGCATCGAGGAACTCGACATCGCGGGGCTGTCCGCGCGTGCCGAGGCGCTGCTCGAGACCAGCGAGCAGACCCTGAAGCAGGGCGGCGAGACCCTGACCGAGCTGTCCGCCGTGCTGAAGTCCTGGGATGCGCCGGAGAGTCCGCTGCGGCTGCTGGCGGCCCAGGCCGAACAGACCCTGCAGGGGTTCGACGCCACGCTGGCCGCCGCGGACCTCCCGGGCACCACGGCCGCGATCCGGGACGCCGGAGTGGCCTCGACCCTGCTCGCCCGCGACCTCGACGACATGACCGACGAGATCTACCGCAACCTGATCTCGTTCCGCGAGGCCATGCGCGCGATCGACGAGCTCGCGTCCCTGCTGGAGCGCGAGCCGGTCGCGCCCTTCTCGGGCAAGGCGCCCACGACAGGACCCTGATCGATGACCCTTCCGCCACCACGCCACGTGCCGCTGCTCGCCCTCACACTCCTCGTGGGAGCGGGCTGCAGCGTGTTTCCCGCGCCGAGCGCGCCCCCCCGCTACTACGTGCCGCCGATCCCCGTCGCCACCGAGCACGCCGACGGGCAGCGAGGGCCCCGGCTCCGCTTGCGCAACGTGACCGCGGCCGACCACATCGGTCAGCGCCTCGTGTGGAACTCGGGCGGGACCGAGGTCGGCTACTACGAGCAGCACCGCTGGGCCGACGATCCCGAGGCGTACCTCTGGCGCGCGCTGATGACCGAGCTGTTCGCCGAGCGCGGCCTGCATCGCGCGGACTCCGGGCCGGTGCCGGTGCTCGACGTGTGGCTGCTGCGGTTCGAGGAGCTCATCGGGCCGACGCGCCAGGCCAGGGTCGAGGTCGGGGTCTCGCTGGTCGATCGCGAGCGGCTCTCGCTGCTGACGCGGTCCTTCGAGGTGCGTGTCGACGTGCGTGGCGACGACATGGCGGACGTGGCCGACGCCATGGGCCGCGCCTTGACCCAGGCCGTGGACCAGGCGGCGGTGGCGATCGTCGCCGCCGTGCCCTGACGCGATCAGCCGGCCAGCGTGGCCCGCGCCGCCTGCAGGTGAGGCGCGAGGCGCGCGGCCAGCGTCGCGTTGCCGTAGGCGACGACGTCCAGCGGGGTCTCGGTGTCCAGCGGGCCGTCGAGTGGCGCCCCCTCCGCGTCGAATACGGGCAGTCCCGCCTCGCGGAACACGAGCAGCGTGGCCAGGTCGTAGGGCTTGGCGGTGAAGCCACCGGTCCCGTGCGCGCGGCGCAACCACGCGCGCAGGTCGACCAGCAGACGGTAGCGCCCGGTGACCAGCCAGAAGAGCTGCCCCGCCGTGCAGAGCACCTGGTCCTCGTACAGCAGGCGCGGGTCGGCGAGGCGCTCGCGCTCGACGGCGGCGAGGAAGGCCTGCTCCAGGCGCGCCACCAATGGACGCTCGGCGGGCAGGAAGCGCGTGAAGGCGAAGTAGCCGTTCTCCAGCTCCAGCGTCGCATCCACCCGCAGCGGTCGGCGGTCCAGTTCGGCGCCGGTGGTCACGTCGTGCCGAGCGAGGGTCGCGCCCTGGCCGCGGATCGCGGTGAGCACGTGGTAGACGCCGGACCAGGTCGTGGGCAGCTCGGTCTGCACGGCGACCTCGATGTCCGAGAGCCGCGTGGCCTCACCGCCGTCCGGGGCGATGCCGGTCAGGCACCAGGCCGGGCGCAGGTCGTGCATCAGTGGCCGGGTCCCGTCGACGGGATCGACGATCACGCGTAACGGTGCTCCGGCGGCGCCGTCCCCGCCACGGAGCACTCCGGGCCCTTCGGCGATGAGCGTGGTCGGGTGGCGGGTGGCGAGGTCCGCGAGGAAGCTCGCGAGTGGCGCGTCGGCCACGTCGTCGAGGGCGTAGCCGAGATCGCCGGCACCCTCGACCCCGGGACGGTTGGCCAGCTCGGGGCGGCCCTCGGCGCGGGCGCGCTCGAGCAGCACCCCCACGCCCGCCCGGATGGCCTCGTGCAGCACCCGCGTCCGGGCCAGCAGGTCCTCGCGGTCGGCGGAGGTCAGGGTCTGGGGGGCGGACTCATCGGGCACGCGGGGCATGGGGCCATTATGGCGCCCCGGGAGCCTCTCGTGCTCAAGCGGCGGGTTGCCGGGGTCCGATCAGGACGAGGTCCCGACCTCCCCGAGACCCTTCCGTGTTCAACACCACGTCCAGCACCACCTCCAGCGCCGACCCGCTCACCGACGCCCAGCGCGAACAACTGCGCGCCGCCGCGCGCCTGCACAAGCCCCTGCGCCGCTGCGCCACCGTCGCGCGCTGGAGCGGCGTGACCATGGTCAGCTTCGGGGCGCTCACGGTGCTCATGACGCTGCCGATGATGGACGTCCTCGGCGCCGGCCTCGGCGCCGGCCTCACGGCCCTGGGCCTGATCGAACTCAAGCACGGCCCGCGCATCGCCGGCGCCCAGCCCGACGCGGCCCGCGCCCTCGGCGCCAACCAGTTGATCCTGCTCGCCCTGCTGTTTGCCTACTGTGTGCTCCAGATGGTGACCTCGCACGGCGTCGACACGCGCACGCTGCTCGTGTCCCCGGAGTTCGCCGCGCAGATGGACGCCATGGGCGACACGCAGTTCGGGGGGCTCAACGAGCAGCTCTCGCAGTGGGCCACCACCGCGTTCTATGGCTTCTACATCGCCATGATGGTCGGCGCGGTGGTCTTCCAGGGCAGCCTGGCGAAGTACTACTTCGGCGTGCGCAAGGCCGTGATCGTGTACCTCGACGAGAGCGAGACCTGGGCCCGCGCCGCCGTGGCGGACGTGGACCCGTAGGCTCGCGCGAACGCGGGACCGCCGCTCGGCCTCACGCTCGGCCTCACGCTCGGCATCACGCTCAGGGGCAGTCGGGCTCGGGCGCCTCGTAGGCCCCCACGTCGATCACCTCCACCGGCGTGCCGATGCAGTCGAAGTCGCCGTCCTGGAAGCGGTGCGCCCCGTCCAGGTCCACCGTGGCGAGCACCGCGGGGTCGTGGACGCCCACGTCGATGCACGGCGACAGGTTCGGTGACTGAGCCAGGTGGTAATCGTCGTTGGCGCTGTCGATGAAGAGCGGGTCGGCCGAGAAGTTGTCGTTGATCAGCGTGCCGCCCTGCCAGTCGCAGTGCGAGGTCTGATCCGCGAACCAGGGGATCAGCGAGGCGTCCGCGGCCACGACCTGGTCGCCGTAGGTGCCGCCGCCCTGCGGGTTGTTGAAGAACAGGATCTCGTTCCTGAACTTGTAGTAGATCGTCTTGAACTCGGCCTCGGACAGCAGCGGCAGGTCCGGATCGACGAAGCCCACCGCGCCGGCGTCGTTGTTCGCGATGGTGTTGTTCACGAAGCGCGAGTTGCCACTGCTCAGCGACCCGAAGCCGCCCAGCTCCAAGCCGTAGCCGGCGTTGCCGACGAGCAGGTTGCCCTCGCACTGCAGGTTGAGGTACCCGCCGCCGTCGGTGTCGTTGACCAGGTCGTAGCGCAGGTTGATGCCCGACCCGCCGCATCCGCGGACCACGTTGCGCGAGAGCTGGTTCAGCGTGATGTTGGTGCCGAGGGGCCCGTCGTCGGAGACGAGGCGGATGCCGTCCTCGCGGCAGTCGTACACGCGGTTGTCGAAGATCGCGCCGACGTTGAAGATCCCGGTGCCCGGGTCGCCGAAGGGCGTGTCCGCGCCGTCCACGTTCACGTCGATGCCGTAGTCCATGGCCGTCGTGGCGCTGCTCGACCACTTGCCCGAGATCGTGTTGCCCGAGATGGTCCCGTTGCCGGCGAGGCTCCGGCCGACTCCGTTCCAGCGGATGCCGAAGCGGCAATCCCCTGACAGCGGCGCGCCGATGACGTTGTCGATGACGCCGAGGGTGACCACCGAGAGGCTGGCCTCGAACTCCGGGTTGCCCAGGATCTCGATGCCGCCGTGCCGGTTCGCGGTGATGCGATTGTCGCGGATCGTGAGCGTCGTGGCGCTGACCTCGCCGGTGACGAGGATCGACGCGCGATCTTCCACGGCCGCGTCGTTCATCTCACCACGCGTGAACGCACAGTCCTCGATGACGAAGTCCTGGATCTCGAGGTCGGCCTGGACGCGGATGCCCGAGGGGCTGTCGCGGCCGGGGTTGTCCTCGCCCTTGAAGACGAGGTTGCGGATGGTCACGCCGGTGTACTGGCTCGTGCCGCTCACCGTGCCGAGCTCGAACAGGGCGCGGATGTCGTAGCCCGGACCGGGGTTCGCGTCGCCGCCCACGACGCAGGGGTTGCCGAGGGTGCCCGTGCCGACCACGCGCACACCGGTGGGCACGCTGATCGGGAAGACCTCGCCGTTGCCGGCCACGTCGTAGACGCCCGGCGCGACGACCACCAGGTCCCCGGCCTGGGCGACATCCTGGATCGCGTAGTGGAGGTGCTGGAACGGGTCGTTCGGGGTGAGGCCGGAGTTGCTGTCCGAGCCGGTCGTGTCGACGTACCAGCGACCCGCTGAGGCGCTGGGAACGACAACGGTGAGCAGCAGGGCGACGGTGAACAGCGGACCGAGCCTGGGCGCGAGCGTGTGCATGTCTTCTTCCCGGAGGTGCGTGAGTGGCCGGCGGCGGGTCGGCCGCGTGGCCTACAGGGTGACGACCGACAAAGCGCACCGATCGACCCGGCGCGAACAGCGTTCTTGCGGAGAATCCGCCGCCGTGCCGCCGCGCCGCGGCGACGCCGTGCCGAAGCCGCGCGCTCGCGGGACCGCAACCCTCTACCAGCGGGGGACGAAGCCCTGCACGCCCCAGAGTCCGTCGAGTTCGATCCAGGTCACTTCGACGAGGCCTTCGCCGACCTCGAGGGACGAGGTCACGCTCGACTCGCCGGTACGCTCATGGGTCCAGGCGCCGGCCGGCGGCCAGGGCGCGGTGAGCCCGACGCGCGGCGAGACGCGCTCGAAGTGCCTGCGCTGGAAGTCGCGGCGGCCCCGATGCACATGTCGGATCAACGCATCCAGGTCGGATGCCTGCCACGCATCGCGGAACGAGTCGGCCAGTTCCACGACCCGGTCCGGCGTGGGACCCGCGGCTGCCGTGAGCTTCCCGAAGCGGGCGTCCGGCCGGGCTGCGAGGAAGCTCGCCTCGGCGCCGTTCCGATCGTTCAGCCGGGGGCTGAAGATGGTCCACGAGAGCGTCAGGAAGCCGGCCACGAGAGCGCAGAGCGTGAGCACCGCGCGCAGCACGACGCGACTCGACTGGCGCCGGCTCTCATCGAGTCGGTCCCCCGCCACCTCGCCCGGGCCCAGGGGCCGGCGGTCGCCGACGATGTGCACGAGATACAGGTCGGGGCGCGTGCGGCGCGTCTGCTGCAGGTCGAACATGGCCACCATGCCGAGGCCCACCAGCCCGGTCCAGATGGCCAAGGGGATCACCTCCGCCGCGCCGGCCTCGGCGTGCACCCGCTGCGCCACATGGAGCACGTGGAGCCCGAAGAGCAACCCGCCCCACAGCAGGGGCCGATGGGCGACACCGAGCAGCGCCGCCATGTAGGCCCCGACGAGCAGCATGGCGACCACGACCGTCACGAGGATCTCGAGGGACGGCCCCAGGAGGGCGACCGAGAACATGACCACGCCGAGCCCGATGAAGGCGTAGACGGCCCCGGTGCCGAACATGAACTGCGCGATGCGCAGGACGATCTTCGCGCGACCCAGCCCGGCCGCCTTGGCCTCGCGGGCGGAGGTGCGGCGCGACGCCCCGTCGCCGGAGGCCGCCCGCTCGCGTGGTCGGGCGACGCCGACAGGACGTGCCCCCACCTTCGCCGCGGCACCCTTGCCGGCGACCTGACGGTCGCCCGCCAGCGCCGTTCCGCACTCCGCGCAGCGCGTGGCCCCGGGGGCGTTCATCGCCGAGCAGATCCTGCAGATCGGCATGGCGTCGATGTCGAACGCCGGCGTCGGCGCCTCCTCGGACACGCGCACCTCGCCCCCGCAGCTCGGACAGGCCCGGACCCTGGCCGACGTGACCTTGTAGGTCGCTCCACAGCCGGCGCAGCTCGCCCTCACCATGCGACTCCCTGGGGCCCCCCGGAGAGGACAAGCGGGATCCGGAGCCCGAACCGTCGGAGATTCTTCGGCCGACCTCCAGCCTGGCCCACGGCCCGGGGTTTTCGAGGATAGTGGTCCGCTCACGCGAGCAGGGACCCACATGATCCGAAAGCGAGCGATCGCCCTGGCCGTCTGCGCCGGGCTGCCGGCTCTGGCCACGGTCACGCCCGTGAGCGCCCAGGGCCGGCTCTCCCGCGAGGCGCTCCAGGCCATCGCGGAGTTCGACCTGACCGTGCGTGCGTCGCAGCGCTACGAGTCACAGTTGGTGGCGAACGATCAGCTGCTGGACGAGGGCCGCTGCGACGACGCCACCCGGGCGCTCCTGGAGCTGATCCCCGACGGCGACCCACCCGAAGACCTGTTCCGGCTGGGCAACCTGCTCTTCGGCCTGGAGCACGAGGTCTCGGCGGACCTCCACCGGCGCGCGTACGAGGCGCGGCCCGACGTCCCCGGCGTGATCTTCGAGCAGGCGCTGCAACGCCATCGAGCGGGCGCCTGGGGCGAGGCCGCGGGTCTCTACGCCGACTACCTGGCGCAACTCGAGGCCGTGGGCTCACCGGTGACCGACCCACGAGCGCAGGCCCTGCGCGCCGACGCCCTGATCCGCGACGGCCGTCCGGGCGAGGCCGTGGCCGCGTGGGACCTCGCGGCCGCCGAAGTCGATGCGGGCGCGCTGGAAGAGTGCTTCCACTGGGTCCACGGGAAGCCGCACCCGGACCGGCGCCGCTCGGACCTGCTGGCCGACATCCGCGACGGCGACGCCAGCCGGATCGAGGAGCTGATCCAGCTCGATCTGCGGTGGGACACCGACTGGTGGAACGAGCGGACGCAGCAGGACTACCTGGTCCGCGATCTCGACCTGGCGCGGGAGCTGCTCGGCCCGGACGGCACCGACGAGCCCGAGCGCCTGGCCGAACTGCTGCTGCTGGCCGACGCCTGCCGGACCCTCGGCTTCTCCGCCGAGTTCGACGCGCTGCTCGGGCGCGCGCCGCTCGAGGGCGCGCCGCTCGAGGGCGAGGAACTCGAACGGCGTGCCCGGGACCTGGACCTGCTCGGGGAGGACGGCTACCCGCCGCTGGTCAGCCTGGTCGCCTTCCAGCTCGCGGGCCGCTTCCTCGACGATGACCTGATCAGCCCCGATGAGCTGCTCGAGATCTGGGAGCCGACCCTGTGGGAGCGCGTGGGCGAGGACGAGTTCGCCGTGGCCACGCTGCTGGGCCTGCTCGAGCGCGCCGGACGCGACGCGGAGCTCGAGGGCCTGGAGTACATGGGCTGGGGGCGCTACGGGATCTGGAGTTGCGCGCACCACCTGATCGGCAGGGCCGACGAACCGGACCCCGAGATGCTGGCGCGAGCGGTCGAGCAGTTCCCGGACAGGCCGTCGATCACCGCGTTGGCCCTCGCAGCCGCCACGGCGGGCGAGGATCGCGACGCGCTGGTGCGCGCGTGGTCGGCGCACATCGCCGCGCTGGGGAGCAACACCGCGAACGGTCACCTGCTGGACGCGGCCTACGAGAAGCTTGCGGCCCTGCTCGACTGACGCCGGGCTCGGCCGGCGCGCTCACCAGGGTCGTGCGCGGTCGCCGTGCGTCGACGCATCGTGCGCCGCCTACACCGCCGCCGGCGCCATGGCCGCCTCGCGGGGAGCCACCACCATGCCGCGGTTCATCATCTGCAGCAGCTTCTCGCGGGCCAGGGCGCGCTCGCCGGGCTCGATCTCGTCCAGCAACGCCCCCATGGAGCGGGTGTCGTCCACGAGCGCGAGCAGGCGCTTGTCGAGGCCGTCGAGGCGGTAGGTCTGACCGTTCTTCAGCAGGAACATGACCTGGACCGGGTCGGCCTGCACCGGGCCGGTCCGGTCCGCGTCGAAGGGCAGCGTGGCGTCGTAGTTGTAGGTGCGCACGGCGAAGTCCTCGCTCCTGCGCAGCACCACGCTGTCCCCGGCGTCGATCTCGCGGGCGATCGGGCCGAAGCGTCCCAGGCCGGTGATCTTCTCCAGGTCCTCGACCTTGTGCGTGGCGTAGAGCAGGTACGCGCCGTGGCACAGCAGCGGCAGGTCACTGCGCGCGCGGAAGCCCTCGTCCAGCGCGGTGCGGTCGTAGTACGGCCGGCCGTCCTTGTAGCTGTAGTCCCAGCCGCCGGCCTCGTTGCGCTTGATGTCGATGCCGTAGCGCTCGGGATCGGCGAACACCAGCGTGTCCGCGCCGAGCATGAAGGTGCCCGCGTAGACGCTGATGGCGATGCGGTCGCGGCGCGACTGCACGAAGTCGTAGGTCGTGTTGGCTTCCTCCGGGGTCTCGCCCGGGAAGCCGATGAACCAGCTCACGCCGGCCTTCAGCCCCACGTCGTGCATGTTCTCGAGGATCTTGTCGACGCGCGCGAGGTCGTTGCCCTTGTCGATCAGGTCCAACACGCGCTGGCTGCCGGACTCGAACCCGAACTGCAGGAAGCGCCCGCCGCCGGCGTAGAGCGTCTCGATCAGCTGGTGGTTGACGTAGGGCTTCTCGAACTTCGTCTCGGCGAACCAGTAGATCGGCAGCTGGTCGCGCTGGATGCCCTCGGCCACGGTGCGCAGCGTCTTGGGCGGCGCGAGGCTGTCCCAGAACAGGAAGAACTTCACGCCGGTCTGCTCGTGGATGCCCTTGATGTCCTGGTAGACGAGCTCGGGCTTGCGCATGCGGAAGTTGCGTCGGAACGAGTCGCCGCAGAAGGTGCACTTGCCGTAGTAGCAGCCGCGCGAGGTCTGCAGGTTGGCGATGCCCTCGGGCACCAGGTACTTCTCGAAGGGGATGTCGCTGAAGTCCGGCGGCGCGATCGCGTCCAGGTCCGGGTAGCTCGGCGGCTGCGGGCTCTTCTGGATCACGCCGGCGTCGTCGCGCCAGATGACGTTGTGCACGTCCTCGATGGCGCGCTTGCCCTCGATGTGCTCCATCAGCTCGACCACGGCGTCCTCACCCTCACCGGGCATGCCGAAGTCGATCACGTCGAACAGGTCGGGGTCCTTGAACAGGTTGTCCTTGTAGTCGTTGACGGTGCAGCCGCCGATGGCGATCGGCACCCCCGGCAGGCGCTCCTTGAAGCGCTTGGCGAAGCGCAGCCCCTCGAAGAACTGGAACGTGAAGGGCATCGTGATGCAGACCGCGTCGGGCTGCTCGGCCACGACGGTGTCGAGGATGGCGTTGTAGCCCTCGTCGATGGGGTCGCCGCCGAAGCTGGCCAGCGTGGCCAGGTTGTCGGTGACGAAGGTGTCCGACTCCGCCTCGAACAACGGGCTGGCCGCGTACAGGAAGCGGATCATCGAGGACAGGTCGTCGAAGGCCCGGTTGAAGGTGTCCGCCTCGTAGAAGCGCTCGGGGTCCTGCATCACGCCGAGGCTGTCCTCGGCGCGCTCGAGCACCTCGCGCGGGATGCCGGCGATGGGCGCGAGGAACCGGTAGCGGCCGTACTCCTCCGCGGTCAGCTCGGGCTTGGCGTCCAGCTCGTCGAACCACTGCTCGACCATGTCGGCGTAGTGCGAGAGCCGCTCCTTCGTGACCAGGCGCTCGAAGACCTCGACGTTGAGGTCGCGGACCTTGGTCTCGTGGCCGGCCGCGCGCAGGCAGCCCTGCAGCACCGCGAGGCTCGAGAAGGGGATGGTCGGAAGCGTCCGATCCGGCGGGTAGACGAGGAGAACCTTCATGGGTGGTCGATCGGCGCCGCGGGGAGGAGGGAGAGCGACATGCGTGGCGGTCTGGTGCCGCATGCCGCGTCGTGCTGCGCCCGGACGGAGGTGGTGCGGAGGGTGGGGGAGAGCCCGTCGGGGTACAGAAAGGCCAGCTTCCAAAGGATCGGATAGTATACCGGGTCATCATGAACCTGACTGACGCCCTCGTCCGTGCCGTCTACCCGGTGCTCATGTCCAACCGACTCCTGCGTCAGCTCCCGGGTCGGATCGGACCGACGCTGGGCCGGGGCTTCCTGGCGGCCCTCAAGCGGGCCAACGGGGAGCGCCTGGCCGAAGCCGAGCGTTCGGGACAAGCGCGCTTCGCGGCCTACCCCGGGTTCATCACGGTGGCCGGCACCAGCCGCTGCAACATCCGCTGCGAGTTCTGCATCAACCAGTGGGATGCGGCCCCGGACGGCAGCAATCGGCCCCACATGCGCGAAGAGCACCTCCAGCGCGTGGTGGCCGAGGTCTTCCCCTACATCCGCAAGCTGGCCCTGTCGGTCAGCGGCGAACCCCTCTACGACCCCCACTTCCTGTACCTGCTCGAGCAGGCCAGGAAGTACGGCGTGTTCGTCGAGTTCACCACCAACGCCATGCTGGTGAGCAAGCCCGGGTACCTGGACGCGATCCTGGACAACGTCGGCCGGGTCAACATCTCCATGGACGGGGCCACCGCGGCCACCTACGAGCGCCTGCGCCAGGGGGCCCGCTTCGACAAGGTCTGCGCCAACATCAAGTCCATGACCGAGGGTCGCCGCGCGCGGGGCCAGCCCGGCCCCGAGTTCAACATGCGGTACATCCTGATGACGGAGACCATCGAGGAGCTCCCGGCGATGGTCGACCTCTGCAAGGACCTCGGGATCGACCACCTCTTCACGAACCACCTGCAGGTGTTCATGGAGTCGCTGGCGCCGCAGAGCCTGATGTTCCACAAGCGGCGGGCGAACGAGATCTTCGCCGAGGCGCGCCGACGCGCCGCCGCGCGCGACATGGTGGTCGTGCTGCCCGAGGACTTCCCGCTGGATGCGGCCGAGAGCGCGACCGACGCGCCGGAACCGCAACCCGTGGCTGCCGCGATGGCGCTGGGCGAAGTGGACACCGCGGCGAACGGCGCCGCCGCCGAGCTCGACGCTTCAGCCGCCGTCGGCTTCGGCAACACCCCGATCACGACCGAGGACTTCTCGGGCGAGACCTGGGCCGCGTCCGGCGCCGTCGAGCGCACCGTCGCCCGGCCCGAGGAACTGCCGCCGAGCGCGTACAGCCATCGTTGCCCCTACCTCTGGGACCAGGCCTTCTTCGAGGCCGACGGCTCGGTCTTCCCCTGCTGCAACAGCGGCGGGGTCGCCCTCGGCCACATGGAGCACGCCAAGGACTTCTTCGAGGTCTGGACCGGCGACGACTACGTGCGCATGCGCGACACGGTCTACACCGCCGGCTGCCACGACATCTGCGTGAACTGCTACCTGCGCGAGGACACCGCGGCCACCGAGGCGTACCTGCGCCCGGTGGAGGGCGCGCAGAAGGGCGGCTGGCAGCGGGGGCTGTAGGCGGGGCCTGTCGCAGCGCGCGTCACGGCGTCGTGCCGACCAGCCCGTTGCTCGCCGCCAATCCCTTGGGCCCGACCGGATCCGGGATCCAGGCCTGCAGCACGATCTGTGCTCCGCTCGGCACGCCCGACGGCCAGGTGTCGATCAGCGTCAGCGCGCCCGAAGCGTTCACCGGAAGCCCCGAGATGACGACGTCCGGCGACGGCACGAGCACCCCACCCTTGAAGGGCACCTCGATCGCCGTGAAGCCGAGCACGAGCGTCGCCGAGGCACCGGGCAACGCACGCGTGAGCCGAAGCTCGATGTCCTCGCCGGCGCACAGGCCGCTGATGCCGACGAGCTTCGGCGTACCCAGGCTGCCGACGATGCCGACGCCGAGGTTGGACCAGATCGCTGACAGGGGCAAGCGCACGACGAAGGCGTCACCGAAACTGCCGCCGTTCCAGGTCGTGTCGAACGCGCCTTCGGTGACCGGGAAGCCCGCGGGGCCGATCTCCCCGATCACGAGAGCGCCGTCAGGCCCATCAGCCGCGACGGCCTTGGTGCAGTTGCAAACGAACGTGGCCTCACCGAGAAACGTCGAGTAGACGAGCTCGCTCCCGTCCGCGGAGATCGCCGAGAAGAACGCGTCGCCGCACCCGTTGCTGTACTCGGTGTCTTGAGCCCCGTCCGTCACCGGAAAGTCCGGCGACGAGGTCTGACCGCCGACCAGGACCGGCCCACCGGGACTCGACGCCAGGCTCGTGAGCGCGTCGCCTTGGCTCGACCCGCCCAGCCAGCCATACCAGTCGATGCTGCCGAAAGCCGCGTCGAGGCAGAGCACGTAAGCGTCATTGAACTGGCCCTGCTCGGGCTGGAAACTCGTCGGCGGCAGCGGGTAGCCGATGAAGAACCAGGATCCGCCGACGATCACCGCTCCCTGTCCCGCGGACGACAAGGCCCGAATGCGCGGCGCGAAGTACGTCGAGGCCTCGAGCGTCGTCCCGTCCGACGACAGCCGCGAGATGAACCACTCGTTGGTGTTGACCGCGGTGAAGACGGGATCGATCACACCCGGCGTGACGGGGAAGTCCGTGGAGAGAGTCTCCCCGCAAAGCAGGATCGCACCGGTCTCGGTTCGGACGGCGTCCGCCACCGATTCAGCCAGCGAGCCTCCGAGGAAAGTCCCCCTGACGAGTTGCGCACTGCCGGTCTGGGACGGGTCGAGCCAGAGGCAGAACATGTCCGCCGTTCCGCTGAAGGTCGGGTCGTAGGTCCCCGGCGTGGAGGGAAACGTGGGCGAACACGTCGAGCCCGCCAGGAGGATGTGGCCCGAGGCTTCGACGTCCACCAGCCGAGCGATCTCCTGACACGCACCTCCGAGGTATGTGGAGTACAGCAGCGTCGAGCCGGTCGCATCGAGCGTCGCCACGAAGATGTCGAAGAGTCCTCCACCGTTCGCGGGCTGGAAGGCGCCAGGTGACGTCGGGAAGTTGTCCGACTCGGTCGTGCCCGTCACCGTGAAGTTCCCTGCTGCGTCGACACTCACGGCGACGATCCCGTCGAATTCGTCCCCGCCGAGGAGCGTAGAGAAGCGCAGTGAGCTGGCCGTCTCGTCGAACACCGAGAGGAATGCGCTGAAAGAGCTCGTCGTGTCGTAGGCTCCGGGCGTCACAGGGAAGTTGCTCGACAACGTGCTCCCAGCGACGAGGACATCCCCGGACGCGAGCCGCTGGACGACCTCCGGGTTGTCGTTGTTGCTCCCGCCCAGGTAAGTGCCCCAGGTGACGCCGGGGTCGATGACGAGCGGCCATTCAGAGTTCCACCCTCCCGGGACCACGAAGGTGAAGCGCCGCTCGTCGAGCAGCTCGTAGCGGCACGGCACGTCGAGCTTGCTGCCATCGGGCGTGACCTGCCACACGTCCGGGGCGTGCTGGACGATCGGGCCGAGTGCGGTTTCCAGGATCAAGCGGCCGTCGGCATCGATCCAGAGGCCGTCGGCGCCGTCGCAGCGGATGACGACGTCCTCGAGTCGTGCGCCCGGGTCGAGCAACACGTCGTACTCGAAGCGCCCGTTGCGCTCCAGCAGCAGCACGTCCGTGCCGTCGTACAAGCCCTCCATGCGCACGCTGGAGTAGGCCGGGACATCGGTCCGCCAGCGCGACGGCTCGTCTCCGAGGAAGAAGTTGCGCTTCGACGTGGGTTCGCTGTCAGCGCTGAGCTTGACGTCGGAGCGCGCTCCTTCGAAGACGAGGTCGACCAGGCAACCGCGGCCGGGTGCGCCACCCGTCCGGTCCAAGGACAGGACGCGGGGTGACACACCGACCCGGCCACCGGGGAGCCGTGCGATGTAGCTGAGGTCCGTGTTCCACTGTCCGTCGTTGCGAACGAAGGCAAGTGGGAGGCGCGACCAGGGCTCCTGCGGCAGCGACGCGGCCGATGCGACGTGGCGTGCAGCAGGTTCCTGTGACCGGAGGCCGGACCGCCACGATGGCAACGCGAAGACGGCGACGCCGAGTGCCAGCGCGACCGTGAGCACCAAGAGCCGGGATCGATCGGCGTGAGAGCGCATCATGGGAAGAGCCCCAGCCTACCTGCGTCCGGGCAGCCTGGGTGCTCCGCCCCGCCAGGCCTGCGAGAACACCACGACGAACAGGACCGCCAGCGCCGCCGTACGCCAGGCGCTGCCGCCATCCGCCGAGCCCTGCTCAGAGAACACGTCGAGCGGCGTGTACAGCACGATCACGGCCGCCGCGCCCACGCCTCGCACGAGCAGGCCGGACGTCGACCAGCCGCGCAGGATCAGCCAGGCCACGGGCAGCGCGGCCAGCACGAGGTGGTGCGGCCAGGTCACCGAGGAGATCAGGAAGGTGGCCGTGAGCCCCACGGCGTAGAGACCGGTGAGATCCCGCCGGTGGTCCCGCCGGTGGTCCCGGCCGTGGTCCCGGCTGCGCGTCCCGACGGGATCCGCGCCGTCGCCACGAGAGTGATCCGCGCCGCGTGTCACACCACGTCGCCGCGCGAGGGCCACCAGCGCGAGCACGACCACGCCGGCGACGATCCCCGCGCCGAACGGCACCCAGGCCCGCGCGTCGTTCGCGTGGGCCAGCCGCGCGAGCCAGCCGGCCGGCGCGAGGTTCCAGGCGTGCAGGCTGTTGTCGAACGCGCCGGGCTCCAGCACCGGCGCGTAGCCGAGGCGCGGGAGCACCCGCTCGATCCAGCTCAGGTGGAGGGCCCAGCCGCTCCAGGCCACCGAGGTCCCCAGCAGCGCCGCGCCGCCGGCCAGGGCGCCGAACACCGTGCGCCGACGTGACGCGAACAGCGCCAGCACGACCAGCAGTCCCGGCGAGGTCTTGGCCACCGTCGCCACCGCGAGCAGCACGCCCTCGAGCACGGGTCGCCCGGTCTGCGCCGCGCGCAGCGCCCCGAGCACGGCGGCCAGCGCGACGAGGTTGGTGGAGTTGTAGGACAGCGCCATCCAGGTCCCGTCGTTCAGCAGCAGCACGCCGAGCGCCAGCGCCGCCGCCGCACCCCCGGCGCCCTCGTCGCGCAGGATCCGCGTGAGCAGCGCGAGCGACACGACCAGCAGCACCACGCTCACGACGAGCCAGAGTTCGTACGCGTCGAAGAACGGGGCCGGCAGCAACCCGAACGCGCGGACCACCAGCGGGTTCGCCGCGCAGAAGGGCGTGACCGGGCGGCCCGCGCGGCGACCGATCTCGTCGAGCACCATCGGGTCGTGGATGTCGACACCCTCCGACAGCCCCTGTCCCGCGGCCCACAGGATCTGGAAGTCCGACTCGGCCCAGGCCTGCGGTATGTCGAGCAGATCGGTCCAGCCCGACGCCCCGGCGACGAACAGCGCACCGATCGAGACCAGGATCAGCAGCACGCCCCCGCGGATCGCGGCACCACCGCCCGGCACGTCACCCACGTCGCCCGGGTCACCCGCGTCACCCACGTCGCCCGCGTCGCTCACGCCGTCCACCTCCCGCTCACCATGCGTCCAGCGGGATCACCGCCGGGTTGGCGCGCTCGGGGTCCGCGAGGCCCAGCCGCGGGGCCAGCAGCACCACGAGCCGCGCCGGGCCGGCCTCGGCCCGGATCTCGGTGAGCAGACGCTGCACGCCGGTGTTGGGGGCCTGGGGCGGGAGCTGCTCCGCCGACGCCGTGCTCCAGTTCGCCGTGGCGGGCTCGACGATCACCGCCCGCAGCAACTCGCCGTCCTGGTGCAGGCGGGCGACGCGCGGGTCGGTCGGGTCGATCTCGATGCGCGCGTCGGTGGTCATGCCCCAGCTGATCGTGGCGGGCTGTTCGAGGAGCAGCTCGTCCTGCACGAGCACCGCGCGCCGCTCCTGGACCAGCGCCAGGCCGCGGCGCACGCGCGAGGCGCGGGACGGCCAGGCGCCCTCGATCTCCAGCACTGCCTCGGCGGACCAGGGCGCCGAGTCCGCGCCCGCGTCGAACGCGAGCATGAACGAGCGCGCGGTCGTGGCCTGGTCCTCGCCGTCGAGGCGCAACACGTTGTGGCTCGCGGACGAGACGCGGTAGTAGTCCCAGCGGCGGCCCTCGGGCGCGGCGTCGTGGTAGCCGGGCAGGTTCGGGTCGTCGCCGCCGAGGTCGCGCGCCCAGCGCACGCCACGCGCGTCGAGTTCGAAGGACCCCAGGTCGAGGTGACCGGTCGCGCCGCCATTCACGCCGCCCTTGAAGGAGCACCACACGGCGTTGCTGTCGAGGTCACGGCTGCGGAAGAAGGCCATCTCGGTCGGCCCACCGAAGAGCTTGCCCACGGGCAGCGGGCGCACCCTGCTGTCGCTGTACTTCTCCCAGTATTCGACCGGCGTGTAGAACATGACCTGCTCGATCACGACGGGCTGGCTGGCCATGACGCGCCACTCGGCCTCGATCAGCGTGCGGTCGTCGAAGTGCTCGCCGAGCCAGAGCAGCGACGGCACCGGCCCGCGGCGCAGGGGGCTCGGGGAGTCGGCCACGGCGGAGAGCATCCCGGTCGGGCCGGTGGCGTTGAGCAGGAAGGACCCGGTGCGGGCGACGCCGTCGCGCTTGGAGAGACCGAGGTCGTGGCCCAGGCAGGTGTCCAGGCCGGCGAAGATGTGCACGGCCGCGTCGATCGCCTGCTCCCACGCGCCCAGGCCCTCGGGCCAGAGTCCGTCGGGGCCGAAGCTGGCCAGCGCCGCCGGCAGTTCATCGCGGGCCCGGCGCAGGATCGTCTCCGCGAGCAGGCCTTCGATCTCGGCCACGGCGAGGGCGCCGAGCACGAGGCCGCGGTAGCAGAGCAGGGTCTCGGTGCCGGTGCCGGAAACCCAGTCCGGTGCCGGCGAGGCCTGCATCAAGGCCAGGCCGGGCCGCAGGCCGCGACGGACCAGCGTGCCGCGGATGCGTTCGCGGGCGTCGGGTTCCAGCTCCTCGAAGCACCAGTCGTAGCCGATCGCCACGGCGTGGCAGAGTGCGGCGGTGTCGACGAAGTGCGCGTTGTTCCAGTCGGGCCACGCGCAGACGTCGAGCAGCAGGTCCTGCATCGCGACGACGAAGCGCTCCTCGCCCAGCACGCGTGAGCTGAGCCCGAGCGCGTACACGCGACGACGCAACTCCGCGGCGACCGCGGTGAGCCGTCCGTCGACCAGCTCGTAGCGCAGCCGCGGCGCGTCGAGCGCCGCCTCGCCCGCCAGCCGGGCGCGCTCCACGCCGTCCAGCAGCAAGGGCTCGGTCTCCGCCCACCACTGCACGTTGCGCTGCCGGTCGGGGTGCAGGACGAGCCGCGGGTGTCCGCGCTCGAGCCCTTCGAGCAGGTCCTGGGCCGAGGCCGAACCGCCCGCCGCGAGGCAGACCCACGCGAGGACGGCGGCCGATCCCGACAGGCCTCGTGGGTGGCGCCATGACATGTCGACCAGGGTACCGACGCGGGGCGGGCGCGGGAGCCAGTTGCTACATTGCGCCGCCGTCCACGCCCCTGGAGCCCGCACCCGTGACCACCCGCGATCGACTCGTCATCGCCAACTGCGGCGGCTTCTGGGGCGACGACCCGACGGCCGCGCGCCGCCAGGTCGAGGGCGGCCCGATCGACGTCCTGGTCATGGACTACCTCGCCGAAGTGACCATGGCGATCCTGCAGAAGCAGCGGGCGCGGCGACCCGAGACGGGTTTCGCGGCGGACTTCCTCACGCAGCTGCGCGACACGCTGGTGCCCTGCATGGACCGGGGCGTCACGATCATCAGCAACGCCGGCGGCGTGAACCCGATCGCCTGCGGCGCGGCGGTCGAGGCCCTGGCCGAGGAGCTGGGCGTGGCCGACAAGGTCAAGGTCGGCGTGGTGCTGGGTGACGACATCTTCGGGGACCTGGCCTCGCTGACGAGTTCGGGCGAGGACCTGGCGCACATGGAGACCGGGCGCCCGCTCACCGACGTGCTCGACCGCGCGCTGAGCGCCAACGTGTATCTCGGCGCGCAGCCGGTGGTGGCCGCGATCCGCGCCGGCGCCAACGTGATCGTGTCCGGCCGCGTGACCGACACCGGCGTGACCCTGGCCCCGATGATCGCCCACTTCGACTGGGCCGAGGACGACTGGGACCGGCTCGCGGCGGGGATCGTCGCCGGGCACATCATCGAGTGCGGCACGCAGTGCACCGGCGGCAACTTCACCGACTGGGAGCAGGTGCCGAGCTTCGACCTCATGGGCTACCCGATCATCGAGGCCAGCCCCGACGGCAGCTTCATCGTGACCAAGCACCCGGGCACGGGCGGGATGGTCACCACGCACACGGTGAGCGAGCAGCTGGTCTACGAGATGGGCGCGCCGCGGTACCTGTCGCCCGACTGCATCGCGCGGTTCGATTCGATCCAGCTCGAGCAGGTCGGGCCCGACCGCGTGCGCGTGACCTCCGTGCGCGGCGAGCCGGCGCCGGAGAAGCTGAAGGTGTCGATCAGCTTCGCCGACGGGCACCGCGCCTTCGGAAGGCTCATGGTCGGCGGGCCCGACGCGCGCCGCAAGGCCGAGAAGGTGGCCGAGGTGCTCTGGAAGAGTGTCGGCGGGCGCGGGGCCTACGAGGCCACCTCCACGCAGTACGTCGGCGACGATTCGTGCCACCCGTCGGTGACCGGCAACGCGGCCGGCGAGATCATGCTCCAGATCGGCGTGCGCGATCGCGATGCGGCGCGCATCCGGGACATCTTCGCGCCGCAGGTCGTGCCGAAGGTGCTCGGGACCGTCCCGGGCATCACCTACCTCGCGGACCAGGGGCGCCCGCGCGCGTCGGACGTGGTCGGCTACTGGCCGGCGCTGATCGGGCGCGACCGGTTGTCGGTGGAGGTGCGCGTCGGTGGCGAGACGCAGAGGCTGTCGAGCGCGCTCCCAGGTGATCGCGCCGGTGACGACGCGAGCACAGCCGGTGGTGCGGGCGCGGGCGGCGCGGGCACCTCTGGCGCTTCGGGAGTCTTCACGCCGGAAGCGGTCACCGAGACCGTCACGCCGAGCGGCGACCGGATCACCGTCCCGCTCATCCGCCTGTGCCTCGCGCGCTCGGGCGACAAGGGCGACACCTGCAACGTCGGCGTCATCGCCCGCTCGCCCGCGATCTACTCGTGGATGCGCGAGACGCTCACCCCCGACCTCGTGAAGCAACGCTTCGCCGGCATCTGCCACGGCGGCGTGGACCGCTTCGAGGTGCCCAACCTGCTCGCGCTCAACTTCCTGCTGCACGAGTCGCTGGGCGGCGGCGGGACGCTCTCGTTGCTCATGGATGCCCAGGGCAAGACCTACGCGCAGTACCTGCTGGCCCTGGACGTCGAGGTCGACGCGGCGCTGCTGGCCACGGTGGACGCAGGGGCGGCGACGGCGACCTCCCGCCCGTGACCAGCGACGTCGTCGATCGTATCCGCCGCCGCGCCGCGGACGCCTACCGCCGGGTGGTGCTGCCCGAGGCCGACGACCCGCGCATTCGCGAGGCGGCGGAGATCCTCGCTGCCAAGCGCCTCGTGCAGCCGGTGTTCCCGCCGCCCGTGGCCGAGCGCGGCAAGTACGCCGAGCTCTACCTCGAGCGTCGGCGCCACAAGGGGCTCACCGCGAACGAGGCGCTGCGGGCCGTCGAGGACGACATGCTCACCGGCGCGCTGATGGTCACCGCCGGGGACGCGGACGGGATGCTCGGCGGCGCCGTCGCCACCACGGCGCACACGGTGCGCGCGGCGCTGCACGGCATCGGCGCGGTGGGCACGGTCAGCAGCTTCTTCCTGATGCTGTTCCCCGACGGGCGCGAGCTGGTCTTCGCCGACTGCGCGATCCTCCCGCGGCCGGACAGCGACCAGCTCGTGGACATCGCCGTGGCCTCCGCGCTCAACGCCCAGCTGTTCCTGGAGACCGAGCCCCGTGTCGCGATGCTGAGCTTCTCGTCCCGCGGGAGCGCCAAGCACGAGGACGTGGACGTGGTCACCGCCGCCGTCGCGCGCCTCCGCCGTGAGCAACCGGGCCTGACCCTGGACGGCGAGCTGCAGCTCGACGCGGCGATCGTCCCCGGCGTGGCCGCCTCGAAGGCGCCCGACAGCCCGCTGCAGGGTCAGGCCAACGTGCTGATCTTCCCCAACCTCGACGCCGGCAACATCGGCTACAAGCTCTGCCAGCGTCTCGCCGGCGCCACCGCCATCGGGCCCGTGCTGCAGGGCCTGGCGAGACCGGCCAACGACCTCTCGCGCGGATGCAGCGTGCGCGACGTGGTCGACGTGGCCTGCATCACGGCGATCCAGGCCACGCAGGTGGGGTGAGGCCCGCCTCGTCAACGCGCTCAGCACTGCAACACGCCGGTCTTGAACTGCGGGACCGTCGGCTGGTGGCTGGCCACATCGAGCGCCATGGTCAGCCACTCGCGGGTGTCGGCCGGACGGATGATCGCGTCGGTCCACAGGCGCGCGGCGGCGTAGCGCGGGTCCAGCGCCTTGGCGTAGCGCTCGGTGGTGTCGGCGAGCAGCGCGTCGCGCTCCTCGTCGCCGACTTCCTGCCCCTGCTTGCGGAGCTGCGCGACGCGGATGTCCACCAGGGTCTTCGCCGCCGCGTCGCCACTCATGACCGCGTACCGTGCGGACGGCCAGGCGAAGAGGAAGCGCGGGTCGTAGGCCTTGCCGCACATGGCGTAGTGCCCCGCGCCGAAGCTGCCGCCCAGGATCACGGAGATCTTCGGCACCACCGAGTTGGCGACGGCGTTCACCATCTTCGCGCCCGCGCGGATGATGCCCGACTGCTCGGACTCGGTGCCGACCATGAACCCGTTCACGTCGTGCAGGAACACGAGCGGCACGAGGTTCTGGTTGCAGTCCATGATGAAGCGCGCGGACTTCTCGGCGCTCTCCACGTAGATCACCCCGCCGAACTCCACGCCGCGCTTCTTGCTCTTCGCGTGGATCTTCTGGTTGGCGACGATGCCCACCGCGTGCCCGCCGATGCGCGCCAGCCCGGTCACGATGGTCTTGCCGTACCCGGCGCGGTACTCGTCGAAGTCGCTGCCGTCCACGAGGCGTCCGATCACCTCGCGCACGTCGTAGGCCTTGCGCGGGTCCATGGACACGAGGCTGCACAGGTCCTCGGCGTCGAGCTTGGGCGCCTTGGCCTTCTTGCGGTCGAAGGGTCCCTGGGGGCGCGGCCCCAGCTTGTCCACCAGCGAGCGGATGCGGCGCAGGCAGGACTCGTCGTCGGTCTCGTGGAAGTCGACCGTGCCGGACACCTCGGCGTGCATCTTCGCGCCGCCCAGCTCCTCGGGATCGGACTCGGCGCCGATGGCCGCCTTGACCAGCGCTGGCCCGGCGAGGAACAGGCCCGAGCCCTCGGTCATCAGCAGTGTGTCGCACATGACCGGCAGGTACGCGCCGCCGGCGACGCAGCTGCCCATGATCGCGGCGAGCTGCGGCGTGCCCTGGGCGGAGATCACGGCGTTGTGGCGGAACACGCGGCCGAAGTCGTCCTCGTCGGGGAAGACCTCGTCCTGCAGCGGCAGGAACACGCCGGCGCTGTCCACCAGGTAGATCAGCGGCAGGTGGTTCTCGAGCGCGATCTTCTGGGCGCGGATGACCTTCTTCGCGGTCATCGGGAAGAACGCGCCGGCCTTCACCGTGGCGTCATTGGCGATGACCATGAAGCGCTTTCCCTGCACCGTGGCCACGCCGGTCACGCAGCCCGCCGCCGGCACCCCGCCCCACTCCGCGTACATCTCCCAGGCCGCGAAGATGGCGAGCTCGTGGAAGAAGCTGCCCTTGTCGATCAGCTTCTCGACGCGCTCGCGGGCGGTCAGGCGACCCTTGCCGTGCTGGCGCTCGATGGCCTTGTCGCCGCCGCCGAGGCGCAGCAGGGCCTCCTGCTCGTCGTACAGGTCCAGGACCTTGCTGTAGACGTTGCGGGCGGCCTTGGCCGACTTGCTGGCGGCGTCGTGTTCGCTCTTGATGCGGGTCATGGGCCGGGATTGTGACCGGGCCGAGCGGGGAAGGAAAGGCCACCCCGGATTCTCCGGCCTGCCGGTAGAGTAGCGGACGCTGTCCCCCGACGGCGGCGTGAGGCCGGGCAGCCTCGCGCCCACACTCATGGACTGGGAGGTCCTCCGTGCAGTCACTCCGTAGCTGGACCAAATCCGTCTCCACCCTCACTGGGCTGGTCCTGGCCGTCGCGGTCCTGGCCATGCCGACGGCGGCGCAGCAGACGCGCGACGCCTTCGTCCCGAACGGTGTCCAGGTCGTCGAGACCGAAGAGGGCGTCGTCGTCGCGGTGGACTCCACCGGCGCCTACGTCTTCGAGAACTGGGCCGAGTACTTCGGCTCCGAGTTCTTCACGCGCAACGACATGCAGTGCGGCCAGCCGCGTCTGCCGTTGACCTTCGACCCGGCCGTGCTCGACGGCTCCACGTCGGACTGCAGCAGCTCGTTCACCAACCCGGCGGGCGAGTACGCGCCGTCCGGCGGCGAGGTGTACCAGATCCCCGTCGTGTGGCACGTGATCACGGCCAACAGCGGCGCGGGCTTCGTGTCGGACAACTCCATCTTCCAGCAGATGGACGTGCTCAACGAGGACTTCCGCGCGCTCGCGGGCAGCCTCGGCGGCAACGGCACCGACACCAACGTCGAGTTCTTCCTGGCCACCGTGGACCCGGACGGCAACCCGACCACCGGCATCACCAGGCACACCAAGACCAAGTGGTACAACGACAGCGGCAACTACTGGAGTTCGATCGGTTGGGACACCAACCGCTACCTGAACATCTACACCAACACGGCGGGCGGCAACCTCGGTTACGCCTACGTGCCCAGTGGTGGCGGCGTCGTCGGCCAGGCCTGGGAAGGCGTGCGCATGTACTGGGCCGCGGTCGGTAACCCCGGCCCGATCGGTCATCCGTACGACCTCGGCCGCACGACCACCCACGAAGTCGGTCACTGGCTCGGCCTGTACCACACGTTCGACGGTGGCTGCGCGAGTGCGTCCGGGTGCGCCAGCAACGGTGACCTGATCTGCGACACGAACCCCGAGAGTTCGCCCATGGGTTCGGGGTCCTGCTCCCGCGTCACCTGCAGCAGCCCGGACCCGACGAACAACTACATGGACTACTCGGACGATCTCTGCATGACCGAGTTCACCGAGGACCAGTCGCGGCGCATGCGCTGCACCATCGCCAACTTCCGCGTCGACATCACCGGCGACCCGCCGGTGGGCAACGAGCCCCCGACGGTCACGATCAGCTCCCCGTCCAACGGCACCAGCGTGGACGAGGGCACGGCGCTGACCTTCTCGGGCACGGCCTCGGACGCCGAGGACGGTAGCCTCTCGAGCAGCATCAGCTGGTCGTCGAACCTGGATGGCAGCCTGGGCAGCGGTTCGAGCGTCAACGCCACGCTGGGCGTGGGCACCCACACGGTGACGGCCTCGGTGACGGACTCCGGCGGCGCGGGTGACACCGACACCGTCAGCGTCACGGTCAACTCCGTCGGCGGTGGTGGCATCACGCTCAGCGGGAACATCTACAAGCAGCAGGGCCGCATCTACGTGGACCTGACCTGGGGCGGGGCCAACGGCGGCAACGTGGAGATCTTCCGCGACGGCTCGACGCTGACCACCACGGCCAACGACGGCTTCTACACCGACGCCACCGGGCAGAAGGGTCACGCGACCTTCACCTACCAGGTCTGCGAGACGGTTGGCGGGGCCTGCTCGGCCACGATCACCGTGAGCATCTGAGAGCGACGCGCTCGTTCCCGTTCGCAGAACATCGCGACCCCGCTTCCGGCCCAGGCGCCGGGGCGGGGTCGCCTGCGTCGCGGCCGCGCTGCATCAGGGCTGCGTGATCACCACGCGCTGATCCACGGCCACGACGTGCTGGCTCGCCGCGCCGCCGGGCCACTCGATGTCGAGGGTCACGCTGGTCACACCGCCCGTCCCGAACCACAGCCCGAGCGGCGGCGCCGACAGGAAGCTGTTGCCGTTCTGCAGGATCTCGACCTGGTCCGGCATGCCGCGCGCGCTGGCGGTGACCTTCGCGCCCACGCCGAAGTGGTTCTGCGCGCCGCGCAGCTCGACCCAGAGCCAGTGCCCGTTCGTGGCCGCCGGGTCGCCCTGGTAGAGCGTCAGCCCCGTGTCGCGGTTGGCCACCAGGATGTCGAGCGCCCCGTCATGGTCGAAGTCGAACACCACCAAGCCGCGGCCCTGGTCGGGATCGTCGATCCCCATGGCCGCCGCGCTCTCGGTGAACACGCCGGCCCCGTCGTTCATGAACACGCGCAGCTTGTCGGCCTCGAACTGCGCCAGCAGGTCGAACTCGATCGGCGTCTGGTAGTAGCCGTTGGTGTGGACCAGATCGAGATCCGTGTCGTGGTCCAGGTCCGCGAACTGCGCCGCCCAACCCCAGCCGCCGTTGCGCACGCCGGCGCCGTCGGTGAAGTCGCTGAAGGTGCCGTCACCGGCGCCGAGGTACATGCGATTGCCCGAGCTGCCAAAGCCCTCGTAGGGGAGCGTGGGCACGGCGTAGATCGAGCTCACGAACCAGTCCAGGTCCCCGTCGCGGTCCACGTCGCCCAGCGCCGAGCCCATGGCGTTCTGCACCGTGTCGATGCCGGCCAGGGCGGAGATGTCCGTGAGCACGCCGCCACCGTCGTTGCGCCAGAGACTGTTGCTGTTGATGTCGCAGGCCAGCAGCAGGTCGTTGTCGCCGTCGAAGTCGTAGTCCACCACGCGCGGCGTGAAGCCCCACATGATCTTGGCCTTCATCGCCGCGGGAGTCACCGCGCGGAACGTGCCATCGCCCTGGTTGCGGAAGATCTGCGCGCCCGACACGTCCGTGCCCGGCAGCCAGGTCATGGAGACCAGGTCCAGCAGCCCGTCGCCGTCCACGTCGCCGAAGGCCGAACCCCAGCGACCGGCGCGGTCCAGGCCGACCGCTTGCGCGACCTCGGAGAAACTCCCGGTGCCGTCGTTGCGGAACAGGTAGTCGCGGTAGTCGTCGAGACCGCTCGGTTGCAACTCCTGGGACTGCGCACCGCCCGAGCCCACCGTCGGCACCTGGGGGCCCCCGTCCGGCAGGGCCACGCCGGAGTAGGTGTTGCCCACGGTGGTCAGGAAGAGGTCGAGATCGCCGTCGTCGTCGTAGTCCAGGAAGAGCGGGCCTCCGGTCTGCACCTTGAGCGCGACGCCGGCCTGCTGCGCCACGTCCACGAAGGTCCCGTCGGCCTGGTTGATGAACAGGCGACTCGGCTGCTGGCTGCCCGCCGGCCAGTAGATGTCCTCCCAGCCGTCGCCGTCCACGTCGCCCACGGCCACGCCGGCGACCATCACGCCCGTGGCGTTGTCCTGGGCGCCGGGAAGGTAGTTGCCACCCAGGCCCGCGGCGGCGGTCACGTCGGTGAAGGACTGCGGCCAGGCCGTTTCCGCCGCGAAGGCGATGGCCAGGGCCACGATCGCGAGCAGGATCCAGAGCGAGGGCGAGGGCGACGCCTCGTCGAGCGGGTGGGAGCGCAGGACGGGGTCGCGGTGCTGACGTGCAGCCATGGGAGGCTCCGGGAGAGTGGATCCCTCTCCGTACCGGAGCGGGAGCTTGGCACCTCACGGCCCTGACGATCGCGACACCGGCGGATAACGAGCCGGCTCGAGCAGACCCAGCGGCCGAATCAGTTCGCGCAGCTTCGAGTCGGACAGGACCAGCCCGGCCGACGGACCCGCCAGGGCCACACGCAGGGCCACGCGATCGTGGTGCACCCTCACCTCGACGGCGATCCGCTCCTGGCCGCTCGGTCCCAGCCGCGCGACGAAGGCCGCAGACTCGAGCAGCAGGACGTGCAGGTCCCAGGCGAAGTGCGCGCCGTCACGGGCGCGCGGGGCGAGCTGCGACCAGATCGGATGCAGCGCCGCACAGACCCGCTCGATCGCGTGCAGACCGGCGGGCAGCTCGATCACGAGGCGATCGACGTGCTCGGGGTCCCCCGCACGCGCCAGCCCGCGCTCCACGACCAGGCCGCGATCGCGTTCGTGGTGCACGTCGTCAGCCAGCTCGTCCACCAACGCCATGTCGAAGCGGCCGCGCTCGGGGACCTCGAGTCCATCACCGCGGTGCGGGTACCAGAACGCGGTCACGCCCGAGGCATCATCCTCGACCTCCAGGGCGGGCGGGGCGGTCAATCGCGGCACGTCGCGCGGGTCGAGCGGCAGGTGCTCGAAGCGGCGCGGCAGGTCCCAGCGCACCAGCTCGTTGCCGGACGCGCGGGGGCGGGCCAGCCACCCGCGCAGGTCTCCGGTCAGCGCGGCGACGTCGGCGCCCGGTCCGCGCGGCTCGTCGGACCAGTCGCCGTCCCAGGGCAGGTCGAAGAGGACGCGGTCACGCAACGCGGTGAACGGGCAGGCGCATCCAGGAGGCCGGCGCGGGCCCGACCCGAAGACGCCGGGCCGAACCGAACGGAGTGCCAATCGACGTCGCGCGGGCGCCGACACCGATCGCAGGATCGTCGCCAGGCACTCCGGATCGACGGCGCGCGGCCCGACCAGCGACATCTCGCCGCGCCACACGTTGAGCAGCTGCGGCCAGCCCTC
This sequence comes from Planctomycetota bacterium, assembly GCA_029259725.1. GTDB lineage: Bacteria > Planctomycetota > B15-G4 > B15-G4 > B15-G4 > JAJDER01. Next base: position 10,148 of record JAJDER010000137.1, on the reverse strand, counting down.
GAGTCGCGTGCTGCGGAGACGGCGGCCCAGCCGCGTGAGCTCGCCGTCGTCAGCGTGGACGCCGAGCAGGATCTGGTCGAAGCGCGAGCGGGGCGGTCGAGCACCGACGCGACGGTGGCGCGCGAACAGAGGTCGGTCGCCCCGGGCCAGCAACAGGATCGGCAGCAGCGGCAGCAGCACCACGAGCCCGACGGCGGCGGCCAGCATGTCCAGCGCGCGGCGGACCCGTTGCTCGGATGACTTCACTGGTGCCGAGGCTCTCCCTGTCGAGCCCCCCCGGACTCGTCGCGGCTTGACGGCAACAGGCTGTCCAAGCTGACAGGATCGACAGGTTGCGTCGCGCCCCGCGACGGCCTCCCGCACGGTAGGCTGGCGACTCCCGAGGAGCCGCTCGATGCCCACCACGACGCGCGTCCTGACCGCTCTCGCCTGCATGCTGCTGCTCGCTCCCGGGCGCGCAGCCGACGACGCCCTTGTCACCGAGGTGCTCTGCGCCGTGTCCGCCGACGGGATGACGGCAACCCTGTCCGCATCCAGGGGCCTCGTGCTGCACGGCTGGGACGGTGCACCCGAGGGGCAGCTCGAGCTCGGCATGGCCAGCTTCCCGCGCTTCACCGACGACGGTCGCCTCGTGTTCGAGACCAGCGTCGATGACGGGCACATCGTGATCTGGCGCGACACGTGGGTCCTCGATCCCGGCACGACCGAGCCGCGAGCGCCGCGCGCCGGAGAGGACCTACCCGCCTGGTCCGCCCCGGCCGCCGACGCCCCGGCCGCCGACGGCGCTCCCGTACGCCTCGCTCTCGACGCCGGCCACGGCGGCAGCGACCCCGGCGCGGTTGGCAACGGCCTGCTCGAGAAGGACGTCGTGCTCGACGTCATCCTGCGCTTCGCCGACCTGCTCGCCGAGGACACCGCCGACACCTCGGGCGGCGGCGCCTGGGACGTGCTGCTCACCCGCGATCAGGACGTCTTCGTCTCGCTCCAGGCCCGCGTGACCATGGCCAACGCGTTCGGCGCCGACAGCTTCTGCTCGATCCACGCCAACGGCTTCGGCGACCCGCAGGCCAACGGCACGGAGACCTTCGCCTACGCGGAGGGCACCACCGCGGCGACCCTGCGCGACGCCGTGCACGCGCGCATGATCGAGGCCTGGGGCCTGACCGACCGCGGCACCAAGACCGCCGCCTTCTACGTCCTGGTCAACACGACGATGCCGGCCGAGCTGCACGAACTGGCCTTCATCACGAACCCGGGCGACGCCCTCGTCCTCGGCGATCCGAGCAAGCTCGCCGAGGCGGCACTCGCCCATCTCTTCGCGGTGCAGGAGCACCACGGCTTCGGCGTGTTCGACCCCGGCCCCACGGGTGGCCTGGACGGCACGCTCAAGGGCATCCTCCACGACATCTCGCTGGGGACCGGCGCGCCCATCGCCGGGGGCACGGTGTCGCTCGCCGACGGCACCAGCACCCAGACCTCCGCCATCGGCTTCTACGAGTTCCCGCTGCCTGCCGGCACCCATGCCTTCTCCGCCACGGCGCCGGGCTTCGCGGTGGCCACGGGCAGCGAGACCATCACCAGCGGCGACGCCTGGGAGAGCCTGGGCCTGTCGCCGACGAACCTGCCGGGCCTGGGCACCACGGTGAACGCCGGTCAGCTCGACCTCACGCTCGAGGGCGACGTCGGATCGCCGGCGTTCCTGCTGCTCGCGACCACGCCGCAGATCCCGCTCCTGACCCTCGGCCCGGACACGCTGTGGCCGGACCTGGGCGACCTGCTCGTCGTCTCGATCGGGAACGTGCCGCCGACGGGCACGCTCTCCCTGGTCGCCGCGCTGCCGTCGTTCCCCGGGATCACGATGCACGCCCAGGGGTACGTGGCTTCGGGCGGCAGTCCGCGTCTCAGTCACGGCACCGCGTTCGACCTGCCCTGAGCGCCCCCGCCCCGCAGCCGGCCGCGCGCACGGAACAGGCGCACCCGGAGCGCCGCCGCGGAGAGGCCGGTCCAGCGACACAACCAGGGTTGCGACACGCCCAGGTCGTAGTGCAGCTGCACGAGCAGGCGCTGGTGCGCGGGCAGCTCCTGCAGCCTGAGCCCCGGGTCCAGGCCGGGAACCGGGTCGGGCCCCTCGGCCCGGGCCGAGAAGGACTCTTCGAGCTCCGGCCAGCCACCCCACACGCGCTGGCGAACACGCCGTGCACGCACGTGGTCGATGGCGGCGTGCCGGCAGATGCGGAACAGCCAGGCCTCGGCGCGGTCCGGATCCCGCAGCTCTCCGTAGCGCGCCTCGGCCCGCAACAGGGTCTCCTGCGCGACGTCCTCGGCCTCGCCGCGTTCGCCCACGAAGGTCTGGGCGAAGGCCACCAGTCGTCGCTGCCACCTCGGCTCGCTCCAGCGCCGGATCGCGGGGACGTCTTCCGCGACGAGACCCCCACCCAGGTCCACGCACCACACCCAGCCGTCCATCCTGCGCACCGAGTCTCCTCCCCGCGTCGTGTCCGATCGCGCAGACGGATGCCACGTCGCCCACCGAATAACTGCGGGGGTGAACGTGCGGCGTGGTGAGCGTGCGGGTGAACGTGCGGCGTGGTCAGCGGGCAGCGTGGTGAACGACCGGGGCGGTCAGCGACGCGGAGGCCTGGAGAGCGCCTCGATGGCCGCGCGGAGATCGGCGAGGAAGGCGTCCTGGCCCGCGCGACCCGGCCCGTAGCCCTCGAAGCCCAGCGGCTCTCCCATGCGCACGGTCACCGGGTGGAAACGCAGACGCCAGCTGCCCTTGCGCAGCGACTCGCGCGTTCCGCCGATGTACACGGGCACGACCCGCGCGCCGGTCTTCGCGGCCAGCCAGGCGACGCCTGCCTGGAACGGCTGCAGCGAGCCGTCAGGGCTGATGTGCCCCTCGGGGAAGATGCCCAGCGCGCCGCGATTGTCGAGCACCGACTTCGAGACGCGCAACACGGTGCGGTTGTCGGCGTCGTCCGCGACCGGGATGCAGCGCTCCATGCGGTAGAACCAGCCGAGTCCCTTCGCGTCGTAGTACTTCTTGGCCATCACGAAGGCGACACGACGCGCCGGGATGCTGCCGAGCACCGCCGGATCGAGGAAGCTGCGGTGATTCGCCGCGAGGATCACCGGGCCTTCGGGCAGCGCCCGCGTGTCCGCGAGCTTCATGCGGAACAGGGTCCGCAGCATGAGCAGCAACAGACCCGTGATCACCCTGTGCGCAGCCTCGTTGCGGAACGAGGGCAGGCTCCGCTCGGTGTGCTGGGCGCGGACGACGGCCATGGACGAGCCCGGGGACGGCGAGCGGAGTGTCAGCGCTGGACCTTCTGGGCCCAGTCCGTCGAGGGGTAGCGGTCCATGAGCCGCTTGCGCAGCACCGCAGCCTGGAGGTCGGCGTCCGCGTCGCCCACGTTCAGGAACGATTCGGCGGCCCAGTAGAGCGCCTCGGGCTGGGCACCCTGCACGTCCGGATAGTGGACGTGGACGCGCAGGAAGTCCAGCCGTGCCGCGGCGAACTCCTCCTTGGCTCCCTCCCCGTCCCCGTTGTCGCGCAGCCGCTCGGCCAGGGCGAAGATGCAGCGGCCGCGACCGTTGTAGGCGCCGGCCGCCACGTCGCGGTCGCTGTCGAGCCGCAACTCGATGATGTCGTTGAAGTGCGGCAGCGCGGACTGCACGTCGTCCTGCCCCAGGAGCGTGCGGCCGATCATGAGCGCGCAGTTGGAGGCGATGCTCGGGTAGCCGCTCGCGGCGCGACTCCGCAGATCGCGGTAGCCCTTCACGGCGTCGCTGGCGCTGCCGCCGGCCGTCTGCGTGGCCTGGAGCTCATAGAACTCGCCTTCCAGGGACCAGCGTTCGCCGAAGCCCTTGCTCGCGGCTTCCGCCTTGAGCTTGGCGAAGGCGGCGAGCGCCGTGGCCGTGTCCTGGCTGTAGAGCGCCGCCTTGCCCTTGCCGACCAGCGCACGCGCGAGGTGGCGCGTGGTCGGATAGGTCGTGAGCAGCCCGTCGTAGAGGCCCAGGGCATCCTCGAGGTTGCCGTTGGCGAGCAGCGCGTCGGCGGCCTCGATGAACGCGTTGGCGCGGACGTAGTCGGGAAGCTGCTCGTTGTCGGTGGCGCTGTAGAGCAGGCTGGCGCCGACGGTGTTGTCGCCCTCGGCGATCTTCTCCAGGCCGCTGCGGTAGTTCTCGGACGTGCGGCTGTAGCTGACCGAGCGCACGTCGCCGGAGGGCACGTCGAGATCACGATTGCCTCCGCCGGCGCGGCGGTACGTGATCTTCTCGAAGGTCTCGCTCTGGACGCGCACGCCCTCGATGACGCGGCCATCGAGCAGCGTGATCTCGTCAGCGTGGGCCGGAAGGGCGCCGAGGAGCAGGGCGCCGGCAACCAGGTAGGCGGGGAACTTCACGAGACAGCGACCTCCGTCGTCGGGGGGAACGACCCCCGGGTCGGGGCATCGTCCGGGAACGAGCCCCTCTCTATTGCAAAGGGGGAACGAGGTTACTGGCGGCTCGCTCGGGGGGTCAAGGCATCCGCTCCCGCCGGACCGGATCCGGAGTCGCCGCTCCGGCGGCCAGGGCCGCCTCGTCGGGTTCATCGTCTGCCGCGGGTTGGTCCCGGTCCGAGGGGTCGCTCGGGTTCCCGGCGGCTCCGACGCGGGATCCGGCCTCGCCGCGAGAGTCGGCGGGACGCTGTCGCCCCGGCCCCCGGCAGAGCTCGATCAGCCGGGCCACGATGGAGACCGCGATCTCAGGCGCCGTGCGGGCGCCGATGGGGACGCCCACCGGGGTCTCGATCGCGTCCAGCCAGTCGGCGGGCACCCCGTCGGCGCCCAGTCGCTCGACCAGGATCCGGCGCTTGGCCCGGCTGCCGATCATGCCCAGGAAGCGCGGCTGGCAGCGGGTGGCCGCCAGCGCCCGCAGGACGCGCTCGTCGTCGTGGTGGCCGCGAGTGACGACCAGCACCAGATCCAGGTCGCCGCCCACGGCCCCCGCTGCGGTCTGCTCCCAGGCCCCCGCGTGGCGGCCGACCGAATCCGGGACCGCGGCGGCCGCGACCATGTCGGCCCGATCGTCGTAGAGCTCGACGCCGAAACCCGCCTCGGCGGCGAGCCGGGCGGTGGCGGCGCCCACGTGGCCGGCGCCGAAGACGTGCACGCGAGGCCAGGTCACCGGTTCGATGAACACCGTCAGCTTGCCTCCGCAGACCAGTCCGCTGTCGGGGTAGTCCTCCTCGGTCAGCGAGAAGGAGGTGGTCATGGGCACGAGCGTGGCCATGACCTGTCGCGCGTGCTCGTAGACCTCGGCCTCCAGGCAGCCACCGCCGACCGAGCCGACGAAGGTGCCGTCCGAGCGCACGAGCATCTTCATCGGGAGCTTGCCCGGCGTCGAGCCCAGGGTCGAGACGATCGTGCACAGGGCCGCCGCCCGACCACTCCGGCGGCAGGCGACGATCTCCTCCCAGATGTCGGCGTCGTTCAGGCCCACGTCGCGACCTCGTGGACGAAGATCTTGCCGTCGCCGATGCGACCCGTGGCGGCCCCCGCGCGAATGGCCGTCACCGCCTCGTCCAGGCGCGCGCCGTCCACGCGGAACTCGATGCGCACCTTGGGCAGGAAACCGCCCTCGGTGGCGCCGCCCTTGTAGAACTCGAGGTGGTCCTTCTGGCGACCGTAGCCGCGCACCGCCTCGACCACCACCGGGCCCAGCGCGCACCCGGCCACGGCCTCGATGACGGCATCGACGCGCATCGGCCGCACGACGGCGATCAGGTGCGCGGGTCCGGAGGTCGGTGCGATGGGCCTGGCAGCGGGCATGCGTCCATCGTAGCGCGACGGACAGGCGCCGCGCTCGCGCCGGGTCAGCCCCGCGGCCGGGTCCAGAACCTGGAGATCTCGCCCCACTCCCGCCGGCAGAGGCGCGAGGCGATCAGGCCGAAGACCAGGCCTCCGACGCCGATCCCGCCGGTCACGCGCAGGGCCAGGCCCAGTGTGCCGGGTCCGAGTCGGCGCACGAGCACGGCGTCCAACGCGGCGACGGCCAGGCCCATCACGGTGGCGCTGAGCAGCATCGGCACCCAGCCGCCGACGAGTGCGCGGACAGGCACCTCGAGGCGCCGCCGCAGGCCGTAGAGCAGCAGCGCAGCCGACAGCGCCGCCGTGATCGACGTGGCGAGCCCCAGACCGAACTCGCCCAACGGCCCGACCAGGGCCAGATCGAGGACGGCGTTCACGACGGCCATCGCGAGGCCCACGCGCACCGGCGAGCGGACGTCGCCCAGGGCGAAGCTGGCTCGCGTGAGCAGGATCACCAGGCCGGCGAAGGGGATGCCGAGCGCGTAACCCGAGAGCGCTTCCGTCGTCAGCGCGGTGGCGTCGGCGCCGAAGCGACCGCGCTGGAACAGGAGCTGCACCACGGGCGCGGCCAGGAGCAGCAGGCCGACGGCGGCGGGCAGGCCCATGAGCAGGTTGGTCCTCAGCGCGAGCGACGCGGTGCGGCTCATGCCGGCCGCGTCTCGTCGTGCGGCCAGGCGTGCGAGCGCCGGATACACCGCCGTTCCCAGGGCCACGGCGACGAGACCCATGGGGAACTGCATCACCCGCATGCCGTAGTAGAGGTGCGTCGTCCCGCCCTCGGCCAAGGCCGCCGCGGCCACGGTGCGATCCACGAGCACGTTGATCTGCGCCGCGCCCATGCCGAGCAGCATCGGCCCCATCACGCCGGCGAGTTCGCTCAGCTGCGGCGAGCGCCGCGGCCGGACGAAGCGGAAGGGCACACCCACCGCGCGCAGCGCCGGCAGGTGCCAGACGAACTGCACCACCGCCGCGCCGAGGATCGCCCAGGCGATGATGCGCACCTGCTCGATCTGGTCGTCCTTCCACCAGGCGGCGAGCCCCACCGCGCCGATCCAGACGGTATTGAGCAGGATCGGCGCCGCGGCCGGCACCGCGAAGCGGCCTCGCGCATTGAGCACTCCGGCCATCTGCGCGATCACGCAGATCACCGCGAGGTACGGCAGCAGCAGGCGCACGAGCCACAGGAACAGGGCGCCGCGCTCGGGTTCGGCGAAGGCCGCCCAGCCCGAGACCCACTCCGGCGGCACGAGCGAGACCAGCAGCATCAGCACGACGCTCAGCAACACCAGGAAGGTGGCCACCGCCGAGAGCAACTGCTGCGTGATCTGCCGCGCGCGGTCGCGACCGTCGTGCTCCCAGCTGCGCGTGAAGATCGGCACGAAGGCCGAGCCCAGCGCACCCTCGCCGAACAGGCGGCGGAAGGCGTTCGGCACGGTCCAGGCGTAGAGCAGCGCGTCGTGGACCCAGGCGTTGCCCAGCAGCGAGGCCATGGCCTGATCGCGCAGCAGCCCCAGCAGCCGCGAGGCCAGGGTCAGGATCGAGACGGTGCGGGCCGACGCGAGGACCGCGCCGTCTCCGCCGTCGCCCTCGGAGCGTGGCTCACCGGGTCCCGCCGGTGTCACCCGTCCGTCCTTGCCCGCCGCAGCCACCGCGCCAGCGTAGCGGCTGGCGCACGGCGGATCAGCGGGCAGCTGCCCGAGGCCGGAGCGAGCGCCCTAGATGGCGGCGGCGCCCGCGGCCAGGTTGGCCTCGGCCACTTCCTGCGCGGCGCGGTGCGTGGTGATGTCGCGGCTGCGGGCGGCCTCGTAGATCTCCTGCAGGGCGAAGAAGATGTTGTTGATCTTCTCCATCGCCACGACCTCGTCGTAGCCGCCCTCGTGGAACTCGACGCTGACGTTGATGATGCCGCCGGCGTTGATCACGTAGTCGGGCGCGTAGACGATGCCGCGCTGCTTGAGCATGACGTCGTGCCGGCCCTCGTCGTGGAGCTGGTTGTTCGAGGCGCCCGCGATCGCCTTGCACTTCAGCCGCGGGATCGTCTCGTCGTTCAGGATCGCGCCCAACGCGCACGGGGCGAAGATGTCGCAGTCGACGTCGTAGACCCGCTCGGGGGCCGCGACCTCGGCACCGAGCTCCTCGACCGCGCGGTCGATGTTCTCCTGGTTGATGTCGCTGACCGTGAGCTTCGCGCCGGCCTCCTTGAGGAAGTGGCCCAGCGGGAGCCCGACACTGCCCGGGCCCTGGATGACGACGTGCTTGCCGTCCAGATCATCGCTGCCGAAGGCCTCGATCGCCGTGGCGCGAAGCCCCTCGAAGGTGCCCTTCGCGGTGTACGGGCTCGGGTTCCCGGACCCGCCGTCCTCGCGCGAGAGGCCCGCCACGTACTTCGTGAAGCGCCCCGCCGCGAGCAGGTCGGGGATGCCGACGTTCACGTCCTCGGCCGTGGTGTAGAGGCCGCCGAAGCTGTCGACGAACTTGCCCATGGCCTCGAAGAGCTTCTCCGTCTTCATCTCCGGGTCGGCCATGACCACCGACTTGCCACCCCCCAGGCCGGTGCGGGCCACCGCGGACTTGAAGGTCATCCCCCGCGACAGACGCAGCACGTCGGTCAGCGCGTCATCGAAGCTGGCGTAGGGCCACAGGCGCAGACCGCCCAGGGCAGGACCCAGGGTGGTGTTGTGCACGCTGATCAGGGCGCGCAGGCCGGACTCCTCGTCCGTGCACTTGGCGACCTTCTCGTAGCCTTCGACCTCGATGGGGGTGATGTCCATGGGGTGGGATCCGTCCAAGTTGGGTGGAGAGGGCGGTGCGCCGCTTGGTGCCCGTGAGTGGCCCGCCGGTTCCTCTTCCTCGCCAGAGCCGGATGGCCCCACAGAGTACCGGATCGATGCGCGAGCGGGGCTCGAGCACCGGGGCGGGGGAGTCTAGCAATCGCCTTTTGGGGGTGCAAAGACGTCCGAAGAGGCCGCAAGATGCCCGGCATCATGGCGACGACCGGACACACGAATCCACGCGCGAGCGGTGTGACCACGGCGCTGTGGAGCGGGCTCGTGCTCGCGCTCGGGAGCGTCGCCTGCGGCGACACGCACTCCGAGATCACTCCCGGCACGGCTCCGGGAACAGGCGCCGCCGCCAGGCTTGCCGGCGGGGTCGCGGGAGCACCGCCCTGGCCCACCGAGGCCCTGTTGATCGTGGACATGGACGCCGGCGAGGCCGACGACCAGGGCCTCGATCCCCGGGGCGTCGTCTTCGTGTCGTTCCCGATCGAGCCGGCCGACGGCGAAGCGCCGCGCTGGTCCGCGCCGCGGGTGCTGGCGCGCGATGCACGCTGGCGGGAGCCCGTGGACGTGCTCGTCCTCGACGACGGTTCCCTGCTGGTCCTGGATGCCGCGTACGCCGGTCCCTGGAACGGTCCTTCCGGCGATCCCGATCGGCGCGGCGCCCTGTTCCTGGTGTCGGCTCGCAGCATCGCCGGCGCCCTGACGAACGGCTCGATCGTCGAGCGATCCAGCATGCACGGCATCACTCCGGACACGCGCCAGCCGGTGGCGCTCGCCTTCGGTCGCGATGGCGAGGTGCTGATCGTGGATCGTGCCGCCGACCCTTCGGGCCTCGGTCGACCCACCGGCGCCGTGTTCGTGCGACGGGGCCAGGGCGCCGACGCGAGCGACGCAACCGACGGCGTCGCGCCCAGCACGTTGACGACAGCCCTGGTGCAGGGCCCCGAGCTCGTGACCCCCGGGTGCGCACTGCTCACGAGCGATGACCGCCTGCTGGTGCTCGACGCCGACGCCAACCCGCACGGCGTCTTCGACGCGCAGGGTCGCCCGGGTACGCCCGGCGTGTTGTTCGTGTTCGCGGACGGCGAGCTGCAGGCGTGGATCGAGCCCGGCGGAACGACGAGCCCGGTGGGGCTGGTCGAGCGTCGCCCGGGCGAACTCTTCCTCGTCGACGCGAATCACTCGTCGGACCCGGACACGCTGTACGACGGGGCCGTGCTGCGCATCGACGGCAATCGACTGACCGTCGTCGTGGGCGCCACGAGCGCGCGGCCGGCGCGCACGCTCATCGACCCGCGCGGTGTCGACGTGCTGCCCGACGGGCGGCTCGTGCTCGCCGACGCGAACGCGGACCCGCTCGAGCTCGGTGCCGACGGTGTCGGGCGCGCCGTGGGCCGTCTGGCGGGGCGCGGCGCGTTGCTCGCGGTGGATCCCGACGCAGGCACCGTCGACGTGCTGCTCGCGGACGCGGCCTTCGTGAACCCCGCCGCCGTGCGTGTGGTCTCGCCGTGACCGG
>JAJDER010000136.1 GCA_029259725.1 Planctomycetota bacterium | reverse complement strand
GACGTCGCCTCACGCTGCGATCTCCCGGCATCGGCTGGAGGGGAACGGGGAGACCCTGCGGCTGCGGCCAATGTCGGGCACCGGCGGACCGGCGGGACCGGCTCGGACCGGCGGGGTCAGACGATGCGCTTCATCCTCTTGATCAGTTCGTCCACGTCCGACGGGTCGTGGTAGAGGCCGAAGCCGAAGCGCAACCGGTCGTTTCGGAAGTCGGTCAGGATGTCGGCCGCGCGGAGCCGAGCCTGGACCTCGCCGGCCCGGTCGAGCCGGAAGGTCAGGAAGTGTCCGCGCTCGGGGGCGTCACGTCCGGGGATCAGCGCCGCGGGGACGACCGGGCCGATGCCGTCCCCGAGCGCCTCGAGGAACGCCGTCTGCAGTTGCCGCACATGGGCGTGGATGCGCCCCACGGTGAGCCCCTGCTGCACGAGCAGGTCCTGGACCGCGTTGAAGCGGTACCAGGCCGACGGGTCGAAGGTGGCGCCGCCGAAGCGCGTGCCGTCGGTGCCGTAGGGGACCGAGCCGTCGGGCGGCGACTCGAGCACCCCGAACTCGGCGAACCAGCCGGAGTTGACCGGGCGCGGTCCGTAGCCGGGCGGACAGTGCAGGAAGCAGGCGCCCTCGCCCGACATCGCGTACTTGTAGCCGCCGCCGGTGTAGAAGATGCGCGACTCCAGCGCGGACAGGTCGGTCGGCAGCGCGTTGAACCCGTGGTAGCCATCCACCGTGATGAAGGTCTCGTCCGATCCGCAGGCGGCCACCAGGCCGGGCAGGTCCGCGTAGACGGAGCCGGAGTCGAAGAAGACCTGGCTCACGTAGATCAGGTCGAAGACCTCGGCAGCGGCGGCGGCCGCGAAGCGCTGAGGGAAACTCTCGAACGGCTCGGTCGCCACGCGCTCGACCGACACGGCACCCTGCTCCTCGAGCCGCCGGATCTGGCGGCGGAAGCTGTGGAACTCGCTGCTCGTCGTGAGCACGCGCACCGGGTGGTCCGCGGCGAAGCACGAGAACAACCGCACCACGAACTCGTGGGTGTTCACGGCGGTCGCCAGGTCGCCCGGGCGCGAGAGGCCGAGCACGCGCGCCAGGTGCCGCTGGGCAGCCGGCATGACCTCCCCGAAGACCACGTCCCACTTCTCATCGGCGAAACGCGCCGCGTCGTCCCAGGCTCGCCGGTGAGCCTCCATGGCGACGTCCGGCCACCAGTGGTGGCTGTGCGCGCAGAAGTGCAGCAGGCCGTCGCCGAGCGCACCCTGCCGGCGGGCCCCGGCGGCGAACTCCTGGAACAGCGGCTTGAAGGACATGCGGTCGTCCAGCGGGATGCGGCGGCTACGTCGGCGGGCGGCACGAACATACCAGCAGAGGGGACCGGGGCGGGCAGGCACGGGGCGACGGCGGCAGGCCGAGGTGTCCCATCGATTGCATGGCATCGGACCCGTGGCTTACGGTGATCGTCCCCGCGGGCCTCGCGCCTCCGGGCCACCCCCACTCGGACCGCGCCCCGTGACCTCCACCTACGGCAAGGACTCTCGGCTCACCTACTCCGAGTACCTGCACGTCACGGAGCTGCTCGAGCAACAGGTCCCGCTCACCGAGCCCTCGGCCCACGACGAGATGCAGTTCATCGTCGTGCACCAGGTCTACGAGCTGTGGTTCCGACTGATCCTGCACGAAGTGGACGAGATCGATCGCCTGTTGCGCGCGGGCGGCGACACCGACCTGCGCAACGCGGTCCGGCTCGGGCGACGCATCCAGCGCATCCTGGAGGTGCTGGTCAAGCAGATCCACGTGCTCGAGACCATGCGGCCCGCGGACTTCCTCGCCTTCCGCACGCTGCTCAACCCGGCGTCGGGATTCCAGAGCGTCCAGTTCCGCGAGTTCGAATGCGCGCTGGGACTCAAGGACCGCGCGCTCGTCGCCCACACCTCGACCGACCCGCGGCACGCCGCCGCCCTGGCCCGGCTCGAGGCCGAGAGCCTGGCCGACCACGTCTACGGCCTGCTGAACGCGCGCGGGTTCGAGGTGATCCTCCCCTCCCTGAACCGCGTCGATGGCAGCGAGCGGTCGCAGGCCGACGAGGCCACGACCCTGGCCTCCCTGCGCCGGATCTACGACGCGCCGGACGACCACCCGCTGCTGTACGAACTCTGCGAGGGCCTGGTCGAGATCGACGAGCAGGTCGTGCTCTGGCGCCGCCACCACGTGATGATGGTCGAGCGCCAGATCGGCGACAAGCCGGGCACCGGCAAGGGCACCACCGGCGACCTCGACGGCATCCGCTACCTGCTCACGACGATCATGCGCAAGGCCTTCCCCGACCTGTGGGCCGTGCGGACCGTGCTCACGGACTGAACCAGCGACCTTCCCCGACCCCCGCGACCCGAGGCCCGACGCCGCCATGTTCCCCGAACGCTTCAACCTCGCTCGCTACGTCCTCGAACACAACCTCGACGCCGGCCGCGGCGACAAGGTCGCCCTGCGCTGGCGTGACGAGGAGCACACCTACGCCGGACTGTCCGAGGCCTCCAGCCGCCTCGCCCGGGCGCTGACCGAGATCGGCCTCCGGGCCGAGGAGCGCGTGCTGATCGTGCTGCCCGACCGGCCGGAGTTCAGCCACGCGTTCTTCGCGACGCTCAAGGCCGGCGCCGTGTTCGCCATGGTGAACACGTTGCTGACCCACGACGACTACGCCTACTACGTCGAGTACAGCCGCGCCCGCGTGGCGATCGTGGACGAGAGCCTGGCCGAACTCTTCATGCAGCTGCGGGACGCGAGCCCGCACCTGCAACACGTGGTCGTCGCCGGAGGCCGGACCACGCTCGACAAGCCGACGGTCCCCGACGGCGCCTACGCGCTCGAGGACCTGGTCGAGCAGGCCCCCGGCGGCGAGTTCTGTTTCGACTCGCACCTGCACGACATCTGCGGCTGGCTGTTCACGGCGGGCAGCACCGGCAAGCCCAAGGCGGCGGTGCACTTCCACGAGGACTTCGCCTTCAACATCGAGCACTACGCCAAGCAGGTGCTCGGGATCCGCGAGACCGACGTGACCGCCGGCGTGCCCAAGCTCTTCTTCGGCTATGCGACGGGCACCAACCTGATGTTCCCCTTCGCGGTGGGCGCGAGCACCAGCCTGTTCAGTGAACGCTCGACACCCGAGACCATCTTCGAGATCTGCACGCGCCACCGGCCGACGCTGCTGACCTCGGTGCCGACCATGATCGGCCGCATGCTGGCGCACGACCGGGACCACGGCCCGTTCGACCTGGGCTCGTTGCGCATGGTGCTCTCGGCCGGGGAGAAGCTGCCCGACTCGCTGCAGGTCCAGTGGATGGACCGTTTCGGCGTGGAGATCCTGGACGGCATCGGCAGCGCCGAGCTGTTCCACATCTACATCAGCAATCGACCCGGCGCGGTGAAGTTCGGCAGCCTGGGCCAGGCCGTGCCCGGCTACGACTGCCGCGTCGTGGACGAGAACGGCTTCGAGCTCCCGGCCGGCGAAGTGGGCCGGCTGGAGGTCCGCGGTGAGTCGTCCGCGCTCTGCTACTGGCAGGCGCACGAGCAGAGCAAGGCGACCTTCCGCGGGGACCTCGTCGTCACGGGCGACCTGTTCCGCATGGACGAGGACGACTACTTCTTCTACGAGGGCCGGGCCGACGAGCTGCTGAAGGTCGGCGGCGTGTGGGTCGCCCCGCACGAGATCGAGGACTGCCTGCTGGCCCACGAGGCCGTGGCCGAGGCCGCCGTCGTGGGTTGGGAGGATCGGGACTCCCTGGTGAAGCCCAAGGCCTTCGTGGTCCCGGCCTCGGGCTGGCCGCCTGACGCCGAGCTGGTCGCCACGCTCCAGCAGTGGGTCAAGGACAAGCTGGCGCCCTACAAGTACCCGCGCTTCATCGAGTTCATGAGCGCCCTGCCGCGGAACGACCGCGGCAAGGTGGATCGCAAGGACCTGCGCGCTCGGCAGCTGGACTGAGCGACCACCCGCCGGGCCCCTGCCGGGCAGCGGGCCACCCCGGTCGCCCGCCCTGTCCTCATCAGCGCCACACTTTTCCGGCTCGCGAGAGGTTCGGTCCCCCGCTCGATCCCGCTCAGACGGATCGATAGGGAGGATCAGATCGGCCGCAGCCTACGGGGGGCTCGGCGCCTCACCGCGCCATGTCAGGGAAGACTGGGGTAGCCCCCAACACAGTACTCAGCGCCGACGATCAACACCGGAATCGGGGCCGGTTCGTCGCAGAGCCAGGATGATCATCTCAGCGGGGCCCGGCGATCCCAGGGGGTCGCCGGGCCCCGCTTCTTTGCGCCCCGCTCGACCGCCGGAGAGCCCCGGTCGGGTCTCAGACGCGCCGCACGCGCTGCGGACGGGCGCCGGCCACGCGCTCGATCAGGCCGCGCGCCTCCAGGTCCAGCTTCATCGTGGTCACGTACCAGCTGACCGAGGCGCCCTCCCAGATCGCCTTCGGCAGGTGGGGCTGGACCAGCCGCGGGAGCTCCCCGAAGGACACACCGACGGCACCGCGCGGGATGACGTCCAGCAGGGCTGCCTGCATCGAGTCGTACTTGTCCTTGTCGATGTTCGTGCCCTGCTTGCCCTTCTCAGGGTGACGGGCCAGGACCTTCTCGGACTTCGGCATGGCTGGATCGCCCTCCTCGAGACCGGTTCACCCACGGCCCGAGGGCACGCGGTCCATCGCCCCCAGCGTGCGACCTGCGGCGGGACTGTCAAGCCGCGGTTCCGAGCCGCTACCCTCGACGCCCATGACCGACCTCTGCAAACTCGCGTGGCCCGACGTGAAGGACCTCCTGGAACGGGGCTGCGCCGCGATCCTGCCCGTGGGTTCGACCGAGGCCCACGGCCCCCATCTGCCGCTCGACACCGACGTGACCATCGCGCTCGGGATGGCTCGGCGGGCCGCGGCGCTGCTCGCGGAACGCGGGCGCGCCTGCGTGGTGCTGCCGCCCATCGGATACAGCGTCACGGACTTCGCGGGAGCCTTCCCGGGGAGCCTCTCGATACCCGCCGAGACGGCCACCGCCCACGTGCGCGACGTGCTCGCCGCGGCGGTGGCCACCGGCTTCGCCCCGGTGGCCCTCGCCAACGCGCACCTCGAACCGGCGCACATCGGCACCCTGGCCGAGGCGGCGCGGCAGGTCGAGGCGGCCACGGGCACCGCCATCGCCTTCCCCGACGTGACCCGGCGGCGCCTCGCGGAGCGGCTCACGGACGAGTTCCGCTCCGGGGCCTGCCACGCCGGACGGTACGAATCCTCGCTGGTCCTGGCCGACGACCCCGACGCCGTGCGGGAAGATCGTCGCGCGGCGCTCCCCGAAGTGGACATCAGCCTGGTCGACGCCATCCGCGCCGGGCAGCGGGACTTCGTGGAGGCCGGCGGCACCCAGGCCTACTTCGGCAAGCCCGCCGAGGCCAGCGCCACCGAGGGCGCGGCAACCTACGCGGTGCTCGCCGCGATCCTGGTCGAGGCCATCGACTCGCTCGAGGCGGCCGGGAGCGGCGGCTGACGGCGAGACCGCCATCGGCCTGCTGCGTCCCGCCTGCGTCCGCCTGCATCAGTCCCCGGCTGGCGCAGCGGGCGCGCCGGGCGCGGCCCCGAGCTGCGACCAGCCCGCGTAGAGTTCGGGCCGGCGGTCGCGCAGGAACAGCTTGCGCGCGTGGTTGTCGCGTCCCGCCGACAGGTCCAGGTCGGCGATCAGGATCTCGTCGGTGCCCCTGCCCGCGCGCGACAGCACGTTCCCGTCGGGCGAGCAGATGAAGGACTCACCGGCGAAGGTCAGGCGGTCCTCCTCCCCGACCCGGTTGCACAGCGCGACGTGGTAGCCGTTCTGGAAGGCGGCCACGCGCATCTCGGCCTCGTAGAGTCCGTCGGGCCACTCGTCCACGGCGCCGGCCTGGGGCACGACCACGAGATCGGCGCCCTGCACGCCCAGCGCGCGCATGTACTCGGGATAGTGACGGTCGTAGCAGATGGCCACGCCCAGGCGCCCCGCGGCGGTGTCGTAGACCGGCGCGCCCGTGTCGCCGGGGGTGTAGTAGCCGGCCTCGTGGAAGCACGGGTAGTCGGTGATGTGCACCATGCGCGTGCGGCCGAGCAGCGAGCCGTCGGCATCGATCACGGGCGAGGTGTCGTAGAGCCCGTCGTCGGCACGCTCGTAGAGATTCGGCACGACGACCACGCCGTGCGCACGCGCGGCGGCCGAGAAGGCGTCGATCGTCGGCCCCGGCACGGGCTCGGCCAGCGCGGCGGGATCGTCCCCGGCCGGCACCTGGGGGTGGAAGCGGTCGAAGGCCAGCTCGGCGAAGGCGACGACGTCGGCGCCGCTCCTGGCCGCCTCGGCCACCGCGGCCAGACCCCGCCGGACGTTTTCGGCGCGATCGGTCGTGGCGCGCTGTTGGACGAGGGCGAGACGCATCGGGCTCCCCGCTCTCAGATCACCGTGTCGTCCGGCACGACCGCGTCGCGCGCGATGATCACGATGCCGTCGCGGATGTAGTAGTTGAGACCGTCGGCGTCCTGCACGTTCTCTTCGTTGATGATCCGGACGTTGCGCCCGATGCGCGTGTTCTTGTCGATGATCGCGCGCCGGATGATCGTGCCCTCACCGATGCCGAGCTCGGGTCGTCCTCGCGCCAGCGCCGCCGCGCGCTCGGTCTCGGTCTCGTACAGGTCGTGGCCCATGACCAGGGCGCCGTCGAGCTCGCAGCCGTCGTGGATGCGCGAACGGATGCCGACGACCGAACCGGTGATCGAGCACCGACCGATGATGCTGCCCTCGGCGATCAGCGACTGCTCGATGCGGGCCTCGTTGACCCGGCTGGGCGACAGGTAGCGAGGGCGCGTGAACAGCGGGAAGTCCGGGTCGTAGAGGCTGTACTCGCCGCGCTTCGTGAGATTCACGTTGGCACGGTAGAACGCGGCGATGGTCCCGATGTCCTCCCAGTAGCCCTTGAAGAAGTGCGCCGCCATGCGGTACTCGTCGAGCGCGGCCGGGATGATCTCCTTGCCGAAGTCGTGCTTGTCCGGATGGGACTTGAGCAGTTCCAGCAGCACCTCGGGCGCGAACACGTAGATGCCCATGGAGGCGAGGAACGGAGCGCCGGGGGCGTGCCCACCGATCGGCTTGTTCGGGTCCACGCGCATGGCCTCGAGCGCGCCGCCGGTGGGTTTCTCCGCGAAACGCGTGATCAATCCCTGGTCGTTGACGTGCATCAGGCCGAAGCCCCGCGCGGCCTCCTCGTCGACCGGACAGGCCGACAGGGTCACGTCGGCCTTGGCCTGGTCGTGCCGCTGCACGAACGCGGCGTAGTTCATGCGGTACAGGTGGTCGCCGGCGAGGATGATGACCTTGCGCGTGCGCGGCGTGAGGATGTGCCGCAGCGAACGCCGCACGGCGTCGGCGGTGCCCTGGAACCAGTCGCGGTTGGTCATCGTCTGCTCGGCGGCGAGCAGGTGGACGCCGGCATCCGAGAGCGTCCCGAAGTGGTACGTCTGGTAGAGGTGCCGGTTCAGCGACGCGCTCTGGAACTGCGTGAGCACGAAGATCTGCTGGATGCCCGAGTTGATGCAGTTGCTGACGGGGATGTCGATCAACCGGACGCGCCCGGCCACGGGCACCGCGGGCTTGGCTCGATCCCGTGTGAGCGGGAAGAGGCGGCTCCCCTGTCCGCCCCCCATGATGACCGCGACGACGTCCTTCATGGGCGACAGTCTAACGGAACGTCACTGCGGCGGTCCGCGCCGGGATGCCCCGAATCGGTCCCGGGCTGCTAGGCGTCTTCGGGCAGCTTCCAGGAGCGCACGGGCTCGCCGCTGTAGAAGCCGTGCGTCTTCCAGGCCGGCTCGAGGTCCGGATCGGTGACCACGATCACGTCGCCCACCACCTGGCAGCGACACGACAGGCGCAGGTTCTCGAGGCTGCTCGGGAAACCCTTGAGGCGTTTGGCCTCGCGCGCGTCGGGCGTGGAGAGAGCCGCGTCGTCGTCGACCTGGACCACGCAGGTGCCGCACAGGCCCTTGCCGCGGCACGACAGCAGGCCGCCGAGCGCGGGATACGGGTCGACGCCATGTTCCATGCAGGCCTGGCGGAGATTGCTGCCCTCCGGCACGTGGATCGTGACGTTCTCGTTGCGGAAGTGGACGCGGTGCATGGTCATCGTGACGGCCCTGTCGGTGTGCAGATGCGGCCCTTGACGACCGCGTGACGGACGCGGCGAGGATAACCGTCACTCGGGCCCGGGGCAACGTGGCGCGCGCCGACCGCGCCCTCCGTCAGCGGCGGGCGAAACGCAGGCGCGCGCGCTCGGCCTCGTCGATCCGACGGCAGGCGTCGGCGAACTCCGCCCAGTCCTCGGCGTCCAGAGCGAAGGGGCCCAGCACCAGGTCGCGCCGGATCGACCACTCGCCGCCGCCCTCGGGCGTGATCGCGAGCAGGTAGTGGCCGTTCGGCAGGTCGGCGCTGTAGCCCAGGGGCGCGTCCACGAGCTCCAGCGTGTCGGGGACCTGGAGCAGGACGCGCGTGCGCGCGACCATGCCCTCGGAGAGCAACGCGGGCTGGGTGCGCCGGCCCTCGCCGGAGAACTGGGTCGACAGATCCACGGGCAGGATCGGCAGCGGACAGACGAGCCGGCTGCCGTCGTCGTCGAGGAAGTTCTCCACCCGTCCCGCGGCCTGGAGCCACAGGGGCTCCTCGTCGTCCAGGCCCACGAACTCGAACTCCGACACGTCGAGCCCGGGCACGGCCAGGGTCGCCACCTGCGCCACGAGCAGGCCGTGCATCTGGGTCGGCGTGCGCTGCAGCTGCTCCTTGAGCACGTACCCGAAGCCGCCGGTCATCTCGGCCAGACCGCCCACCGCCGCGCCCACCGGGCCGCCCGGCCGCGAGCTCTCCGCATCGACTTCGATCTCCAGATCGATCGAGAAACCGACGCGATCCGCCGGTGGAGCCACGGGCGCCGTGACCAGCCGGCCCGAGCGCGTTCCGAAGCCGAGCGCGCCGGACGAGTTCTTCAGCAGCACGCCGTAGGGCAACGTGGCCGAGTCCGGATCGCACCAGGCCTCGGGGCCGTCGTCGGGGCGCACCACCACGTAGAGCTTGTTCTGCCACCAGCCCTCGTCGGGGAAGACCGGGTCCGGTTCCGGGTCGCCGGCCGGCTCGGTGTTGCGGGACCAGACCAGCTCGTGGTCGATGCCGACCGCCTCGAGCAGGGCGGCATACAGGATCGGGGCGGGGCCTTCCCGCGCCAGCAGCGTCTCGGTGGCGGTCTGCCCGCGCCACGCCTGACGCCGGTCGAGGGCGTCGCCGACGGCCGTGTACAGCGCCCGCGCCTCCGCGTCCTGTCCACGGGTCCCGGCCACGGCGGCTTCCGCCGCGGCGATCAACTCGGGTGTGACGCGCGTGGGATGGACGACGGCGGCACGCATGCGGTGCTGTCCCCGCAGCGGATCGTCCTCCTGACCCAGTTCGGCCCAGGGCAGGAACCAGTGCGGTGGCGGCGATGCCGGCTCGGGCAGCACGCGGCCCATCTCGCGCGCCTCGAAGACATGCACCCGGGCCTCGTCGCGCTCGAGCACCTCATGCTGGACGCGGTCGTCGATGTTGCGCAGCTCGGCCTTCAGCGGAATCGAGCGCGGGCTCCACACGATCCAGCGGGAGAGGTGGAACGACTCGGAGACCGACTGGAAGAACCAGCGACCGGGCCGGACGAGGCCGTCGCGCGAGGCTCCCTGGCGCGTGATCGTGATCGTCTCGACGAAGTCCCCCGGCTCGAGCGACGGCATGATGTACTCGCCGCCCACGAGCACGGGTTCGTGCTCGGAGCCGTCGCGGTCACGGGTCACGACCTTCACGACCTCGCCGGGCAAGCGCAGCCGGCCCAGGCGCTCGGCGCCCTCGAGGTCGCGCGCCTGGCGGATCTCGTGGGTCCAGGTCTCCTGCGACCCGTCCTCGAACACGCGCACGATGGCGAGGTCGAGGACGCGCGCCACCGCGTCGACCTGGACCGACTCGTCGTAGCCCAGCAGCGCCTCCTCCGCCGACACGTCGAACCCGCGCAGGAACTCATCCACGTCGAAGCGGCCCTCGCCCGCGGTCCTGTCCGCGAGCCGTTCGCGCACGGCGACGTCGGCGGGCACCAGCTGCGCGAGGCGTTGCAGAGCCAGCCGCTCGTCGGCGCCATCACCGCGCAGGACGGCGGCGTCGGCGCGCTGGCTCCACGCCAGGACCCAGTCGGGGTAGCGTTCGCACAGGCTGGTCAGCACCGCGGCGGCCGCACCGTGCCGCTCCTGTCGCACCAGGAACGCCGCCAGGATGAGTTCGAACGCGCGGTTGCCTCCGCGCGCGATGGCCTCCCCGAGCAGGGCCTCGGCCGCCAGGGGCGCACCAAGACGCTCACGACTCTGGGCCAGGCCGACCAGCGTGGACGGCGTCACCCCCGCCGCGCGCATCGCGGACTCCACCACGTCGGCCGCCGCTCGATCCTGGCCGACGTCCGCGAGGTGTGCCGCGTACCGATCGAGGACGCGTGGACTCGTCGGCGAGCGGGTGAGAGCCGCTCCCAGCGTACGCTCCGCCTCGGCTTCCATGCCGAGCCGCTTGAACAGGCCCTGCATGATCAGCAGCGCGCGCGTCTGGTGGGGATGCTCCTCGTCGAGGCGCTGGAGCAGCGTCAGGGCCTCCTCCTCGCGGTCCTCGCCGGCCAGCGCCTCGGCCACGAGCAGGCCCATGGCGAAGTGGGTCGGGTCCTCGGCGAGGATGGCTTCGGCGAGGTGGCGCGCATCGGCCCGGCGCGTCACCTCGGGCAGGTAGCCGGCTCCGCCGACGGCGGCCGCCAGCAGCGAGCGCAGGGAGACCGAGTCCGGGGCCGCCGCCACGGCCGAGCGGATCAGCGCCAGGCCGTCGGGCTCCCGCCGATCGGAGTAGGCCAACAGGCCGAGCAGTGCCTCGGCGAAGGGCCCGCGATCGGCGATGCCAGCCAGCCGCGTCTCCGCGTCCACCAGCGGAGGTGGCGGCACGGCCTCGACGACAGCGCCGAGCGGCTCGCTGGCGGTGGCGGTGGCGGTGGCGGCCGACAGTCCCGGCCAGGGCCGGCCCTCGACGTCGAGCACGCGCACCGCTACGGCCGGGTCGGCCTCGAGCTGGAGTTTCAACGTGACGCGATTGAGCCCCTCACGCAACACGACCGGCAGGCGATCCACCGTCCCGCGCCGTGTCCCGAGGCGGTCGACCAGCAGCGGAGCGCCACCGTTCACCGACGCCGCGTAGCTCGGGTTCCCGAGCACCTCGGGCGAACGCCCGTTCCAGCCGCGCCGGAGGCGCCCGCTGCTGCCCAGGTCGATCTCGATGTACCCGGGACCTCCGCGCGGGGTCGCGAACGTGGTCGTGAGCAGCGCCCACCCGCTGGGCGGGTCGACCCCATCCGCCGGGTGCACGAAGCGTCGCAGCGGGCTGCGAGGCAGCGGCTGCCAGCGCACCGGCCCCGAGGCCCCCACGACCTCCTGTTCGAGGTCGGGAGTGGCGTCCATGAGCCACGCGTCGTCCTCGAGCAGACCGAGGGGATCATCCAGCGGCGTGCCGCGCGCGAGCAGTGAGAAGGCCCGCAGGCTGGTGGGGAAGAGATCCTCGGTGAGACTGCCGGGCGGGTCACGGGCGAGGCGCTCCTCGGCCTGCAGCACGCCGAGCCGATGCGCCGCAAGGGGCGCGAGGCGGCCCGGGTCCACGGCCAGCAGGCGCGCGGACTGCGCCAGCGGATCTTCCACCGGGCCGCTGTCGCCATAGAGCCGCAGCAGGGCCTCGGCCAGCGGGTGGTCCGGTTGGGCCTCGAGCTGATCGAGCCAGGCCGCGACGAGGCCGTCGCGATCGCCCGCACGGCGCAACGGATGGTCCAGCAACAGGGCCGCGTAGATCTCGGCCTGGTCGCGATCGAGTGCGCCGAGCTCGCCCCTCCCGGGTGCCGGATTCGCCGGCGTCAGGGCACCGGGCGTCAGGGCACCGGACGACAGGGCGCCCGCCGCCAGGCCCGCGGCGACCAGCGCCGCACGGAACGGGAGGGCTCGGGCCGGACCGGCCCACTGCGCCCACCACGGCTCCGCCGCCTCACGCGTGCCCGTCATCGCCCGCCCTCCTCACCCACCGGTGGACGCACCAGGATCGTGCGTTGCTCAGCCACCTGCACCTCGCGCAGCGCTTCGCGGAACACCGCGTAGTCGTCCCGCGAGATGCGACGCGCGTGCAGCGCGAAGCGGCGCCGCACCTCGATGGCGCCCTCCACCTCACGCACTTCCTGGTGGTAGTCGAGCAGGCCGGGCGCCTCGACGAGGACATCGTCGGGCAAGCGCACGGCCTCGGTCCCCTCGGGCAACTCCCAGCGCGCCAGCGTCTCGTGTCCGAAGGGCCGATCGAGCACCAGGTCGTAGAGGCGCGTGTCGGGCAACTCCACGGCGAGCGTGCTGAGCCCGAGATCGTCGAGGGTCACCGGCAGGCTGCGCAGGTCACCCTCCGAGGTCCACAGGCGCAGGGCGCTGAACTCGGCCTCGAGTCGTGCGTCGGTGGTGATGTCCTCGAGGTCGGAGGTCTCGATCCGCCCCACGTCGACCTGCCCGAAGGCGCGGCCGAGCTCGCCTGCCAGGACCTTGTCCGCGTCACCCTGCTCGCCACCGTAGCGGTAGCGCAGGATCACGCCGTACTGGCCGTTGCTCTCGTCCTCGAAGCGCACGAGGCCCCGACCGTGCTCGTCGAGCTGGAGGGTGTAGCGACGCCGAAGCAGGTTGTCCTCGGCCGGCGCGAAGGCGATGTCGTGCAACTCGCCGCCGTCGGGTGTGACGTGCAGCACGCGCGCGCCCTGGTCGTCGGCGCGCAAGTAGCCCACCGGGTTGCGGTCGGCGGTCGCATCGAGGTAGTAGCCGCCGCGCTCGTCGGTGGGCGGCAGGTAGGCGATGCAGTGGTTGAAGTGCTCCACCAGCGCCGCCTCCAGCGGCTCGTCGGGACGCACCGACTGGGCGCGGATGAGCACCGGCACGGCCTCGACGTCGATCTCGGCGAGCAG
>JAJDER010000135.1 GCA_029259725.1 Planctomycetota bacterium | reverse complement strand
CGCGCTCGCGCGGCGTCAGGACGGCCAGCGCCCGGGTGACCAGCTCGTTCACCTCGGCGCGTCGGGCCAGCTCCTCGGGCGACGGCAGCGGGCGGTGGGGCCACTCGCCGGCCACGTCCTCGGCCCGACGGCGCGCGCTCGATCGGCGCAGGCGATCGCGGCACAGGTTCAGCACGACCGTGTTGCGCCAGGCCCGCCAGCTGCGGGCGCGGTCGTAGGCGTCGAGGCGGTCGAGCAGCTTGAGCATGGCGTCCTGGGCCGCGTCCTCCGCTTCGGTGGCGTCGGCGAGGAAGCCGAGGCAGAGGCGGAAGACCTGAGGGTGTTCTGCGCGATACAGCGTCGAGACGGCATCCGGGTCGCCCCCTTGGGCGGCCTCCAGCAACTCCAGTGGATGAGTGCCGGTCGGGCCCGGCGGGCCGGTCGCGTCCATGTTTCTCCAGGGGTACGGCCCCGGTCGGCGGGGCGCTCGAAGCGGGCGCCGGAAAAACACACGGGGCTTGGGACGGTCCGGGGCCGCGGCCCTTCCCGCCAGGGAGGACCGGGGCGCGGGCGAGGCGCTCTCAGCCGTCCCGGCCGGTGTCCTCGTCGGTGGACGCGCGCGCCTCGTCGACGACGTCCAGGTATCCCAGGGCCCGGAGCGTGTCGATGTTGTCGAAGCCCTCGTCGGCGGCCGCGCGGGCCCCGAGCAGGGTGTCGGGAGCGTCGGCCACCACGGCCGACACCAGCGGATGCTTCGGCGCGAGGGGGGTCCGGTCCATCGGATCGTCGAGCAGGTCGTGGAGCGTGCGCCGCCCGTCGCGCGACAGCAGCTTGAAGCGACCGCGGATGGCGGCCGCCGAGTTCTGGCTGCGATCGATCTTGTCGGGGTCCTGGACGAACAGGATGCGCTCGGGATCGATCGGCTCGGTCAGGTCGACACCGGCCATGGGCACGTCGCCGGGCAGGTCCACCGACGCGAGCCGCAGCAGCGTGGGCGCCACGTCCATGCCCGAGACCGGGGACGCCTCCCGGCCCGGCTCCACGAACCCCGGCGCGAAGACCACCAGCGGGACGTGGGTCTGCGGGCCGTGCAGGTGCTCGTGACTCCAGGTGTCGGCCTCGCCGAAGCCTTCGCCGTGGTCGCTGGTCATGACCACCGCGGTCTCCCCGCTGCCGACGTCGAGGGCGGACAGGAAGGCGTCCACGTCACGGTCGAGCTGCCACATCTCGGCGTCGTACAGGTTGCCGACGTGGCTGCGGTCGTCGGCGTCGGTCACGTAGTCGGCGGGCAGGTCGTCCGCGCGGAAGAGGTAGCCGTCCAGCGGGCCGTCGTACTCGGTCACCCAACGGCCCGTGGCCTCGTCGCTCGGAAGATAGGGCCAGTGGACGTCGAACAGGTTCACGAACAGGAACCACGGCCGTGGGTCCTCGGAGAAGCGCTCATCGTTGGCGAACGCCGCCGCGCGAGCGAGCACGTCCGACGCCGGGCGCTGGAAGTCCTGGAACCAGTGCGGGAGGCCGTTGCCGCGGAACGTCGGGTGCGCGGCGGCGAGCGCTGCCTGCACGTCGTGGATCGCGGCCCAGAGGTGCGTCGCGCAGAGCGGGGGATCGACCAGGTCGTCGTAGACGTCGAAGCCCGCCTCCAGGCCGTTGCCGCCGGTGAGCACCGAAGTGCCCACGAAGGCGCCCGTCCGGTAGCCGGCGGCGCGCAGGTGCTCGGCCAGCGTCGTGGCCTTGATGCTCTGCGCGCGTTTCGTCGTGCCGTGCAGCGCCGGGGGGAGTCCGGTGAGCATGGACGCGTGTGAACTGAGCGTGAACACGGTCGAGGCATAGGCCTGATCGAACACGCGGCCGCGAGCGGCCAGTGCCGACAGGTGTGGAGTCGTGTCGCGATCGCCGGTTCCGAGCGAGGTGTGGTCGACGCGCGTCGTGTCCCACACGAGCAACAGCAGGTTGGGGCGCTCGGCGCCCGAGGTGGGCACGGTCTGGGGTTCGGGGGACGGTGCGCCGCCGAGCGGCAGCAGGGCCACGGCGCCGACCAGCGCCAGGGCCAGGCCGAGGAGGCGTGCGGGCTTGCGCCGTTCGAGCGTGCGGGCCAGGAGCACCACGGCCAGCGCGGCCAGCAGCACGCTGCCCACGGCGATCCAGGTCGAGCTCTCGGACAGTCCGCCGGGCATGCGCAGGGGCACGCGCAGCACGGCATGCAGTGCCACCGGGACCGCGGTCCACAGCAACGCGGCGCCGAGCCGGGTGCCGATCCGCTTCGCCGTCCACGCGGCGGGCCAGGCCACCAGCAGTGCCAGTGCCGCCCACGCGGCCAGGCTCTCGATGGACAGGTCCAGGGTCGCCGCGCGCCAGGGTGTCGCCAGTCGGGTCAGCGCCGTATCGGTCGCGGCACACAACCACACGGCGAGGAGCAGCGGCAGCAACATCGCGTCAGCCCGGCTTGCGGGCACGCAGGATCCAGGAGTCGAAGAGCGACGTCCCCGGCGAACCCAGTGTTCCGTCCAGGCTGGCGGCCAGCTTGTTCAGGCCGAGCATCAGGCCGCAGCCGAAACCCCTGGCCTGCTTCTCGCTCGCGGCCATGAGTTCGGGCACCGGGAAGGTGATCTGGTAGTACAGGGCCTTCTCGATCACGTAGCCGCGGGCCGCGAGCAGGCGCGTCGCCTCGGCGCGCGGCAGGCCGTTGAGCTCGCGGCTCGGCAGCAGCGGCATGCGTCGCCGTCGCCGCGCGAAGCCTCTCGAGAGCGGGTTGATGTCGCCGATGACGAGCAGGCCGCCGGGCTTGACCAGAGCGTCGAGGCGTTCGATGTACAGGGCCGGGTCGGGCGCGAAGCTGATCACGCCCGAGTTGAGCACCACGTCGAAGGGGTCCTCGAAGGGCACCTCCTCGACGAAGCCGACGCGCCCGTCCAGCGGCACGCCCACGTCCACCGCGTTCTCCTTGGCCAGGTCGACCATCGCGGAGCTTGCATCGAAGGCCGACACGCGTGCACCGGCGAGCGCCGCCTCGATGCCGACCCAGCCCGTGCCGCATCCGGCATCGAGGGTGGCCAGTCCGTCGACGGGCCCGGCCACGTCGGCGATGAGCTTGCGCATCCAGCGGTAGTGGCCGTAGGTGGGGGAGCCGGGCATGCCGTTCCAGCCCACCGCGGTCGTGTCGAACTTCGCGCGTGTGTTGGCCATGCCCATGGCGTCGGTGCGCAGGCGCACGTAGATCACCGTGCAGGGGGCGCCGGAGAGGGGCGCCTCGAAGCGCTCCTCCATGAGCTGACGCGAGCCGAGCGTGTGGCGCGTGACCGAGCCGGAGGACTCGCCGCGGTACACCGCGGTCAGGTGGCAGGCCGGCCAGATCGCGTCGCGCAGTTGCGCCAGCGCCGCGTCGTCCGGGTGACCCGGGATGAGCGACAACTCGACGCGTTCCGCGCAGGCCGCGACGATGCGCGACGCATGGTCGGTGCGGGCGTCCGGCAGGGCCAGCACCGGCAGGGACTCGGCCGGACCGAGATCCACGGCGATCGGGCCGAGGGCCAGCGCGGAGTAGGCGGACACGTCCTGGCTCGGCCCCGTTTCGCGCTCCACGACATCGGTGGAGGCGGGAACCAGGGGAACGCGGGGATGTCGCTCTGAGGATGACGGCACGTGGGGAGATCGACCCGGGGGAGGAAGGGCGAGAGCCTATCTTCCTCGACCGTCGAGGGCACTCGACCTCAGGCCGACCCGCACGCGTGGGCTGTCCCGTGCCCGTCGGAGCGCCGCGTCGGCGGTGGAGAAAGGCGACCCGGAAAGAGGCCCGGAAGCGAGGACACGGGAGAGGAGAGTCACGGGACACCCTCTCCGGGTCGCCAAGTAGAGACAGTCACAGGGCAGCGGGTGGGATTCAAGTCCCCATCCCTGTCGTGATCAACGCCTCACGGCTCGATGGTGACGTCGAGGGCGTTGCTGATTCCGATGTCACCGTTCTGGAACGCGAAGGCCTGGAGCGTGAACTCCAGACCGACGGCGGCCTCGAGCCCGTGGAAGATCACCGGCAGGCGGGCTTCCCCCGTGCCGTCGGCCGGGACCATCGGTGAGATCGCGAAGGGGGCACCGAAGCCGAGGCAGATGTCGCCCAGCCCGGGGATCGTGTTGCTGCTCTGGTCGAGGGAAAGAACGAAGGACACCGCGGCCCCAAGAGCGGCATCGGCGACCAGGTCGAAAGCGGAATTTGCGGCGACGGTTCCATCGATGGAAACCGATGCGAGAGGCGCCGAGCGGATCGAGCGGATGATCGGGGGGGCCGGGAAGGGGTCGAAGAAGTCGGTCACGTAGAGCCGACCGTCCCCGTCGGCGCCCGCCACCAGGCCGCCCGGTCCCTCGATCAGGGTCAAGCCGGTGGAGAAGCCGAAGCCGGTGGCCCAGTCCACGTCCACTCCGTCGGAGCTGCCGTCGTCGTCCCGGTCGGCGAGCAGGCGGCTGACGGACTTGCTGCCGTCGCTGGCCGTGGTCGCCGAGAGGTAGACCGTGCCGTCGGCCGCGATGGCCAGGCCGCTCGATCCGGTGAAGCCGGCCGCGAAGTCCACGGCCTCACCCGCGTCCAGGGCGTCGCCGTCGGCATTGGCATCGGTCAGGCTGACCACGCGACCCTGTCCGTCGAGCCCCAGGCCCGGATCGGCCACGAGCAGCCGCTCGCCGTCGGCCCACGCGAGGTTGCCGGCGAAGCCCATGCCCTCGGCATAGGGAGTGGCGACACCGTCCGCGATGCGCACCACGCCGCCCACCGGCGAGAAGGTCGAGCCCGAGACGTAGAGCTCGTCGGTGCCCGGGCGGAAGGCCAGGCCGAAGGGCAGCAGGGTCAGCGTGTCGCTCATCGGCGGCAGCGGGACCGGGAACGCGGTCGTTTCGCCCGGATCGAGGGCGTCGCCGTCGCCATTGAGGTCGCGCAGCTCGACGAGATCCGCGCCGGTCATGCTCCCGAAGGAGAAGGAGTCACCGACCAGGATCGTCCCGTCGGCCGCCTGCGCGAAGCCGGCCAACGAGCCGAAGCCGGTGGCGAAGAGCGTCGTGCTGCCGTCGAGCTCGAGGACGCGCAACTTGTCGTCGCCGAACTCGCCGGTGGTGAGCAGCAGCCGGCCGTCGTCGAGGACGCCGTGGATCGGCAGCGCGAGCACGCCCGACTCGAGGTTGAAGCCGGACGGAACGGGGAAATCGTCGGCGAGAGCGCCTGACGCGAGGGCGGCGACCGCGGTCGCCGCGAGGGTGTCGCGAAGCATCGAAAAGACTCCAAGGTGAGGGTGAACGAGAGGTCCACCCCGGCCTTGAAGGCGACTCGCCATCCGCGGAACACCGGAGCATCCACGGATTCCCGGTGCGAACGGCCGCCGGAGACCCGAGACAGGTGTGCGCCGGTTCCCGCGTGGCGGGAGGCCGGTGCCCAGGACCGAGGTCCTGCCCAACGGACGGTCCGTGCCTCCCAGATCCGGGGAGCGCACGAACAGTCTGTCGACCGGGTGTTCTGACTTGCGGATTGACCTCCGGGCGCGCCTTCCCGCTCTCCTCGAGGAGAACAGTGGCGTGGGTCCGTCCCGCGATGCGGAACCTCCCGTGGCGTCCTTTGACTCCGCTTACAGCGGCGGGACCGTGACGGATTCACACCGTCTTCCCCGAAGCCGTCAAACGAGTTCGTACCAGGTACTGCGAAAGAGCAGGCCGGCCTGACGGTCGGCAGACCCGTACATCTCCCACACGGCGAGCGCACTGTCAACGGGGGTGCCGGACGGACGCGGCGACGGGCGGGGGCTTGGCCCGGGCCCGCGGCCGGGCATGATGGCGGGATGTCCGACTCCTTCGTGAAGCCCCTCTTCCTCGGCGACCTGCGCTCCGACCAGCTCTTCCCGTATCCGCGGCTGTCCGGCGAGGACGCCGAACTGCTCGGCATGGTCCGCGAACAGATTTCCCGTTTCTGCGAGGAAAACGTGGATGCCGGGGCCATCGACCAGGCCCACCGCGTCCCCGCGGAGGTGCTCGACGGACTGGCGGCGCTGGGCTTGTTCGGCCTGGTGGTGCCCGAGGAGTACGGCGGTCTCGACCTGAACAACACCCAGTACACGAAGATCGGCGAGGAGCTGGCGCGCCATGACGGCGCTGTGCCGATCCTGTCGGGCGGCCACAGCACCATCGGCATCAAGGCGCTGCTGCGCTTCGGGACCGACGAGCAGAAGTCGCGCTACCTGCCACGTCTCGCGACGGGCGAGCTCAAGGCCTGCTTCGCGCTCTCGGAGCCGGGAGCCGGAAGCGATGCGCAGGCGCTGAAGGCCACGGCCCGGCGCGACCCGGACGGCGACGGCTGGATCCTCGACGGCGAGAAGCTGTGGATCACCAACGGCGGCTTCGCGGACCTCTTCACGGTCTTCGCTCGCACGCCCGATGCACCGCGCGAGGACGGCCGCCCGTCGATCACCTGCTTCCTGGTCGAGAAGGGCATGGGCGTCGAGCCCCAGAAGGAAGAGGACAAGCTGGGCATCCGCGGCAGCTCGACGGTGCCGCTGCTCTTCGAGGGCGTGCGCGTGCCCGACGGCAACGTCGTCGGTGAGGTCGGCCAGGGCTTCGGCATCGCCATGGCCGTGCTCAACGCCGGGCGCACGGGGCTGGCCAGCAACTGCCTCGGGGCCAGCCGCGTGCTGATCGAGGAGATGGCCCGCTACACCAGCGAACGCCAGCAGTTCGGCCGGCCCATCGGCAGTTTCGAGCTGATCCAGGAGAAGCTCGGCCGCAACGCGCAGCTCGTGTACGCCCTGGAGTCGATGGTCTACCTGACCACCGGCATGGTCGATGCGGGCATGGCGGACAGCGCGCTCGAGGCGGCGCTGTGCAAGATCATGGGCACCGAGACGCTGTGGGCCGTGGTCAACGACGCGGTGCAGTGCGCGGGCGGCAACGGCTTCACGACCGACTACCCGTACGAGCGCATGTTGCGCGACGCCCGCGTGAACATGATCTTCGAGGGCACCAACGAGATCCTGCGCATCATGGTGGCCAAGGCGGGCCTGCGGGTCCTGGGCGATGCGCTGAAGGCCGGTGGGGACGGCGACCTGGAGAAACGCGTGCGCGGGCTCGAGGCGCCGGACGTGCCTGCCGTGCCGGGTCCGCTCCAGGTCGATGCGGTGGCCCTCGCCATGGGCACCACGACCCTGGCCCAGACCGCGGCGACGGCCCTGCAGACCCATGGCAGGGACATCGGGGAACGCCAGCTGACCCTGGCAGCCCTGTCGGATCAGGCCCTGGCCCTGTTCGGCCAGGCGGCCGTCCTGTCCCGGGCGACGAGCGCCTTCGAGGAGTTGGGCGAGGAGGCCGCGGCGGCCGAGATCGTGCTCGCCCAGGGCGCCTGCCGGCGTCTGGCCCGCCGGGCGCGTGACGCCCAGAGCTCTCTTCGCGACAATGACCACGAGTTGCTGTTGAGAGCGGCCGCCTTCGTGTCCGATCACGAGGGAATGCCGGAGACCCGTCGATGACGCCTGAGAACCCGAGCCCCGACAGCGGCGAGTTCGAACTGCCGCCCGAGGTGCGTGAGCGCCCCGGGGGCCTGCTGAGCAGCGTCGACCCCCACTTGGTCATGTACCACGACCCGCGCAGCCTGCACGCCGAGCAGTATCGCGCCTGCCGCACCAACCTCGTGGCCCTCAACCGCAGCGGCGGTCCCTGGGCGATCGTGGTGACGAGCAGCAAGAAGGGCGAGGGCAAGTCGGTCAGCGCCGCGAACCTCGCGGCTTGCCTGGCGGAGTTGCCGGCCATGCGCGTGTGCCTGATCGACGTGGACTTCCGGTCGCCGTCGCAGTGCGGCATCCTCGGCGTCCCGGCCGAGGCCGGCGTGAGCGAACTGTTCGAGGACCGCGCCAGCCTGACCGAGATCGTGCACCACACGATCATCCCCAACCTCGACCTGATCGGAACCGGCGAGGAGCCGAGCAGCCCGGCCGAGCTCCTGGGCAGCGAACGCTTCGCCAACCTCATCTCGGAACTCAAGCGCCGCTACACCTGGGTGGTGATCGACACGCCGCCGGTCAATCCCTACACCGACGCGTGCACGCTGTCCAAGTGCACCAACGGCGCGGTCATCATCGTGCGCATGGACGAGACCAGCAAGGATCTCGTCGACCGCACGGTGACCAACCTGCGCAGCGCCGGGGGCCGCGTGCTGGGCACGTTCCTCACCGGCCTGTCACCGGACCGCGATGACGCCGACCGCCAGGGCTACTACCGCGTCGACGCCGGCGACTACGAGCTCGCGCGGCAGGAACGCGATCGGCGTCGCTCTCGCGAGCGCACCGAGAAGCGGCTGCGCAAGCAGGAGAAGGCGTTCATCAAGCGCCAGAAGGACGACCAGGGCACCGGCGAGGACGGCCCGACGGTCTGAGCCGCGTTCGGCGCGTCCCGCGTCTTCAGAAGGTCCAGGCCGGCACCCAGTGCGTGCCGACGTAGCGCAGTCCCAGCTCCTCGCGCAGGTGCACGTCCATGTCGGGCAGGTGCGCGGCCCCGTAGAAGACGCTGATGCGCTCGACGTCCTCCTCGGCCAGGATGCGCTCGACGTCGGCCATGACGACGTCGTTGCGCATCTCGATCAGCACCTCCTTGATGGCCACCGATCCGGCCTGCGCGAAGAGCTTCTCGGTGTCCGCCATCATCGGCGCGATGGTCGCGCGATACGGCCGCCCGACGCGCTCGCTGCGCCCGATCCGCTCGGGATCGACGAACTCGAACAGCGTGCCGAACACGGCCTTGAAGAGCTTCTCGTTCGGGATCAGCTCCAGGTCGCGCTCGTCGAGGATGCGCTGCAACTCCGTGGCGGTCATGTCGCTGTTGCGCCAGAAGCTGCGCCGGTAGTCGACCTGCTCGAGCTGGAACTCGAGGTTGAGCATGTTCTTGAGCAGGATCTGCGTGCGGAAGAGGATGTCGAAGCGCTCCAGGGCCTCCTTCGAGGGCTGCTCCGAACCTCCCACGCCTTCCCAGAGCACCAGGTCGGTGGCGTCGAGGATGGACTGCAACTCGGCGAAGCAGGCGGCGTGGGCGATGTGCACGGCGCCCACGAGGTAGACGCGGCGCTCGGAGTCGGGCACCGCGTAGGCGGCCACGGCCACGTCGAGGCTGCCGGTGCCCAGCGACTCGTCCCGCGTGGCGCGCAGGAAGGCGTCGGGACGCTCCGCGGAGACGCCCTCCGGCGCCGGGCCGGACCAGAGGATGGGCGGATCGGAGAACGGACCTCCTTCGATGGCCCGCAGGTGTGCGCGAGCGAGGGGCAACTCGTCGCCCTCGGCGGACACGAAGTCGAGCACGCCGTCGGTGATGCCGCGCACCTCGCCCTGCAACTCCGCGCCGTTCTTGAAGACCAGGCGCGCGGCGGTCGAGGGCGCGGCGCCGGCCGGGTCGTCCGGGGCCGGTTCCCGAGGGGCGAGGCTCGCGCCGAGGGCCAGCGCGGCGGCGAGCAGTCCGACGGCAGCGGCGAGGCGGCCGCGGGAACTCGCGGCCGGGACGGTTGCGGGGAGGGCAGGCATGTCACGACTATAGGGACATGCCCGCAGCGCTTCCCCTCCTCGGCGACGTGCGCGTGCCCGGCGACAAGTCGGTCACGCATCGTGCGCTCCTGCTCGGGGCCTTCGCCGAGGGCATCACGACCATCCGTGGGGCGTTGCGGGCGGCCGACACCGAGGCCACCGCTGCGATCGCGGCCGCCCTTGGCGCGACGGTGACCTCGGTTCCCGACGGCTGGCGCGTGACCGGTACCGCTGCGCCGAGGACGACCGGGTCGCTCGACTGCGCCAACGCCGGCACGGCCGCGCGCCTGCTGCTGGGCCTGCTCGCGGGCCGGGTGGGCCGCTGGACGCTCGATGGCGACGAGTCCCTGCGCGCCCGACCCATGGGACGCGTCGTGCACCCCCTGCGCGAGGCCGGCGCCTCCATCGAGGCGACCCGCGCGTCCGACGACCTGCGCCTGCCGCTGACCGTGACCGGCACGCCGTTGCGCGGCCGGACGCACCAGGTCGAGGTGGCCAGCGCCCAGGTGAAGAGCGCGCTGCTCCTGGCCGGGCTCGTGGCCGACAGCCCGACGACGGTGATCCAACACGCCCCGACCCGCGACCACACCGAGCGCATGCTGCCGGCTTTCGGCGTGCGCCTCGAAGCGTCGCCCGGGACGACCACCGTGCATCCGGGGCCGTTGCACGCCGCCGACGTGGACGTCCCGGGCGACCCGTCGTCCGCGGCGTTCCTGCTCGTGGCCGCCGCGCTCGTGCCGGGCAGCGACATCCGGATCCGCGACGTCGGTCTGTGGCCGCGCCGCACGGGCGTGCTGCGTGCGCTCGAACGGGCCGGTGCCGGCGTGATGGTGCTGGCGCGCCAGCTGGATGCCGGCGCCGACTCGCGCGAGCTCGGCACCACCGCCATGGGGCAGGGCGGCGTCCCGGCCCGGGGCGATCCTCGCGGCGATCTGCGCATGGGACACGCCGAACTCACGGCGTTCGACATCGCGCCCGAGGACGTGCCCGATCTCGTCGATGAGCTGCCGATCCTCGCCGTGGCCGCCGCCCGCGCACGCGGCACGAGCCGTTTCGCAGGCCTCGCGGAGCTGCGGCACAAGGAATCGGATCGACTGGCGACCATCGCCACGTTGCTCGAGTCCCTCGGGGGCCGCGTCGACGTGGTGGACGACGGGCTCGTCATCGAGGGTGTCGAGAGCTTCAGCGTGCCCGCGGACCCGCCGGTGTTCGACGATCACCGCCTCGCCCTGGCGCAGGCCGTGGCCCACCGCTCGGTCGGCGCGCCGCTGCCGGACCTGTCCTCCTCCTCGGTCTCGTTCCCAGGGTTCGAGAAGCTTCTCGGCGCCCTGTCGGGCTGATCGCGCCGCACCCGGCCGCGTCAGTCGCCCGCGCCGTCGTCGTCGATGGCGTCGTCGATGGCGTCGGCGACCTCGATCGGCGTGAAGCCGGTGTCGTCGAGGGCCCAGAAGCCGCTGAAGCTGTCGAGCACCACGCGTGTGCCGTCGCTCCAGACCACACCGCTGGCCGCGCGATGGCGCCCCGGATCCACGTGCACGACACACTCGGCCATCTCGGGGCGGGTCAGCAACGGGACCAGGCCCGACGCCGCGACCTCGTACGGGATCAGCTCCTCGCCGGACTGTTCCTTGTGCTCCTCGGCGTACTCGTCGGCCCACTCACGGGTCACGAAGAGCAGCACGTGGCGCAGCCCGTCGTTCTCGGAGAGGATCACCGCCGGCTCGTCCTCGACGGGACCCAGGCACCACAGCGCACCGTCGTCGGGCCAGCCGACGAGCGGCACCTTGCCGAGCTCCTCGACCATGCGCTGGTCGCAGGCATCCCGATTGTCGAGCAGCTCGAGTTCGCCCTCACCCTCGTAGTCGTGGAAGGCGTCGCGCTCGTCGAGGCACTCCATGTTCAGAGTCTCGCCGCCCTCGCCCTGGCCGATGCGCATGAACTGCAGGTCGCCTGCGCCGTCGATGCAGAAGAACACCGGCTGCAGCTGGTTCCACAGCGCGCCGGCGTAACCCTGGCGCACGAGGTGCGTGAAGAACTGGCCCAGCCCGTGGATCGGGACGACGCGGCCGTCCTCGCGGGCTTCCGACGCCCGCTCTTCGTCGTCGAAGACCCAGGCCGAGAGGCCCATGGGAACCGTTTCCACGAGTGCGCCGCCGAGGCCGGTGTCGGTCTCGATGGCCCAGGCGGCGGGCTCGGGCTCCGGGCGCGTGCGTTCGTAGCGCTCGAGCACGAGCTCCACGAGTTCGCGGCCCTCCTCGTAGGCCTTGTCGCGGAAGTCCAGCCGCGACGGGTTCCAGCGCGCGATCGGATACCAGTCGCCCTGGTCCAGCCAGGTCACCGGCGACGTGTCCGCGTCCTGCGGAAAGCGGTCGTCGCCCGGGCGGCACAAGACGGTCACGGCCCGGTTCTCGGCGTTGAAGCCGCCCTCGATGAGCAGGTACTCGCGATCGCCGCCCTCGACGACGGTGCCCCGGTGCTTCACGCGTCGGACTCCTGCAGGGTGGCCAGCAGCCGTGCGCGATGAGCCGCGCGCCGGGGAATGAAGAGCATCAGGTGGAACAGCGACCCGCACAGGTCCAGCAGCAGGGCCACGCCGAGTCCGAGGTTCTCCAGGCGCGAACCCGGCGGCACCGGCCCGAAGACCGGGGACGCGGGCGGCGAGGCGGGGCGCGGCCGGGTCTCGGGAGGGTGGTCGTTCACAGCGACTGGACGCAGCGGAATCCGATGGCCTTGGTGTAACGAGGCGAGGCGAAGGTGTCGTGGCCGGGAGCCGTCCAACGGTAGCGCGTGGTGAGTTCCTCGCGCCGCGACTGGAAGCTGCCGCCCCGGATGATCACGTTCACCAGGCCGTCGGGCAACTGCTCGATGTCGTCGCCGAACTCCAGGGTCGAGGTCCACTCCCAGACGTTGCCCGCCATGTCGTAGCAACCCGTGGGCGAGCCCGCGAACGGGAAGCTCTGCACGGCCAGGGTGTCCTTCTGGTTCCCACCGCCGTTGGCCAGGGACGGCAAGAACTCGTTGCCCCAGGGGTAGACCTTCCCGTCGATGCCCGCCGCGGCTGCCTCCCACTCGGACTCGGTGGGCAAGCGCTTGCCCGCCCAGCGGGCGTAGGCGTCGGCCTGGCGCCAGCTCACGTAGGTCACGGGGTGATCCCCGAGGCCCTCGGGAAACTCCGCCAGCCCGCGCGCGTTCAGCTGCCAGGTGCGCGGCAGCAGGTCGGCGCGGGTGCTTCCAGGCTGGGCGTCGATGAAGACCTGGAACTCCCGGCAGGTCACTTCGTGTCGATCGATGAAGAAGGGGCGCAACACCACGCGTCGCCCGGCGAGCTTCTCCCAGCCCGTGTTGGGGCCGAGGTTGTAGGTGCCGCCCGGGACGATGACCATGCCGGCCGGCGCGACCTCGCCGCGCGGGCCATAGCGCTCGGGATAGCGCTCGCGGTTGAGTTCCAGGCCGGCGCGCTCGAATTCGAGGACGGCCTCGGAGTAGGCCCGCGCCTCGGGCAGCTCGCTGTGGAAGCGCTGGTTCCAGAAGTCGTACCAGGTGAGACCGGGCGGGAAGATCGCGTCGAAGAGGCGCAGCAGGTCGTCCTTGGTGATCGAGTCGAGGTCGGTGCGGCGCGAGAGTTCGTCGGCGGCCGCGCGAGCCACGTAGGCCCCGAGGCGCTCGTCCACCGGCGAGGCCGCGACGACCGGCCCGGCGAAGACCTCGAGCAACAGCTGGCGCCGGAAGCCCCGCAGCAGCGGGCGGCCGGCCGCCGACTGCGCGGCGATGCGCGACTGCGCCGTGCCCAGGCTGTCGTGGAGCGCCAGCACGAAGGCGTGGCGGTGGGTCGGGGAGCCCCGGCCGGTGAGCGTCTCGTAGTCGTCGGCGAGTTCGAGGATCATGGACTCGAGCGCGTCGTAGGCCGCGTTCTTCACGGCGCGGGCTGCATCGACCTCGGCGCGGGCCCGCTCGAGTGCCTTGTCCTGGGCGCCGGCGGGTGTGAGCACCAGCAGGGCGGCGAGAAAGGCCATGGCGGAGCGGGGCATGGGCGTCATCATCCTTCCGTGGTGGAACCGGGTCGCAGCATCAGGAGAGAAGTCCGCCGGGCAGCGGCGGTCACGGACGGATCGCCGACGGGCGGGCCCGAGCGGTCTGGCATTGTGACCCCCGGGAGCGGCCCGTGGCCAGCAGCGGCGAGCCCGGAAGCGGGTCTGGTGGGCCTGCCCGGCATCGCCGAACGGCGCGCCCTGGCCTATGCCCGGGCCGGACTGTCGACCCGCCGCCAGCTGCTCTACCACCTGCCGCAGCGCTTCCGGGTGCGCCCCGAGGCCGTACCCCTGCAGGCCGTCGAAGCGGGCGGGAAGGCGGCACTGGTCGGGACCGTGCTGTCGACCTCGCTGCGCCGGCGTGGGCGCCGCAGCACGGTGACGCTGCGTCTGGCGGCGGACCCGCTGGGTCCGGCAGGCCCGGCGCCCGCGGAGGGACCGGCGCCCGCGGAGGGAGACGGCGACGGAACGCCTGACGAGGTCGAGCGCGAGCCGTTTCGGGTGCTGCTCTTCAATCGCGCCTACCTGGCCAAGAGCCTGAAGCGGGGCACGCGGCTCTGGGTCGCCGGTCGCGTGGAGATCGACGAGGAGGCCACGCCCCGGGTGCGGCTCCTGGCCGAGGACTACGAACGCCTCGACGACCCGGCCGCCACGGCGCCGCCGGCCGGCATCGTGCCGCGCTATCGCCTGCCCGCCGGCGTGCCGCCGCGCGTGCACCGCAAGGCTCTCGCCCACGTGCTGGACGACGGACCGCTCGAGGACTGGCGCGCGGTCGTGTCCCTGCCCGACGTCGAGGGTGCGGGCCTCTCCGACGACGACCGACAGGCCCTGGCCCTGCCGCTCGCCGAGGTCTTCGAGGCCATCCACCGGCCGACCAGCATCGAGCGGGCGCGCGCCGCGAGACGTCGCCTGGCCTGGGACGAGGCCTTCGCGCTGGCGCTCGAATCGGCGGCGCGTCGCTTCGGCGCGCGGGCTGACCCCGACGTGCTGCTGCCCCTCGACGACGACCAGCACGCGCGCCTGTTGGACCGGCTTCCGCACGTCCCGACCCCGGCCCAGGCCCGCGTCCTCGACGAGTTGCGCGCGGACCTCGGGGGTGCCGCCGGCCGGCCCATGGCGCGGCTGCTCCAGGGCGACGTCGGCTCGGGCAAGACCATGGTCGCGCTCTACGCGATGCTCGCGGCGGTCGCGGCCGGCCGCCAGGCCGCGCTCATGGCGCCCACGGAGATCCTGGCCGAGCAGCACGTCGTGACCTTGCGCGCGACCCTGGCCGCGGCTTTCGGCGAGGACGCTCCCGCGGTGGCCCTGGTCACCGGTCGCGGCACGGCCGGCGAGCGCCGCGACGCTCGCGAGGCCTGCGCGAGCGGCCGCGCGGCCCTCGCCGTCGGCACCCACGGGCTGTCCATGCGCGGCGTGCGCTTCGCCGACCTGGCCGTGACGGTCGTGGATGAGCAGCATCGCTTCGGCGTCCGTCAGCGGGCCCGCTTCCGCGAGAAGGGTGGGGCCAGCCACCTGTTGGTGATGACGGCGACGCCGATCCCGCGCACCCTGGCGCTCACCGCCTACGGTGATCTCGACGTCTCGATCATCGATGCGCTCCCGCCGGGCCGCTCTCCGCGCACGACCGTCGCCGTGCCGCGCGGCAAGCAGCCGGCGCTGTGGAGGCAACTCGCGGACGCGGTGGGTCGAGGCGAGCGGGGCTTCGTGGTCTGTCCGTCCATCGCCGCCGCGGGCAGCAAGCTGGTGGCCGAGGAGGATGACGACGCCGAGTCGGCCGAGGTCATCGGGCACTCGGTCACCGAGACCCTGGCGCGCGTGCGGGTGGCGTTGGGCCCGGCCGCGCGGGTGGCCGCCGTGCACGGGCGCCTGCCGGCGGACGAGCGGGACGCCGTCCTGGAGGGGTTCCGCGGGGGGAGCATCGACGTGCTCGTGGCCACGGTGCTCGTCGAGGTCGGGCTCGATGTTCCGGAAGCGACGTTCGTGGTGGTGCCCGATCCGTCCCGGTTCGGGCTGGCCCAGTTGCACCAGATCCGCGGGCGGGTCGGCCGTGGGGCCGAGCCGGGCCGCTGCTACCTGCTCGGGCCCGTGGCGGCCGGGCCGGCGCGAGCACGCGTGGCGGCCCTGATCGACTCCGAGGATGGCTTCGACCTGGCCGAGCGAGACCTGGTCCTGCGCGGTCCGGGCGAGGTGCTCGGGACGCGCCAGAGCGGCGTCGCTCCCTTCCACGTGCTCGACCCGGTGGCCGACGTGGCGTTGCTGGCCGCGGCACGAGGGCAGGCGCGGGTCGCGGTCGAGAGCCTGGGTCCCGACGGCGTGCTCGCGTTGCGGCGGGTGGCCTTCCCCCTGGCTCCGCCCGAGGCCGGCGCGCTGCTCGCGGGCGGCTGACTCGCGTCCGGGGCTGCATGGCGCGGGCTCGTTGCCGGCGACCGTGTCGCGGTGACCCGCCCCGCTGACCCGCCCCGCTGACAGATCACGGCGCCACGGCAGCGTCCCAACGACCACCGGGGACGATCGGTATAGTGCCCGCTTCGTGGCCAGACCTCGCACAGGGGTGTCCACGGACCCCACAGATCCCTATTCGGCAGTCCCGCCCCGCCGGGCCCCGGTCGGCCCGGCCGCCGGCGCGGAGCCCCCCAGGAGAACGCCGTGTCGGACGTCCTCGAGCGCGGAGCGCGCATCGAACAGGAGTCACGCTTCCTCCAGGACCTGATCACCGAGGTGGAGAAGGTCGTCCTCGGGCAGCGCCACCTGGTGGAGCGCCTGGTGATCGGCCTGCTGGCCGAGGGTCACGTCCTGCTGGAAGGCGTGCCCGGCCTGGCCAAGACGCTGCTGGTGAGGTCCCTGGCGGATGCCATGGACCTCTCCTTCCAGCGCATCCAGTTCACGCCGGACCTGCTGCCCAGCGACGTGACGGGCACCCAGATCTACAACCCGCAGACCGGCCAGTTCAGCGTGCGCGAGGGCCCGGTCTTCGCGCATCTGGTGCTTGCCGACGAGATCAACCGCGCGCCGGCGAAGGTCCAGTCGGCCCTGCTCGAGGCGATGCAGGAGCGGCAGGTCACGATCGGCGAGGAGACGCACCAGCTGCCCCAGCCCTTCTTCGTCATGGCCACGCAGAACCCGCTCGAGCAGCAGGGCACGTACCCGCTCCCCGAGGCGCAGCTCGACCGTTTCCTGCTCAAGGTCATCGTCGACTACCCCGAGCACGAGACCGAGTGCCGCATCGTGGACGCGATGGCACGCGCGACGCCTCGCACCACGGTGCGCACGGTGATCACGACCGAGCAGTTGCGCGCCTCCATGGCGCTGCTCGACGACGTCTACATCGATGAGCGCGTGACCCGCTACATCGTCGATGTGGTGCGCGCCACGCGGGATCCGGGCGCCGTCGGGCTCGACGACCTCGCGCCGCTGATCGAGGTCGGTGCGTCGCCTCGAGCGTCCATCGCCCTGGGCCTCTCCGGGCGTGCCCATGCGCTGCTCGCCGGTCGGGCGTACGTGACGCCGCAGGACATCAAGTCCATGGCTCACGACGTGCTGCGCCACCGGATCATCCTCAGCTACGAGGCCGAGGCGCGCGAGATGCCGGTCGAAGACGTCATCACGCGGGTGCTCGACAACGTCGAAGTGCCGTAGCGGCGCCCGCGCTCGAGCCGCCCTGGCTGATGGAGCCGTCTCGTGAACCCGACCACCGCACACGGCCGCCGTGACGCAGGCCGCCGTGACACAGGCCGCCGTGACCGTCGTCGCACCGATGCCGGGAGCGAGCCGGACACCGCGGAGATCCTGCGTTCGGTGCGACGCATCCAGCTCCGCACGCGCAAGGCGGTCACGGACATGATCGCCGGTGGCTTCCGATCCGTCTTCCGCGGAAGCGGCATGGAGTTCGAGGAGGTGCGCGAGTACGTCCCCGGCGACGACGTGCGAGCCATCGACTGGAACGTCACCGCGCGCACCGGTCGGCCCTACATCAAGAAGTTCGTCGAGGAGCGCGAGCAGACGGTGATGCTCGCCGTGGACCTGTCCGCCTCGGCGCGCCTGGGTTCCGCCAATCGCTCGGTGCGTGCGGCCTCGGCCGAGCTGGCGGCGGTGCTGGCCTTCTCGGCCGCGAATGCCGGGGATCGTGCCGGGCTGCTGGCCTTCAGCGACCAGGTCGAGCTCGAACTGCCCCCGCGCTCGGGAACGCGTCAGGCGTTTCGCATCACGCGCGAGGCCTTGTATCGCCGCCCCGAGAGCACGGGCACGTCGCTGGCGCTGGCCTGCGAGCATCTGGTGCGCGTGCTCAAGCGCAGCAGCTACGTGTTCATCATGAGCGACTTCCTCGACAGCGGCTACGAGACCGAGCTGGGCATGCTCGCCCGGCGGCACGACGTCGTCGCGCTGCGACTCGTGGACGCGCGGCACCGCGAGCTGCCCGACGTCGGCCTGCTGCGCTGGCGCGACCCCGAGACGGACGCCGAAGTGCTGGTGGACACCGGCAACGCGAGAGTGCGCGCCGAGGTCGCGGCACGCTTCGAGCGACGCACGGCGGACCTGCGCAATCGACTGCTGCGTCGCGGCGTGGATCTGGTCGACATCCCGTCGGAAGGCTCGGCCGTCGATCCGCTCGTGGCCTACCTGCACATGCGGGAGCGGCGACGGGCGTGAACGCCGCACGACAGCTCACCGCCGCGTGGGTCGGGCTCGCCCTGGGGTTGCTGATCCCGGTCGTGCCGGTCGGGGCCCAGGTGGCGCCCGCGCCGGGTTCGGTGAGCACCGCCGACCTGCCGCGCTGGGCCGCGCGCGGCCCGGATCAGCCGGTGTTGCTCGGCGATTGGTTCGAGGTCGAAGGGGACGCCGATCTCGACCAGCTCGACAACGGCGCCGCGGGCACGGCCGCCGAGCGTGTGTCGGTCGTGGCGGTCGGAGTGGCGGGCCTCGACGAGGACTGGCGCGTGGGCCAGCCGCTGCTCGTGCTGGAAGGCGAGGCCCTGAGCGTGCGCGTGCCGATCCAGGCCGTGCTCGGGGGCGAGTCCACCTTCGACGTGCTCACGATCCTCGCGGGCGGTCGGCCCGTGGCCTTCCTCGACCCGGTGACCGTGGACGTCGTGCTCGATCTGCCCCCGGGCCGACTGCCGGTCGTGGCGCCGGCCAAGCGCGAGCTCGACATCCCCGCCCCGGCGGCGGACAGCCTCGAGTGGATCCTGTGGCTCGCGCTGATGCTGTCGCTGATCGGCGTGTTCATCGCGCGCGTGGGCCGACCGGTGGTCGTGCAGGTGCGCCGCATCCCGCCCGAGATCGTCGCCGGCCGCGCCCTCGCGCACCTGCGCGCGCGTCTGCCGCGGTCGCAGGCCGAGGTCCCGCCGTTCGTGGTGAGCGTCTCGCACGTGCTGCGCGTCTACATCGAGGGCGCGTTCCATCTGCGCGCGCCGGAACTCACCACCGAGGAGTTCCTCGGGGAACTCGCCCGTCGGCACGATGCCGTCGCCGCGCGTCGTGAGGTGCTCGAACGCTTCCTGAGCCTGTGCGACCTGGTGAAGTTCGCCGGCCACGAGCCCGAACTCCCCGAGGTGGTGTCCCTGATCGACGTGGCCGAGCGCGTCGTGGAAGAGACCCACGTGCGCCGCCCCGAGACGGCCGGGATCGATGGCGATGCCCAGGGTGACCACGACCACGGCGACGATGAC
Organism: Planctomycetota bacterium; assembly: GCA_029259725.1. Classification (GTDB taxonomy): domain Bacteria; phylum Planctomycetota; class B15-G4; order B15-G4; family B15-G4; genus JAJDER01. Next base: position 26,416 of record JAJDER010000135.1, on the reverse strand, counting down.
CACGGCGACGATGACCACGGCGTCGATGACCGCGGCGACGATGACCGCGGCGACATGCCAGCGGGCGGCGCGCCCGAGAGGCAGGCCGTGAGGGGCGCGACGTGAGCGACACCCGTCTCGGCGATCCCTGGTTCCTCGCGCTGATGCTGCCGCTGGCCGCCGTCGTGGCCCTGCGCCTGCTGCGGCGTCACCGCGCGGTGGACGGCGGCAGTCTGGCCGTGCTGGGTGATCTGCCCGCCACGCTGCGCAGTCGCACGATCTGGCTTCCCGGCCTGATCGCGGTGCTCGCCGCGACGCTCGTGATCGGCGCCCTGGCGCGCCCGCTCCAGGGACGCGAGGAAGCGCGCATCACCGCCGAGGGCGTGGACATCATGCTCGTGCTCGACACGAGTTCGTCCATGCTCAAGGAGGGACTGGAGCCGGGCTTCAGCAACCTCGACGTGGTCAAGGAAGTGCTGGCCGACTTCATCCGCGGTCGTGAGCACGACCGCATGGGCCTGATCACCTTCGCCGCCTATGCCCGCACGGTGTGCCCGCCGACGCTCGATCGCGACGCGCTGCTCGGGCACCTGGCCGCGGTGCAGAGCGTGACGCCGAACGGCCAGGAGGACGGCACGGCCATCGGCATCGCCCTGGGGCAGGCGGCGCGCAAGCTGCGCGAGAGCGCGGCCGCGACGCGCGTCGTGATCCTGCTCACCGACGGCAAGAACAACGTGGAGCTCGTGCTGCCGCGCGACGCGGCGCTGCTCTGCAAGGAGCTCGGCGTCAAGGTCTACACCATCGGCGCCGGGCAGGTGTACGTGCCCTCGCTGACGGGGTGGGTCAAGGTGGACCTGGAGACGTCGTTGCTCGAGGAGATCGCGGCCACGACCTCCGGGCGTTTCTATCGCGCGCGCGACGTCGAGGCGCTGCTCGACGTCTACGAGGAGATCGACGCCCTCGAGCGCGTCGAACTCGAGGACTACCGCTTCACCGACTTCGACGACCTCTACTCCTGGCTGCTGGTCCCGGCGCTGGTGCTGCTGGTGCTCGAGCTCCTGCTGCGGCGCGGTCCCTACCTGGAGTCGTGCGCGTGACCTTCGGACGGCCCGAGGCGCTCCTGCTGATCCTGATCGCGTTGCCGCTGCTCGGCTTCGCGGTGTGGGCGGCGACGCGGGCGCGGCGCCATCGCGGCACGCTGCTCGGGTCCATGGCTGATGACCTCGCGCCGGGCTTCTCGCTCGCGCGGCGCATCACCCGGGACGGTCTGTCGACGCTGGCCATCGCGTTCCTGGCGCTGGCCCTGGCCGAGCCCGAGCTGGGCACGTCGATGCGCGAGATCCAGCGGCGAGGCGTGGACGTGGTGGTCGTGCTCGACACGAGCCGTTCGATGCTCGCCGACGACCTGCGTCCCACGCGCCTGGATCGCGCGCGGCGCGAGATCCGCGGGCTGCTCGACCACCTCGAGGGCAACCGCGTCGGCCTGGTGACGTTCGCCGGCGACGCCCGGGTGATCGTGCCGCTGACCCACGACCCGGCCAGCTACCGCCTGTTCCTCGACGACGTCGACACCTTCACCAACGCGCTGGGTGGCACGGCGGTGGGCGAGGGGCTTCAGCTCGCCCTGGACGCCTTCGACCCCGAGGTGCCCAACGCGCGCGTGGTGGTGCTGCTCACCGATGGCGAGGACCACATGTCCGATCCGCCCGCGCGCGACGTGGCCTTCCGCGCGCTCGCCGAGGAGGTCCCGATCCACGTCGTCGCCCTGGGCAAGCGCGAGGGCTCCACGATCCGCTACCCGGACTCGCGCGGTGTGCTCCAGGTGCTGGAGGACGAGGACGGCAATGCGGTGATCACGCGCCCGGACCTGGGGCTGCTGGAGTCGCTCGCGTCGATCTCCAAGGGCGCGTTCCTCACCGCCGAATCGACCCCGTTCCCGCTGGACGAGATCTGGGAGAAGCGCATCGCCGTGATGGAGGGCGTGACTCGCGCCACGAGCATGCGCGAGGAAGGCATCAACCGCTTCCAGTGGGCGCTGGTGGCCGCGCTGGTGTGCCTGCTCGCGCGCGGCCTGCTGCGCGACGGGAGGGCCGTGGGGTGATGCGCATGCCGAGCCTGCTCTTCGTCGCTCGCGCGCTCGTGGTCGCGCTCCTGGGGCTCGCCGCGCCGCTCGCCGCGCCGCTCGCCGCGCCGCTGGCCGCGCCGCTCGCCGCGCCGCTGGCCGCGCAGGGCCTGGTCTGGGACGACGAGGTCGAGGCTTCCGCCCGGGGCGACGACTGGGAACGCCGCCGGTCCGCGCTGATCGAACTGCGCAGGGCCCAGCGCGACTTCAACGCGATCCTGGATCCCGAGGCGTCCGTCGCCAAGTCCGGACTCCCGAGCCTGGGTGACGTCATCGAGCGCATCGAACGGGTGCGCACCAGCCTGCCGGATTCACCGATCGTGACGCCGATCGTGTCCCAGCTGCTCGGCGACGCCTACGACGAGTCCGGCGACGACGAGCGGGCCCTGGAGGAGTACGCGCGCGGGCTCGGCGGGCCGCTGCAGGACCGCTCCAGCTTCAATCGAGGCGTGATCCAGTCCCGGATGGCGGAGGCCGAGCTCGACGCGGCGGGTGTTCCGGTCGATGCCGATGCGTTCGATCCCATCGGCGACCCCGACGCGCAGGCCCAGAAGCAGGTCATCGAGCAGCAGATGGGTGCGTTGGCCGCCGCGCGCACGCAGTTCCTGTCGTCGCTGGACGGGACACCCGACCCGGCCGCGCGCGAGTCGGTCGCGGCGCTGAACCACCGGCTCGACGAGCTGCAGCAGATGCTCGACAAGATCCCACCGCCCGAGGAGTCGGAGGACAGCGAGTCCGAGGACGAGCAGGAGCAGGACTCCGACTCCGACTCTGAGGATGAGCAGGAGCCGCAGGATTCCGAGGGCGCCCCGCAGGAGCCCGAGTCTCCCGAGGACGAGCGGCAGGACAGCCAGGAGCCGGAGCCGCCGGAGGACTCCGAGCAGCCCGAGCCGTCCGAACCGCAGGAACAGCCGCCGCTGCGGCCCGAGGAGATCCAGCGTCTGCTCGATCGGCTCGAGGAGCTGGAGGAGCAGGCGATGCAGCTGGCGAAGGAGCGCGCGAAGCGACAGCATCGCACGCCGGAGAAGGACTGGTGAGAGCGCTCGTGGTCCCGCTACTGCTGCTGCTGCTGACGGCCGAGGTGTCGGCCCAGATCGGCGACCCGCGCGTGCGGGTGACCGTGGACCCGCAACAGGGCGAGGTCGGCCTGGTCATGCAGGTGTCGCTGCTGGTGCTGGGGGATGCGGCGGCGGACTGCGAACTCGTGGCGCTGCCCGAGCTGGCCGGCGCGCGGTTGTCGCGCGTGGCCGGACCCTCCACGAGCAAGCACACCTCGCTGGTGAACGGGAAGCTCTCGCGCTCGATGCAGACCGAGTGGCGCTTCCAGCTCGTGCCGTCGGCGGCCGGGCAGCTGCTCCTGGCGCCGTTCGAGCTGTTGCTGCAGGGCGAGCGTGTCCGGTCGTCCCCGGTCAACGTGCCCATCGCGCCGTCCGACGACATCGAGGCCGACGCCCTGCGCTTCCGCATCGAGACGGACGTCACCGAGCTCTGGGTCGGGCAGGTCTTCGAGCTGGAGCTGATCGCGTCGCTCTCCGCGGAGGCGGCGGCCAACCGCATCACCGACGGGCTCGAAATCGACCTGCCCTGGTTCGACGACCTCCGCGAGGCGCTCTCGATCGGGGCGTCGGCGGTGCCGTCCTCGACCTACGACGTGCTCTTCAACGGCGGGCGGCAGCGCCTGCCGATGACCCAGCGCGAGGTCCGCGAGGGCGCCGCGTCCCGGATCGAGCTGCGCCGCGTGATCGTGTTCGTGGCCTCGGAGGCGGGCATGATCGACCTGCGCGGCTCGCGATTCAGCGCCCAGATCGCGACGGAGGTCGCCACGCGCCGCGACCCGCTCTCCTTCTTCGGCGGCAACACCAAGTTCGCCACGCGGAGCAAGGTCGTCGACGCCTTCGCAGCCGGGGCCGTGCTCACCGTGCGCGATCCGCCCCGGCATGGTCGGCCGCCGGGGTTCACCAACGCCGTGGGGCAGTTCGAGCTGCGGTCGGTGGCCTCGCCCCGCGTGCTCTCCGTGGGCGACACCTGCAACCTCGTGCTCGAACTCCGCGGCCAGGGCAATCTCGAGTTCGTGGAGTGGCCCGAGTTCGAGCAGCTGGCCGACCACTTCCGCATCTACGACAAGACCGAGGCCAAGAGCGAGTCGAGCCGTCGGCTGGCGCTCCAGATCTCGCCGCGCAACGACCGCGTGACCGAGATCCCGGTGCTCTCGCTGCCGTACTTCGATCCGGAGACCGAGAGCTACGCGATCGCGGCGACGACGACCGTTCCGCTCGAGGTCTCCGCCGGGGGTGACGGCGGGCTCACCGATCTCGAGGTGGCGCAGGATGTCATGCGCGACCTCGAGACGATCCGCGAGACCCTGCCGCCGCCCGCGCCCGCGCCCTGGCCCGAGGTGTACCTGTGGGCGCCGGCGGGCGCGCTGCTGCTCCTGGCCGAGTTGCGTCGCCGGCGCGTCTCGTGGCGCGAAGCCAACCCGGCCCGCCTGCGTCGCCGGGGCGCGCGCCGGGATCTCGATGCGGCGTTGTCCTCCGCGACCGACGCGGCCCAGCTCGGCTCGGCCTTCGCGCGGTTCCTGGCCGCGCGGCTGGACGGGCCGCCAGCGGGACTCTCGGCGCGAGACGCGGCGGCGCGGTTGGACGACGACGCTCTCGCTGCCGACCTGGTCCGCACGGTCGAGGTCTGGGAGGCGGCCTACCTCGGTGGCGCATCGCTCCCCGTCGATCGGGTGGCCGGCGAGGCGCGTGCCTTGGCCGACCGCGTGGAGTCCGCGACATGATCTCCGCCCGAGTCGCCTTAGCCCTGGCCACGGCGTGCCTGTGCCTGGTGCTGCCGGGCCTCGCGCCCCAGTCCGAGCCGGAGACGCGCGCAGGGGACGACGTGGCCTTCGCCGACGCCGTGGCGGCCTACCAGCATCGCGACTACGAGAATGCCCTGGCCCTCTTCGCCGAGCTGGCTTCCACCGAGGGCGACGCGGGTCGCCGCGCGGTGCTGCACTTCGACGCAGGGACGGCGGCGGCTCGCGCCGGCGCTGTCGGCGAGGCGGTCTGGCATCTCGACGCGGCGCTCCGCCTCGATCCCGGTCTGGCCGCCGCCGCCGTGAACCTGGCGCAGGTCCAGGCCGAGCTGGGCACGATCGAGACCGAGGAGACGCAGTTCGCCTCGGCCCTCGCCCGCCTGCCCCTGCGCTGGACGCCGCGGGTCACGAGCCGTGCCGTGGCCGGCCTGTTCGGGCTCGGCCTGCTGCTCCTGGCGCTCTGGCGCATGAGCCGGGCCGGCCGCGGCACCGGCTGGGCGGTGGCCGGCCTGGTCTGCGTGTTGCTGGCGGGGGGCGTGTGGCTCGCGTCCGACTTCGCGAGAGCGCTGGATCGGGAGCGAGCCGTCGTCGTCGCCGAGCGGGTGGCCGTGCGCGCCGAACCGGATGCGGCCTCGGAGGTGCTCGGCCGTCTCCAGCAGGGCACCGAGGTCCGGCACGACGATGAGCGCCGCGGCTGGCGCCTGGTCGAGACGGCCCAGGGCGCGCGGGGCTGGGTCCTGGCCGACCAGGTGCGCCCGGTCGCGCCGTGACGCGGATCGGGCCGGCCGGGAGCCCTCAGGCGTCGGCGCCGAGCAGGCCCTTCACCAGGTCCGGGAGTTCGTGGGTCGCCGCGTCGGTGCTGATCAGCACGCCTTCCCGATCGATGACGAAGTAGCGCGGGATCGCGCCGACTCCGGTGGCCTCGACGACGGCTTCCCGCTCCCGCCCGACGAACACCTGGGACCAGCCGAGTCCCGCGTCCTCGGCGTACGCCGCGAGCTCGGTGGGGTCGCTGTCGAAGCTCATCCCGACGATCTCGAGGCCGTCGTCGTGGAACTCCTCGTAGAGCGCCTTGAGCTTGGGCAGCCCGTAGACGCAAGCCGGGCACCAGCTGGCCCAGAAGTCGAGCACCACGACCTTCCCCGACAGCGCCTCGGGTCCCAGTCGCCGACCCAGCAGGTCGAGCGCCGACCAGGCGTACACCTGGCCCTCGATCGGCACGGGCATGGTCAGACGCGCGAGGTTCGGCCGGGTGGGTGCGTCGACGGTGACGCCCGGCCCGATCGAGGCGGAGGTCACGTCGAGGGAGCCGGCCGCCGGGGAGCAGGAGGCCAGGGCGACGGCCGTGGCGAGCAGGGGCGCGGTGAGGGTCAGGGTGAGGGTCAGGGAGAGGGACTTCATGGTGAGCATGTCCGGGGTGGAGGGGCCGTGCCCCCGCCCTCGGACATGTCGCCGACCGGCCGGGGGATTGCAGCCTTCCAGCTCGGGGCCGGTCGAGCGGGCACGGCGGCGCACCGCGGTGCTCAGAACCTCTGCTGGGTCAGGCTCAACAGGAACTCGGCATTCGAGCCGGTCTTCCTGAGCTTCTCGAGCAGCGCATCGATGGCATCGACCGCGGTCAGGTCGGCCAGCGCCTTGCGCAGGCCGTGCACCAGTTCGGCCTCGGTCGGGTCGAAGAGCAGCTCCTCGTTGCGCGTGCCCGACTTGTGGATGTCGATGGCCGGGTAGATGCGCTGCTCGGAGACGGCGCGGGACAGCACGATCTCCATGTTGCCGGTGCCCTTGAACTCCTCGAAGATCACCTCGTCCATGCGCGAGTTGGTGTCGATCAGGGCGGACGCCAGGATGGTCAGCGAGCCACCGCCGTCGATGTTGCGAGCCGAGCTGAACAGGCGCTTGGGCTTCTGCAGCGCGTTGGTGTCCAGGCCGCCACTCATGATCCGACCACTTCCCCGGGCCGCGGCATTGAAGGCGCGGCCGAGCCGGGTCAGCGAGTCGATCAGCAAGAACACGTCGTAGCCCGATTCGACCAGGCTGCGCACGCGGTCGATGACCCGCTGGGCCACTTGAACGTGGCGCTGGGGCGGCTCGTCGAAGGTGGAGAAGATCACTTCCCCGCGAACCGAGCGCAGCATGTCGGTGACTTCCTCGGGGCGCTCGTCCACGAGGAACATGACCAGCCGGGCGTCGGGGTAGTTGGCGCTGATGCCGGCGGCCAGGGCCTTGAGCATCATGGTCTTGCCCGAGCGCGGAGGACTGACGATCAGTCCGCGCTGGCCGAAGCCGATGGGCGCGACCAGGTCCACGATGCGCGTGGACATCTCGCGCGGCTCGTGCTCGAGCAGCACCCGCGTGTCGGGGAAGACCGGGGTCAGGTCCTCGAACGTCTTCCAGGTCTTGGCCAGGGCCGGATCGCAGCCGTTGATCAGCAGGATCTCGGAGATGGCGAAGTACTTGTCCTTGCGATGACCGCGGTGGAGCACGCCGGTCACGGTCATGCCCGGCCGCAGCCCGAACGACGCGATCATCTCGGGTGCGATGTAGAGGTCCGACGGTGCCGCCAGGAAGCTGTTGCGCGGTGCCCGGAGGAAGCCGTAGCCGTCGGGCATGATCTCGAGCTGCCCGCGGCCGTGCATGCGCAGGCCCTGCTTGTCCCCGAGCCGCATGAACTGGACCAGCAGCTTCGCGCGATCCATGCCCTCGTTGCACGCGAGGCCGTAGCGTCGGATGCGTTCGACCATCTCGGGCATCGCGAGGTTGCCGAGCTCCTCGAGGTCCAGGGTCGCGTCGGAGGACTCCTGGCCCGGCAAGGGCGGCGCCTTCTTCTTGTGGCGAACGACGTAGCCCTCGCCGTCGCCCTCGTTGTCGCCCTCGCCCTCGTCACCGTTCGGCACGCCGCCGGTCCCGCTGTCGGTCCCGCCGTCGGCGTGGCCGTCGCCCTCGTGACCCTCGCCGCTCGGGCCGCCGCCGTTCGGGCCGCCGCTGTTCCGGTCGTCGCCGTTCGCTTCGTCCCCGTTCGGGCCGTCATCGCGGAGCCCGACCGTGCCGTCGTCGGACGGCTCGTGGGGTTCGTCGGCCTTGGTGGAGGCGGAGGAACGGCGGGGTCGGGCCATGGAACGGCTCTGCGCTCGGAGGAGGGGCGCTGCAGGAGGGGCGCCGTGAGGGGGCCGCGCGCGCGGGGAGAAACGGGAACCGAGAGCCCGCGGCGGGCCGTGAGATCAGGTGACGCCGAGACGGTCCAGGAGGGCGTCGACCTCAGCCTCAAGATCCCCGATGTCGCCGTGGTTTTCCAGCACCTCGTCCGCATGGGAGCGTTTGACGGCCAGGTCGGCCTGGCGTTTCTCGCGTCGGGCGCGTTCCCCTTCCGGCCAGTTCCGCCCGGCTGCGCGCTCGTCGCGGTCACCCGCGGAGCTGTCGATGAAGATCCAGCAGGTCACCCGGCCGGCGAGAGGGGATTCGAGCAGGAGCGGAACATCCAGCACCACGGGGCGGTCGGGTTCGGCCGCCAGGGCGGCCAGCAGGCGGCGGCGCACCTCGGGGTGGACCAGGGCGTTCAGGTCGGCGGTGGCCTGCTCGTCCGCGAAGGCCGCCCGGGCGAGGGCCGGGCGATCCAGGCGCCCCGCCGCATCCAGGACCCCTGGGCCGAAGCGACGCGCCAGGGCGGCCAGGATCTCGGGCTGCGTGGCCACCTCGCGGGCCAGGGCATCGGCGTCGAGCACCAGCAGGCCCCGCTCAGCGAGCAGGGCCGCCACCGTGGATTTCCCGCTCGCGACACCGCCCAAGAGGCCGAGGACCGGGCGCTGAGCCGCCGACGAGGGCTCCGACGCACTCCGCCCTCCCTCGCGATTCGTGCCGGATCCGCTCGTGCCCTCTTCCGTCGCCATGCAGCGCGAGGATAACCTCTGCCGCTCGGTCGAGCGTCGGGTCCGGCGGTCGGTCGGTCGGGGCCACCCGTGGTCTCGGCCAGAGCCCGGGAGGGTCCGTTCCCATCGGCCGGGTGCCGTTGCCGCCCACCGGGGACCTCCCTATAATCCCGCCTCTTTCGCTTAGAGCCCCCCCGAACAGGGAGCGTGACGTGGTCAAGCTTCACCCCGACCGTGCCCAGGCTGGTGCCGCTTCGGCAACCTGGTTGATCATCATCGCGGTCTTGTGGCTCATGACCATGGGCCTCGCGTACACCCTCGCGACCGAGATCGACAACCACCAGCAGGCGCGGGCCGACGCCGAGAAGGAGCGCCAGGCCGCCATCGTGAAGCAGGACGAAGCGCTGCGCGCCCACCAGGCGCTCAGCAACGCCGTCGGCTACAGCGACGGGAGCGCGGGCGCCAAGTCGGACGAGGCCGCCATCGCGACCGACCTCGCGACGATCAAGGCCGCCATCGGTGCGTCGATGGAGGGCAAGCAGACACTCGGCGAAGCCGTGGCCGCGTTGCTGGCGGCGTACGACAGCAACCTGCGCAGCCTGGCCGCGCTGGACACCGACCTGAGCAGTGAGCGTGCCAAGCGTCAATCGGCCGAGACGGCCGCCAACGACGTGCAGGACACGTTCTCGTCCCAGGTCAGCGGGCTCTCGCAACAGCTCGCCGACGCGCAGGGCGCCGCGGACAGCCAGGCCTCCAACGACCAGTCGCGCTTCGACGACCTGCTCGCCAGCGAGGACCAGAAGGACCAGGACCTGCGCCAGGCGCGCGCGGAGCTCGACCAGATCGAGTTGGACTACAAGAAGTACCGCTCCCAGTCCGAAGGCCAGCTCAAGGCGCTCAAGGACAAGAAGGCCGCGTTCGCCCCGGAGCTGCCGGACGGCGCGGTGCTGAGCGTGAGCGACTCGGGCACGCTGGGCTTCATCGACGTGGGCGGCCGCGACGGCCTCACCCGCGGGACGCGTTTCGAGATCCTGCGCCGCGACAAGGCCGGCGCGCTCAAGCGGCGCGGTTTCCTCGAGGTCCGTGAGGTCGAGAGCGACAAGGCCATGGTCGGCCTGATCGGTGCGCCGAACCCGTACGACCCGGTCATGCTGCCGGGCGACGCCGTGCGCAGCCCGTTGTTCGACAAGGGCAAGAACAAGCACTTCTTCCTGCTGGGGCAGTTCCCGCTGACGCTGAGCAAGGAGTTCATCGCGCAGCGCCTGGGTGACCTGGGCGGCGTGCTCGATGACTCCATCGGCGTCTCCACGGACGTGCTCGTGCTCGGCTACAAGGACATGTCCGACGAGTTCGCGCCCGACCTGACCGAGACGGACGAGTTCGCCCAGGCCGACAAGCTGGGCACGCGCATCGTGCGCCTGGTGGATCTGGAGGAATACCTCCGCTACTGAGCCGGATCGCGCGAGGTTCGGTGGCGCCGTGATCCGCCTGGCGGTCCAGCCGTGAAGGTCGATGTGGCCCTGATGCCCGTGCTCGTGCCGTCACCGCTGGTGGCGGGAACGCGAGTGGTCGTGCTGGACGTGATCCGGGCGATGACCGTCGTGGCCCACGCCCTGGCTGCCGGGGCCGACGGTGTGCGCCCCGTGGCCGACGAAGCGCAGGCTCGCGAGCGGGCCGCCCGCGAGGATGCGCTGCTCGGTGGAGAGCGCGGGGGCCTCGCGCCGCAGGGCTTCGATCTGGGGAACTCGCCGCGGGACTACGACCGGGCCCGCTGCGAGGGGCGGCCGGTGGTGCTCACGACGACCAACGGGACGGCGGCGGTGGCGCGGGTGGCCGGGGCCGTCGAGATCCTGGCGGGGGCCTTCGTGAACGTCGAGGCCACGGCGCGCTGGTTGGCGCGGGAGGACGGCGACGTGCTCATCGTCTGCGCGGGGTCGCGCGGCGAGCTGGCGGCCGACGACGTGGCCTGCGCGGGCTGCCTGGTCGGCAACCTGGCGCTCCTCGCGGCCGCCGAACCCAGCGACGCGGCTCGCACGGCGGCCGCGCTGTTCGACGCCTGGAAGGCCGACCTGCCCGGCCTGCTGCGACGCTCGCGGTCGGGCCGGCACCTGGCCGAGGTCGGTCTGGATGCCGATCTGGCCGAGTGCGGTGCGGTCGACGCCGTCCCGACGGTCGCGCGGCTGGATGAGCACGGCGTGTTCAGGAACACTGCGCGGGCATGAGTGCCGAGACCCCGCCCGCCGACGAAGGCCGCATGACGCTGCGCGAGCACCTGGAAGAGCTGCGCTCGTGCTTGATCAAGTCCACGATCGCCGTGCTCGTGCTGTTCGGTGTCGGGCTGTCACTCAAGAGCCGCCTGCTCGACGTGATCCTGCTGCCCTGGAACATGGCGCGGGAGTCGATCGTCGCGGGCGGCGGCACCGATCCCGGCGTGCTGCTCCAGATCGAGCCGGCCGAGCAGATCGTGTTCGTGATGAAGGTCGCCCTGGCCTTCGCCCTCGTCTTCGGCTCGCCCGTCTACCTCGGGCAGGTCTGGAAGTTCATCGTCAGCGGGCTGCTCCCGCACGAGAAGAAGGCGGTGCAGCGCAGCTTCCCGCTGGCCCTGCTCATGTTCGTCTCCGGCATGGTGTTCGGCTACCTGGTGCTGCTGCCGATCGGTCTGGACTTCATGATGACCGTGGTGGGCGAGGACCAGATCGCCTCGGGCGTGACGGTGAGCAACTACTTCGGCTTGCTCGTGTCGCTGACGTTGCTGCTCGGCGCGGTGTTCGAGCTGCCCCTGCTGATGTGGGTGGCCGTGCGCATCGGCGTCATCGAGCGCGAGACGCTGGCCGGCTCGCGGCGCGTCGCCATCGTCTGCATGTTGATCTTCTCGTCGTTGATGACGCCGCCGGACATCATCACGCAGCTGCTCGTGTCGGGGCCGATGATCGTGCTGTACGAGCTGGGGCTGCTGATGGCTCGCAAGGCGGAGACGGCGCGGGACAAGGAGATCTGAGTGTTGCGATGGCGTGGTCACCGGCTCGCTGAAACACGTGCTCACGACGGGGGGCGCCGCGAGTGTTGCGATGGTGTGGTCACCGGCTCGCTGAAACACGTGCTCACGACCCTACTCGGGGCGGGCTGCGCCCGTCCCTGCGAACGGTCGCTCCGCGCGTGTTTCAGCGCCCGGTGACCTCGAGACCCGCTGACTCCGACGCTGGGGGAAGGGGCGGGTGGGGGCGGTGGGCCGGGGGGGCGGCGGAGTCTCGGGTGGGGGCGGGGGGCGGAGTCTCGGGTGGCGTCCACGCGGGAGGCGCGGGTCCGGGCACGCGGGGCACGTGGGTCTTGGCCATCCGGGGGAACACGACTGCGGCTCCGAGCGGCGTGGCGGAGGCGCAGGCAGCGCTCCGCGGCGGGCCGGCCGCGCGCGGCTCCCTTCACGGTTCCCGGGATGCTCGTGCCCGCGTCCTCCAGCCGAGCCGGAGTGAGCGGGTCTCGGGGTCACCGGGCGCTGAAACGCGCGCGGAGCGACCGTTCGCAGGGACGGCTTTGCCGTCCCGAGTAGGGTCGCGAGCACGTGTTTCAGCGAGCCGGTGACCACGCCATCGCAACACTCGCAGCGAGACGACGACTCGCTGTCGACCATCCGCTACGATCTCCCGATTCCCGACGGCGCGGGAACCACGGTGTCCGCAGCCGGCCGGCCCCCCGAGACCCCTCTGCAGCCCCTCCGATGAATCTCGCCTGCGGCATCGTCGGCCTGCCCAACGTCGGCAAGTCGACCCTCTTCAACGCGATCACCCAGGCCGGCGCCGAGGCCGCCAACTATCCGTTCTGCACGATCGAGCCGAACGTGGGCATCGTGCCGGTGCCGGACGCGCGGCTGGCGGTGATCCACGAGCACATCGAGACCAAGGAGATCATCCCGGCCACGCTGCGGGTGGTGGACATCGCCGGGCTGGTGGCGGGCGCGAGCAAGGGCGAGGGGCTGGGCAACAAGTTCCTCGCCAACATCCGCGAGACCCACGCCATCCTGCACGTCGTGCGCTGCTTCGAGGATGACGACATCGTGCACGTGTCGGGCGCGGTGGATCCGGTGAGCGACATCGGCGTGATCGAACTCGAGCTGTGCATGGCCGACCTCGACTCGGTGCAGAAGGCGCTCCTGAAGGCCGAGAAGAAGGCGCGCAGCCAGGACGCCGACGCCAAGGTGGAGGTGGGCGTGCTCGAGCGCGCGGCCGCGCACCTGGAGTCCGGCAAGCTGCTGCGGTCCGGCGCGACGTGGAGCGAGAAGGACCTCGTGATCCTCGGGCGCCTGTTCCCGCTGACGATGAAGCCGGTGCTCTACGTCTGCAACGTGGCCGAGGACGACGTGGCCGGGGAGAGCCCGCTGGTCGCCGCGGTCACCGAGCACGCGGCGTCGCACGGCGCCGAGGCGGTGACGCTCTGCGCGCAGATCGAGAACGAGCTGGCCGCGTTGTCACCGGAGGACAAGGCGGTGTTCCTCGAGGACCTGGGTCTCGACACGGGCGGGCTCGACCGGCTCGCGCGCGCGGCGTTCCACCTGCTGGGCCTGATGACCTTCTTCACCGCCGGCCCCAAGGAGATCCGCGCCTGGACGATCCGGCGCGGGGCGAAGGGTCCCGAGGCCGCCGGGACCATCCACACCGACTTCGAGAAGGGCTACATCCGCGCCGAGGTGTACGCTGTCGACGATCTGGTCCAGCTGGGCAGCGAGACCGAGATCCGCGCCAAGGGCCGGATGCGCGTCGAGGGCCGCGAGTACGTCATGCGGGACAGCGACGTGGCGCACTTCCTCATCGGCCGCTGAGGCCCCGGCGATCCCAGACGACCCCCTGGAGGACGGAACATGTCACGCTCGCTCACGATCCTGGCGTTGCTCGCCGCGTCGCTGGTCGGTGCCTGGTCGCAGGACGCCGCGGAGACGGCAGACGCGGAGGAGGCTGCGGCCGCGGCCGACGAGAGCGCGTCCCGGGGCGGCATCCGCCTCGGCCTCATGGGGGTCTTCGTCGATGATCAGGACGTCGCGCGCGCCTTCTACACCGAGAAGCTCGGCTTCAAGGTGAAGCACGACATCCCGGTGGGGCCGTACAAATGGCTCACGGTCACGGCACCCGGCGGCCCGGACGGCACCGAGCTGCTGCTCGAGCCCAACGCGCACGCGGCGGCCGCCACCTTCCAGAAGGCCATCAAGGCCGACGGCCTCCCCGGCGCGGCCTTCCTCGTGGACGACGTGGAGCGCGAGGTCAAGCGCCTGCGCGAGGCCGGCGTGGAGATCACGACCGAGCCCACCGACGCCGGCGGCGCGATCATCGCCGTGTTCGATGACACCTGCGGGAACCTGATCCAGCTCATGCAGGAGAAGTAGGGCGTCGACAGACCGCGGTGCCGGGGAGCCACCGAGCCCGCGCCCCTGCCGCCTACTCCGCCGCCTACTCCAGCGGCGGCCAGCGCTTCTCGATGCCCAGCTCCTCGATCGCCCGCAGGGTCTCCAGGGGGATGGAGAAGTAGGTCGCCATCTGCTCGCGCGACTGCGCGACGGTCATGCCCGCGTCCTGACACGACACGAGCTCGCGGAAGACGTCCCGCTTGCGGACCAGGGAGAGTTCAGGGACTTCGGGGTTGGTCATGGCGGGAAGCTGCTTCAGGGCGGTGGGGCCGATCCGAGGGTCGGCGGTGGGTGGCCGAGGCAGGCTCGACCCCCTGACTCTCCACACCCGGAGCCAAGATCCACGCCGGTAATCCGACAAGTCACCGCTTTGGGGCGGATCCGGCTCGGTTCGGCCGGGAGCCTGCCTACACTGACCGGCGCGATCAGCCCGACCCGCGCCTGGACCGGACCCGAGAGAGCCCATGCCCGACGACGCCCCGACCCCGCGCCGGCGACTCGTCGTGGTCGCCATCGGTGATGAGCTGACGTCGGGAGAGCATGACGACAACAACGGCCCCTGGATCGCCCGGGCGGCACGGGGGCTCGGGCACGCGGTCGTGGGCCTGGCCACGGTGGGCGACACGGTGGCGGACGTGGCCCGGGCCGTGCGTCGCGCGCGCGAGGACGCCGACCTGCTGATCACCACGGGCGGGCTCGGCCCGACGGCGGACGACCTGACCCGCGACGGCATCGCCGAGGCCCTGGGGTTGCCGTTGTGCGTGCGTGCGGACGTCCTCGAGGGGCTGCGCCGGCATGCGGGGCGCGAGCCCTCGCCGGGGAGCGCGCGCCAGGCGGAGCTGCCCGAGGGCGCCGAGCTGCTGCCCAACCCGCGCGGCACGGCGCCGGGGTTCCTGGTCCGCGCGGACGGTTTCGCGGTGGCCTGCGTGCCGGGTGTGCCGTCGGAGATGCGGCTGATGATCCGCGAGTTGCTCGGCGGCCGGCTCGACGGCCGGGCGCCCGACCCCGCGCTGGTGTCGCGCATCGATGCGGCCACCGCCGGGAGCTCCGGGACGCTCGAGCTGATGGCGGCCGGCGTTCCCGAGTCGGAGCTGGGTGAGCGCCTCGCCGATCTGATGGACATGACCAGCACCGGCCTGCGCGTCGGCGTCACGACCCGCGCGGCGCTGCACAGCGTGGCCCTGCGTGGGGGCACGGACCGGGAGCGCTCCGATGCGGCCGACGAGGTCAGGCGTCGCCTCGGTCGCGACCTGGTGGCCGAGGGCGGAGGATCGCTGGCCGGTACCGTCGTGCGAGCAGCCGCCGAGCGCGGCCTCATGCTGGCCACGGCGGAGTCCTGCACGGGCGGGCTGGTGGCCGCGGCGATCACCTCGGTGCCCGGCAGCAGCGACGTGTTCCAGGAGTCCGCGGTGACCTACAGCAACGCGGCCAAGCGGGCGCGGCTCGGTGTCGACGCGTCCCTGCTGGCCGAGCACGGGGCCGTGAGCGAGCCCGTCGCCCGCGCCATGGCCGAGGGCCTGCGCGACACGGCCGGCGTCGACCTGGCGCTGTCGATCACCGGCATCGCGGGCCCGGGCGGCGGCACCGAGGACAAGCCCGTCGGCACCGTGTTCTTCGGCCTCGCCGACGCCGCCGGCAGCGACGTGGTGTCGGTGCGCTGGCTGGGCTCGCGCGACGAGATCCGCCGGCGCTCGGTGACGATGGGCCTGGATCTGCTGCGGCGGCGCATGGGCGGCTAGCGTCGGGCGCGACGCTCGACGGTCAGCGCGACGGTCGGCGCGACGGTCAGCGCGACGGTCCGCTCGCGGGAGCGACCGGCTTCGGCGGGCGGCCGAGGGTGAGCCGGTAGATCGACAGCAGCAGGAAGAAGCCGAGCAGGAGCTGCCCCACGCGCAGCGCGGCGTGGTCGACGACGGCGCGGGCCTCGTCGGACGAGGTGTCCAGCAGGCCCTGGGCGCGGGTGTCGGCGTCGTCGAGCAGGCGGTGGGCGCGCAGGTCCGTGGCGTTGACCAGCGTGGTCACCTGCCCCTGGAGCTGGTCGAAGCGCTCCGGCGACAGCAGCTGCTCGAGATTCGCGGAGAGTTGGTTGAGTTCGGCCGCCATGACGGCGATGTCCTCCGCCGTCCGCTCCCAGTCCTGGATGTTGAAGGGTGGGCTGTCTTCGGCGGGGGCGCCTCCGGGAGCGACTCCGGGAGCGACTCCGGGAGCGTCCTTCGGGTCGGGCGCGAGGATGCGCTCCCAGACCTCGCTGCCCAGGCGCAGCTGCTCGGCGGCGGGCCCGAGGGCTTCGACCAGGGCGCGGGCATCGGCCACCGTGGGCTGCATGGCGGTGATCGCCTCGGGCACGCTGGCGATGGTGCCGCGCAGGTCCGCGGGCAGGGACTCGAGCGTCCTCGACATGCGGTCCAGGCTGGCCGAGGCTTCCTCGAACGCGGCGAGGCCCTGCTTGACCGTGTCGCGGTCCTCGACGTTGTAGAGCAGCAGCTCGGTCTGCCACTTGAGCTGTCGCGGCAAGGCCTCCACGACACTCGCCATGTGAGCGGCGGTCTCGCTGAAGTCGCGGATCGCGGCCGGGGTGTCGCCCACGCCTTGCAGCGCGCTGAAGGGCGACA
Source organism: Planctomycetota bacterium (assembly GCA_029259725.1). GTDB lineage: Bacteria > Planctomycetota > B15-G4 > B15-G4 > B15-G4 > JAJDER01. The sequence continues at coordinate 9,651 of JAJDER010000135.1, read as the reverse complement.
TCGGGATGGACACGATGCGAGAGATGACCCCCTGCTCCTCGGCCTTCTTGGTGATCGTGGTGCGCGTCGAGATCGCGAAGTAGGCGCCCTTGATCGGATCGTTCTCGATGAGCTTGGCGACCTGCTTCTCGAGCTCCTGCCGGTCGTGCTCGGGGATGAACCGCTCGCCGATCTTGCGCACGGCGGCGCTCAGGCTCCTGGCGGCGTCGACCGCCACGGACTGCTCCGCGCCGAAGAGGTCCTTGCCGTCTCCGCGAGTCAGGTACTCGGTCTGCAGGTCCGCCACGGTGAGACAGAAGAGGTAGGCCTCCTGCGGGTCGTCGGTGAAGGCGGCCTCGTGGGCCTGCGCCGGCATGCTGACCTGCCAGGTGAGCGCCTTGCGGCGCACTTCGCGCGAGCCGGAAGCGTCACGGATGGTGTTCGCGGCGGTGCTCACCTGCGCGAGGAAGTCCTTCGCGTAGGCGGCCAGGTCCTCGCGCAGCTCCTGCTCGGAGTAGCCGTCGCTCTCCTGGAACAGCGAGCAGGAGGTGACCGCGACGGCGACGAGCGCCAGCAGCAAGCGGGACGGGCGGCGGGTCATCCCCGGAACTCCGACGGTGGGGGTCGAAAGGGGCAGGCGGCGAGGCGACCGCGTGGGGGGCTCATCCTACGCTGCCCGTCGGCCGCTCGCCCGTCGTCGGGAGCGAGGCCGCGAGGTCGATGGTGACGGTGGCCAGCTCGATCTTCGAGGCCGGGGTCGTCGCGTCTCCGCTCCGTGACGCGGGCACGGGATGGGCGGCCCACCAGTCGCTCGCCTTGGTCTCGGTCCAGCTCGTCGCGGCGGCACACGCGAGCAGGTCGGCGCGCAGGGCGCAGGCGGTCGCGTGGCGGACTTCCGGCGCCTTGCCGAGGCAGCGCAGGATCAGCGCCTCGAGGTCTCCGTCCACCGGCTGGCCGAGGCGCGCGGTCGGAGACTCGGGCACCTCGGTCACGTGGGCGTTGAGCACCGAGAGCGCGCTCCCGGCCTCGAACGGCGGCGTGCCCGTGAGCAGGAAGTAACCGACCGCGCCCACGGCGTAGATGTCGCTGCGCGCATCGACCGAGGACGGCTCCTGGATCGCCTCGGGCGACATGTAGTGCGGCGTTCCGGTCAGCACGTCGACCTGGGTCACCGACATGTCGCCGCCGGTGACGTCCTTGACCAGACCGAAGTCGAGCACCTTGATCACGTCGTGCAGGCCGCCGCGCGTGGTGAGGAAGGCGTTGTCGGGTTTGACGTCGCGGTGGATCAGGCCGGCGCGGTGGGCCTCGGCGAGCGAGCCGCAGATCTGCGCCAGCACGTGGATCGTGCGGCCGGCGCACAGCGGGCCGTGTTCGGCCACCAGCGTGCGCAGGTCGAGGCCGTCGAGGTACTCCATCGCGTAGTAGAAGATGCCGCCGTCGGTGCGGCCGAAGTCGTAGATGGCGATGGTGTTGGGGTGGGTCAGGTTCGCGGTGAGCTGCACCTCGCGTTCGAAGCGCGCGATGGTGGTGGAGTCGGCGCGTTCGGGGCGGATCAGCTTGACCGCGGTGCGGCGCTTGAGCAGCGCGTGGCTGGCCTCGTAGACCTGGCCCATGCCGCCCTCGCCGATCTTGCGCTCCAGGCGGTACTGGCCCAGTTGCGCGGCGGCGTCGACGCGGCGGCGCAGACGGCGGATGGTCGCGAGCGAGGCGACGGCGTAGCCCAGGCCGAGGCTGGTGACCACGCCGGCGAGGAGCAGCAGCCAGGGCGTCTCCGCGGTGAACGCGGCGGCGCCGGCGCGGGGCGCGGTGCAGAGCTTCCAGCTGCGGTCGGCGACGTCGACGTGTCGTTCGAAGATCCAGGTGGAGGTCGGGACCGTGTCGCCGTCGCCGATCTCGCGCTCGAAGAAGAGCGCGTCCTGCGGCGGCAGGCCGTCGTCCACCAGCACGACCGCGAGGCCTTCGGCCATGGAGCCGGTCAGGGCGTCCTCCATGATCCCCTCGACGAGCACCAGAGCGGCGGCCAGCCCGACGGGCTCGCCGTCAGGCTCGTCCTCCGTGAGGGGGTCGGCGTGCACGGGGAAGTACACCGCGACGACCGCGCCGACGCCGGGGTTCTCGAACAGCGTGAAGGGCGGCGAGGCGGTGATCGTGCCGGTCGCCAGCGCGGCCAGCGGCGGGGCGGCTCGCTCGGCGTCGACCAGCAGGTCCATGCCCAGCGCGAGCGGATGCGGAGGCCACTCGTACGCGAGCGGGAAGTAGCGCTCGCGTTGCCCCGCCGGGACGAGACTCCCGTTGGGCGACAGCTCCTTGATCACGTAGAGCGGCTCGCCCTGCTCGCGGATGGAGCGCTCGTGGGTCTCCCGGTCCGCGGCGAGGACGATCGGGAACCACTCGAAGGAGTAGATCTCCGGGTGGCGCTGCAGGGGCCCGCGCACGAAGAACATGAACTCCTCGAGCGACACGTAGTCCGACGCCTCGAAGAAGGCGGGCACGGCCAGCAGGCTGTCGACGGGGTGCTCGAGGTGCCGCTCGAGGGCGTCGGCGAGCTCCATCGAGTGCTTCTCGAAGCGGGCGTGGGCCGCTTTGCTGCGCTGGTCATCGATGACGAAGAACAGGGCCACGGTGATCAGCAGGCCGGTCCCCGCGACGACGAGGCCGCGGCGATCGCGCCCGAGCGCGCCGCCGCTGCTGAGCAGGGACGAGCCGCCCACGCCGCGACCGACGGCACGGGGGGTGCCGGCTTTCGGGCTCACCGCCCGCGCGAGACCTGGTACTGGGTCTTCCCGAGGCGGTTGACCTCCTCGTACACGATGCCCTTGTACCGCGCGTAGGTCTTGTCGCCCGACCGCGTGGTCTCGACGCCGTCCGGCAGCGAGCGCAGCAGGGCGCCCTCGGGTGGCGTGGTGACGGTGTAGACCTTCTTGCCCTGCTTCAGCGCGCCGAGGTACCAGATGCCGTCGGCGACGTAGTACGTGCGGCGGTCGTAGTTGACCTTGGTGGCGTCGTCGAGGGAGTCGGCCACGGCGCCGGGCTGCAGCGAGCCGGAATAGACCGACGGCGGGGGCGTGTCGGCTGCTGCGCGGGCGGCGTCGAGTTCGCTCTGGGCCTGGTTCTGCGTCTCGTCGTCATCGTCGATCCAGAGCAGGCCGCGGCGGTCGCGCAGCGAGCCGTAGCGACCGCCGTCGGCGCGGTCGCTACGACCGCGCTCCGAGATGCCGCGCACCGAGGTGGTGCGGCCGGAGCTGCCGCGGACGGTGCTGCCGCGCACCGAGCCGAGGCCGGCGTTGCTGCCACGCAGGCCTCCGCCACGACCCTGCAGCAGCCAAGGCGTGAAGGCCAGGGCGACGAGGGCCAAGGCGACGACGGCGGCGACCGGGATGCGGCGCGTGCTGCTCATCAGCGCGGGCCTTCGTCGAGCAGGGGCAGCAGCTGCACCTCTTCGGCGCCGGTGGGCGACGTGAAGGTGAAGGTGCTGTCGGGAATCGAGGCCAGGGTCTCGACGGTCAGCAGTTGCGACGTGAACTGCGGGATGCCGGGCAGGTCGTGGTAGGTGATCACGAACTTGCGCGGGCGCGCGCTGCCGTCGGCGTCGACCCAGAGCTGGAAGTCCACGCCGCCGGCGTTGAAGGCCATGTGGTGGCAGGGGCGGTCGCCGGCGAGGTGAAGGCCGAGGTAGCGGCCACGGTCGATGGACGAGATGAAGATGTCGTAGGGGTCGGCCGAGAAGAAGTCGGCGTTGGGGATCGCGACGCCGTAGCGCAGCACGAGCATGTCGAGCATGTCGTCGATCGAGCCGGGGTCCGGGATCCGCGCGTAGATGTTCTCGTTGCGGTCGAGCAGCGTGATCGTCTCGCCGTCCTTCCAGAAGCTGCGCTGCAGGGTGTCGCCGGCGGTCACGCCCATCATCTTGTCGGGGGCCGCGATGACGAACTCGCGTACGTGGCTGAGCTGGATCCTCTCGCCGAACTCGTCGGGCTCGTCCCAGGTGTCGAGGATGCGCAGGTGCTTGTTCGGGCTGGCGGTGATCGTGTCGCACATCGCGCGCAGGTACGCCGCGCACTGCGGGTCCATGGCGGGGATCGAGACGTCGGTGACCGTGTCGCCGGAGGTGGAGCCGGAGCGGCAGGCGGGGATCGCGACCGCGAGGGCCAGCAGGGCGGCGCCGACGAGCAGGGCCGGGAGCGGCGTCGAGCCGGAGCGGCGGGAGGGGCGAGAGGGACGGGACATCGGGCGAAGCCTCCGGAGATGGTCGACTGCGGTGGCAGGAGGGCGGCGAGCGCGCAGGGTGGCGCGGCGTGTGCCGGCCCGTGCCATGGCCCGGCGTGGATGCTCCCCCCCGACCGGGTGACAGCCTAGCGAGTCGGGGGTGCCGGGGTCACGCGGAGGGGCGGGGGGCGCGGAGGCCATGCGGGCCGGCGTGGGGAGTGAGCCGTCGCGGAGACGGGCGAGCGGGGAGAGAGCGAGCGTGGGCAGGAGTGGTGGGGAGGAACGGTGGGGAGTCGACATCGGGGGTGGGGATGGCGACACTTCGTGCGCTGGTGCAGCAGAGGTGCGCGGGGTCGGTCGAGCGTTTGCACGAACCGGCTGGATGCCCGCGCATCACCTGCGCGTCGTGAACGAGTCCCCGGTGGTGTAATAGGCAACACTCCAGATTTTGGTTCTGGCATTCGAGGTTCGAGTCCTCGCCGGGGAACCACCGATGCGGGGGAGCGGGTGGGCTGATTGCGAGATCGGCGAGCACCTTGCGAACGGCGCGCGATCCTGCGCAGTTGACCGCTCTCCGCCGCGCGGACCAGGTGCGAACTGAGGGCGGGGATGCTCTCGTGCTCTCCGCGGCCCGAACATCCCAAGGACAGGCCATGTCCATCCGCGGCCCCACACGCACCCCGATCGGCGATGCATAATGCCCGTGTCGATGGGGAAGGAGCCGGGCCATGTCGTACGCAAAGATGATCCTGTTGGTCTTGGGGTTCGCCCCAGCGTTGGTGGCCCAGGCCCCGATCCAAGTGCCCGCTGACTTCGCGACGATCCAGGCAGCCATTGACGCCGCTGTGGACGGCGACTCGGTCCACGTCGCGCCTGGGATCTACTTCGAGAGTCTCGACTTCCTTGGGAAGGGCATCGCGGTCAAGGCCACGGCCGGGCCCCTGGAGACGATCGTGGATGCCGGTGGGGTCGACACCGTCGTGCGGTTCATCTCCGGCGAAGGCCCCGATGCCCGCCTCCGCGGCTTCACTCTTCGCAACGGGGACGCCGTTGGACGAGGGGGTAACGGTGGCGGTGTCCTCTGCGCCAGCATGGCCGAGCCGGTGATCGAGCAGTGCCTCATCGTGCAGAACCGCGCATCCAACGGACTCGGGGGAGGTTGGGGAGGAGGGGTTGCCTGCATCAACGCCTCCCCGACACTGATCAAGTGCGTCATCGCCGACAACACGGCCGTCTTCCAGGGCGCGGGGCTCTTCACGAACGGCGTGAACGCTGAGCCTTCGCTACTGCACTGCATCGTGTGGGACAACTTCAAGGAGGGCGGCGGGCTCCAGAACGTTGTTGATACCTTTGGTGGGCAAACCTCCGCGACCTACTCGGACTTGGGCAGTGGATTCCCAGGGGTCGGCAACATCAATGCTCCGCCCGTCTTCGTGAACTCCGCGACCGGCGACTACTCCCTCATGGCGACATCGCCGTGCATCGACGCAGGCAATCCGCTCGGCGAGCCCGACATCGACGGAACAGTCGCCGACATGGGGGCGTTCCCGTACGGCTGCTCCTGGTCCGATGTCGGCACAGGGCTGGAAGGTGTGACCGGTGTGCCCGTGCTCGGCGGAACAGGACTCTTGGTGCCTGCGTCCGTCGTCACGCTGTCATTGTCGAACGCCAAGCCCTTCGCGCCCGCTACGCTCGTCGTCGGCTTCTCGGCGATCGATGCGCCGTTCAAGGGCGGCGTTCTCGTGCCGGCGATCAACCTCACTTTCGCTCAGACGACGGACTTCTTCGGCGAGGCCACGTTTGGCGGTTTGTGGCCGACGGGCGTACCGTCCGGCTTCACGACCTACTTCCAGTACTGGATCGTCGACAACGCCGGGCCGGTCGGATTCGCAGCAAGCAATGGCGTAGCGGGGACGGCACCATGAGGATCTGTCGAGTCGCTTGTTGGTGGTCCTGCTCCGTGATCAGCTACAGATTGAGCATTACCTCGACTGATGGGAGGAAGCACCTGTGACTTCACGAGGGAGTGGGACAGTCGGCGCGGCTATGTTCAGCATGGTTCTCGTATGCGCTGGCGTGCTTTGCGAAACAACACACGGCCAAGTCGTGACGGTCGGCCACACCAAGAAGATCAGCTCGGCGTCGGGCGAACTCAGCCCAAGCCTCAGCGCGGGCGATAACCTCGGGCGGTCGATTGCATCAATCGGAGACCTTGACGGAAATGGTGTCGGAGAGATCGCGGTCGGGGCGTGGCGCGCGGACATCGGTGGCCCAGACCGGGGGGCCGTCCACATCATGTTCATGGAGGCCGACGCCAGCGTCTCGAACGCCGTCGTCATCGCGGACGGCCTTGGTGGGTTCAGTGGTGGGCTAGATGACTTTGACCTCTTCGGAAGCTGTATCGAGGCGCTCGGCGATGTCAACGGAGATGGTGTTCCCGATCTGGCCGTAGGCTCGTTGTGGGATGACGACGGTGGGCCAGACCGAGGCGCACTCTGGATCCTCTTCCTCAACTCCGATGGCACCGTGGCCGGCAACTCGAAGATCAGCGACACCTCGGGAGGTTTTCTTGGACAGCTGGACGATGACGATCGCTGGCCAACATCAATCGCGGCCCTTGGCGATCTCAATGGCGACGGTTGTCCAGACATCTGGACGGGTGTTGCCTCCGACGACGATGGTGGGCCTGACCGTGGGGCTGGCTACATCCTATTCCTGTCCCAGGCGGGCGACGTTCGTGAGCACAACAAGGTGAGTTCAGGAACCGTCGCTGGCCTCGGTGTGCTGGACGATGGTGATGAGTTCGGATTCGGGGCGGCCTGCCTAGGTGACCTGGACGGCACAGGGGGCACGCACGTTGCTGTCGGCGTCAAGCACGACGATGACGGAGGCCCATCCCGAGGAGCGATCTATGTCCTGAGGCTTGAGTCAGACGGGGCAGCAGAAGTCGTGTCGAAGATCAGTGCGACTTCGGGGAACGGGCCGACAGCCCTTGATGACTGGGATCACTTCGGCATGCGGCTTGACTCCCCAGGGGACTTGGACGGAGATGGAGTCGTTGATCTCGTTGCAACAGCTGTGAACGACGATGACGGGGCGACGGATGCAGGCGCGTTGTGGTTCCTCTTCCTCAACACAGATGGGACAGCAAAGGGGTATTCCAAAGTTTCAAGCATTGTTGGCGGCCTGGGTGCGATCTTGCACCCCGAGAACCGCCTCGGCGCGGCGATCACTGGCATTGGGGACATAGACGGCAACGGCGTGGTGGACATCGCCGCGGGTGCGATTGCTGATGACGATGGGGGGCCCCAAACGGGAGCTGTCTTTGTCCTACAAATGAATGGGCCAGCAACCGCCCCGTGGTCGCTCCTCGGCAACGCGCTCGTTGGCCAGTCTGGCGCACCAGTGTTCGGCGGAGAGGGGGCCCTTGCGGGAAGTGACTTCATGACGCTCGAACTCAGCAACGCCCGACCATTGGCTGTGGCGTTCCTCGTGATCGGCTTTACCGCCATTGGCTTGCCGTTCAAGGGCGGTACGCTCGTCCCGGATCCCACGCTCCTGTTCACGTCAACGACAGACTTCTTCGGCGACCTGTCATTCGCGGGGCTGTGGCCAACGGGCGTCCCTCCGGGTTCCACGACCTACTTCCAGTACTGGATCGTGGACGACGCAGGGCCGAAGGGGTTCGCGGCGAGCAACGGGCTGAGCGGGACGGCTCCGTAGCCGTGCACGTGGCTCAACGCAGAAGTGGAAAGCCGCAGCTGCTTGGACACGCGATATCCCTGTGGCGTTCGCGACGACGAGCGGCGGGCCGAGGTCCTCTCGTACACTGAGTCAGCCGCGCAGCTGAGCGGCAGCAACGCTAGGCATGGAGGGGGAACACAGTGGGAGCATCTGGGAAACGAGCGGACCCCCTTGATGAACTGGTGCGCGAGGTCATCAACCAGTTCCACGAGTTCAGGGAGTTCAAGTACCTCTTCTACGGCGGCCAAGCGCGCGTAGACCTCCTCAACGGCGTCGCGAAGCACTTCTTCGGTGAGCTGTTCTACGTCTCCCTTGAGCGCCTAGTTCTCGGCGTTTCCAAGCTCACCGACCCGCCCGGTTCCGGCGCGCGCACAAACTTCTCACTAAGCTACGTACACGAAGAGTTGGGGCGTGATCCGCGGTATCCGCTCGCAGAGGCCACAGCGCTTCTGGGGACAATTAAGCCGATTCGTGCACACTTGGCCCGATGGCGATCCAAGCTAATCGCGCACAAGGACCGGAGGGTCGCGGAGGGAGAAGCTGACCCGGGCGAGGTGAAGGCAGAGCAGGTTGAGCAGTTTTTCGAGATCGTTGCGAAGTACGTCGAGCTTGCGAGCCAGGCTCTGGAGAGAGGGCCGTGCCCGATTGACACCACTGCATACTTCGGAGCGGATGAGCTAGTCCGTGTGCTCAAGCGAGGAGTCGCCTTCGCGGACCTTCTCGAGGAGGAACCGAGGCGCTACGGACCGCTGCTGCAGGACAGCCGCTTCTATGACGCCTAACAGGCTGCTCCGGTCATCCCGTACACTGAGACAGCCGCGCAGCTGAGCGGCTGCAACGTTGGAGGAGCAGGGGGAGGAGCGCTGTGTCTTGGCTACGAAGTCGTGCTTCGTCATTCGGCGGCAGTATGCTGCTGTTCGTGATGTTCGCCCTACCAACCTGGGGCATCATCCACTGCTTCTTGCACCACAGTGCAACCCGCGGCCTGCTAGCCCTCCTGATTCCTCCCTACGCTGCGTATGAGGGTGTCGCGTACCTCTGGGAGTCACCGAGGTGGGAACGAGACTGGGAGGATAACTGCGAAGTGCTCGGCGCTACTGTCCTTCGGTCCATTCAGGACGACACCGATCCGCAGATCGTTGCTATGCAATCCGCCATGAAGGGCTGGATCGCGACAATGCCCGACGAGCGGCGCGATGACCTGCGAGATGAAGTTCAGAGTCTCGGGGGCACGTTCATCCAGTACTGGGAGAACGTCCTCGCAGACACGGCGTTTGGCCGGCCGCTTCGGAGCATGACCGATGACAGCCTTCGATTGCCCTCAGCTCCGTTTATGAGGAACGTCGGGCTCGAGCGCATCTGGGGACGCTGGGTCGAGAAGCAAGCGGCAGTTGAACTCACGATGGCGAGAGAACTCTCGAAGCTGTCTCCCGCGCGGCTGCAAGAGCTTGCTCAAGCGGGTACCCCAGAATCCAGGGACGCGCTTGAGCGAACGCTAGATGAGTTGTTCGGGGGCCACTCCGGCTAGCGCGCCCTGCAACAGGCCGCTGCAGCCGACGCGGCTGACCGCATTCGCGATGAGCAGCCGGGACTTCGGCGTCCCCTGTCCGCCGCTGCCGCCCGACGGCGCTTACTGAGGGGAAGGCTCTCGACCGGCGGGGCTTGTCGCGGCCCATGCCATACACTGAGAGCAGCCGCGGCAGCGGAGCGGCAACTACG
>JAJDER010000134.1 GCA_029259725.1 Planctomycetota bacterium | reverse complement strand
GCGCCACCGGTCGCTTCCTCTCGAAGGTGGACGACGACGACGGTGCGGTCCTGCTGCTCGCCGACGTCGACGCCGGAGCGCCCTTCGTCACGTTCGGGCTCATCGTCGTGAACGCACCGACCCCGGCCGCGGAAGGCCCCTACTACCTGAACGTCCTCATCGATCGCGATCGCGACGGCTCGTGGGGCGGCGATCTCGTCGAACCGGAATGGGTCGTGCGCAACCTGTTCGTCCCCGTCGCGGTGATGGGCGGGCCGGATCGCGTCCTGGTGCGGACCGAGGACTTCGAACTCGCCGATCGCGGCCCGTGGTGGGTCCGGCAGACGCTGACCAAGGCCCAGATCGACCCGGTGCCCTACGGCAGCGGCGGCTGGGACGGCAGCGGCCCGTTCGGCGGATTCGCGCAGGGCGAGACCGAGGACCATTACCTCGTGGCGTGGGACGTCGACGAGGGCTGGTACTTCCCGCCCGACGGCGGCGCGCCCCAGCCCTTCCCCCAGGATCCCCCGCCCCATCCGCCGGGTTTCCCGCCGCTGCCGCCCGGGCCCCCGCCGCTGCAACCTGGGAGCATCACCTACTGCTCGACGCAGAACGCGCTGGCGCCGACGTTGGTGCTCGTCCCGCAGGGCGAGACGCAGACCTGGCTCACGACCGTCAACCTGATGTTCTCGGGTCCCATCCCACCGATCCCCGACGTCGAGGTGAGCGTCGACTACGTCAACTGCGAGCCGGCCAACCTGCTGGTTCCTGCGATGACCGTCATCCCGGACTCACCGAACCCTGTCACGGTGCAGTGCACCGCGCCATCGGTCGACCTGACGTTCCAGCACAAGGCCATCGACCCGGACCCCGACCAGCAGAACGACACCAAGTGCAAGCGCGTCGTGCGCGTCACGCCGATCGGCAGTGACAACGGGACGACACCGCCGTCGCTGGTCTTCGTCGAGGACCAGTCGCTCGGACAGGCCGAGTGCTTCCTGGTGCTCGGCGCGGCTCCCGGGTTCAGCGTGTTCGCGCCGGGAGTCCATCCGTTCGAGGTGACCACCAGTGAGGTCCTGGCCCACTACGCGGTGCTGATGGAGACCATCCCCAGCTTCACGTTGCCCGGGCCCGAGCGCGGGATGCTCGGCCAGGCCGGGACGCCCGCAGGTGGCGGGACGGTCGCGGGCCCGGGATTCGCACCCGACAACTGGCCGGTGTTCATCGGCCCTGACGCCGCCTTCACGGCCCAGGTCGTGATGTGGAATCCGACGGTGTTCCCGGCGCTCCCCGAGCAGTGCAGCGACAGCCTGGTCGTGAGCGTCGCCCCGGACGGGACGCTCGTGACCGAGACCTACAGCGCGGGCACGGGGATCGTCATCACACTCGAACAACACGTCGACGCGGAGGGAGACACGGTGTTCTCCTTCCCGTTCGTCGTGCCGGGCGTGTAGTTGCGGGCGCAGGTCCATCGAGACCGAGGCGTCCGCGGCTTCCATCTTGGCGATCCGCGATGGACTGGGGCCCAGCACATCCGCCAGGCCCGCCTGGGTCAACCGCCGTGCCGTGCGACGGCGTCGGAGTTGCGCGGTGTACCCTGCGGCGTCGGCGGTTAGGGTCGGGTGATGCGGCTCCTCGGCATCGGCCTGTACCTCGTGATACTGCTGCTGATCGGCGCGGTGGCGTCGCGGCGGATGAACGACCTGCGCGACTACTACGCGGGCGGCAAGCGCTTCGGGTTCTGGGCGGCGGCCTTCTCGTCGCGCGCGACGGGCGAGTCGGCCTGGTTGCTGATGGGGCTGACCGGCATGGGCGCCGCGGTGGGCGCGCAGGCGCTGTGGGTCGTGCTCGGCGAGGTGCTGGGCGTCGCGGCGGCGTGGATCTTCCTGTGCCGGCGCTTCAAGACACTGACCGACCGCTACGACTCGATCACGATCCCCGACTACCTCGAGTCGCGGCTGCGCGACGGGGGCCATCGCATCCGGCTGGTGGCGGCCTTCACGCGGGTCGTGTTCGTGACGATCTACGTCAGCGCGCAGATCGACGCCATCGGGACGGCCTTCGAGGGCTTCCTGGGCTGGAACTACTTCGTCGGCGCGCTCGCGGGCTTCGCGGTCGTGCTGGTCTACATCGTGAGCGGCGGCTTCGTCGCCGTGGTGTGGTCGGACGTCTTCCAGGGCAGCCTGATGCTGGTCGGCCTCGTCGCGCTGCCGCTGATGGGCCTGGCCGCGTTCGGCGGACTCGACCCCGCGCTCGAAGGACTGCGCGCGCAGGACCCGCAACTCGTCTCGCTGTGGGGCCCCGACGGGCAGAGCTGGACCTCGCTGCTCACGATCCTGAGCTTCCTCGGGATCGGGCTGGGCTTCATGGGCTCGCCGCAGATCTTCGTGCGCTTCCTCTCGATGCGCTCGGTCGACGAGATCAAGCCCGGCGCCATCGTCGCCGTGAGCTGGACGCTGCTCGCCACGACCGGTGCGGTGCTCGTCGGCATGGTCGGGCGCGCCTTCCTGATGTCACCGGGCGAAGGCCTCACCGAGCAGCTCGGGCAGGGCGGGCAGCAGGTGTTGCCGCTGCTGGTTTCCGCCAGCGTGCCGGACTGGGCTGTCGGCCTCTACATCGCGATCGTGCTCTCGGCGATCATGTCGACCGTGGACTCGCTGCTGGTGTTGGCCTCGAGCGCCTTCGTGCGCGACTACTACCAGAAGGTGCGCCATCCCGAGCTGCCCGACGAGCGCCTGCTCGCGCGCAGCCGCATCGTGACCTTCGCGCTGGCGACCATCGGGCTGGGCATCGCCTTCTCGGTGGCGGCGCTGATCCCCGGGCGCACGGTGTTCTGGTTCGCGATCTTCGGTTGGTCGGGCATCTCCGCCACCTTCTGTCCGACCATGATCCTCTCGCTGTTCTGGTCGCGCCTCACCGCGCGCGGCGCTCTGGCCGCGATGATCGCCGGATTCGTCAGCGTGCCGTTCTTCAAGTTCGTCGCGCCGCAACTGCCCGTCGTCGGCGACAGCCTCGCCGCCCTCTCCGAACTCCCGCCGGCCTTCGTCGTGTCCGGCCTCGTCGCCGTCCTGGTCAGCCGGCGCGACCCCGCCGGCCAACGCGCCTTGGCCGGCGTCCGCGAAGAACTCCGCGACGCCCGCTGACGGATCGCGACGGCCCGCGCGCCGGGCGCTGTTGATGTCGTTTCAGATGTGAAAATCAACGCGCTCTTGGCCGGTGGAGTGGATGGGTTTGGCTTCAACGCTCTGCAAGTGTGCCTCAACGGCGAGACACTTGTGATACGTAGGAGCAGCCTGTCCGATGCGGATGTCGATGCTGCTTGCAAGCAGCTCGTTACCCTTGCTTCCGCTCAGCTGCCGCAGCGGCTCTCAGGGTACGGCTCGGGGATCATGGCGCGCGGGGAAGCATGGCATGGGTGCAGTATTCGTCGAGAAACGCCCGCACGAGCGCCGAACACTCGGCGGCCACCTGGAGTTGTGCCACGTCCGGATAGTGAGGAGCGAAGTACTCACAGAACCGCAGGTCGACGCTGTTCCTCTGGCCCTGCCACTCCACCTCGACGAGCCAGAGGCCGACGTGGATGCCTCCGGGGTTCTCGTTGGGGCTCGCCCTCATCGCTTCGAGGATCGCGTCCTTGTCCAGCTCGAAGAAGCCCAGCTCTGCGAGTGCGTCCAACAAGGCGACGGCAGCGGCCGGGTATCGAAGCTGGCCGCCCGCTCTGGCGAAGTACGCGCGCTGCGACTCCTCCACCTGGACACGGAAGCGACCGTCCTCCGCGATCTGGAAGTCCAGGAAGGTGGGCTGCGCGTAGCCCTCCAGTCGGGCGTGCAGGACGACCTCGTGCTCGGCGATCTCAACTTCGGTCGGGTCCGGTTCCGGGGGCGGCTCCCCTGGGCCGCAGCCCGCCACCAGCAGGACGACGAAGGATCCGATCGGGAGCAGGCCAACCGGGCACCGCATGACGAGCAGCGCAGCCAGAAGGGGCACGCGGAGAAGGCGATCTTCGTCATCGAGATGGGGGACTGACAGCGAAAGCACTTCGTCAATGTCGATGCTCTCCGCTGCGACCCCAACGATGCTGCCACTCAGCTGCGCGGAAGGCCTGCTACGCATCACGCGGATGATCCGAAAGCCACTGCCTCTCTGCTTCGCTGCACGTCAGGCACTGCCTGACGAGGACCTGCCCACTCCGCACGGACTTTCGGGTGGCGCGACTGTTCGGGTAGTCCGTGGAGTGGGCGGCCCTATACACAGACTCCCATGCCATGGACCGCTCAAGCTCGGCTTTGGTGACGCCGGTCAAGCACCCAAAGCCCTGAGGCTCGGAATCAGGCTCATGCCCGAACACGATGGGTTCGGAGTGCAGGTCGCAGAATGCCGGCGGCGACTCAGGAGTGAAGTCAGTGGGCTGGCTGCATCCCGCGAGCACAACGAACAGCAGCGTGATTCTCCACATCTTGAATCCATGCATGGCTAGCGTTGCTGCCGCTCAGCTGCCGCGGCTGACCCAGTGTACGGGATGATCGAAGCGACGATGCCAAGGCAGCGGCGGGCAGCGGCGGCTGCCACAGCTACGTGGCCCGCATTCTCTCGACCAACCAACCGCCTGCCATGCACGCCGGCACCGAAAGAGCAGCCGTCGTGACCCCGAGCAACAACATGCCAGGCGTCCCGAGAGATGACAGCGCATTCAGCAGGTCCAGAGCAGCAAGAACGCCCCCGGCCCACACGCAGCAACGGCGCCACTCATCTCCGGCGACCCAGGCCACAAGCGCCCCGCCGGTCAGAGTCGCGACCAGCTGCGCCGGCGCGATCCAAGCTGTGATGGTGATGAGGCCCAACGCTCTACCGGGGGGCAACGCTGCGCCCGGCGCAGCCGCCGTGACTTCCATGCCGAACGACATGCAGGCGTACATCGCCAGCTTGGCCATGACGAACACCACCACGATGCTCAGCACGTACTTCACAGGCCCCTTCCTGTCATCTGGCACACCTGAAACCACCACAACCCTACGCTCCGTCGGGCGGCGGAGGCGGACAGGGAGGGATTACGGGTCCTCTCGTTCATACCTGATCATCCGCCGGTCCGGATTCTCGCCGAGAGGCATGCCGTCCGGGTAGAAGGCCAGTTGGTCCCACTCCCGGAACGGGGCGCAAAGATGCGTTCCCGTGAACACGGATTGCTCGCCCGTGGAGACCAGCGGTTCGAGTGCCGTGCCCTGATCGAACACGAGCTGTCCGACCGCGTGCAGCTCGAAGCGGTGGCTCCTGCCCTCGACGTGCATGTCACCCAAGTGCTCATCGGGTGCCGTCGTGAACTCCAGCCACTGGGGAGGCTCGCGCGCGAAGTCCCCGCGCATCTCGTCAAGAACCCAACGCCCTTCCAAGACCTCGACCGACATGGGCCACCCGGCATGCCACACGTCGCCGTAGGCCAACCCGACCGCACCCAGACCGAGGGCCCCGGCCGCGGTCACGGCCAGCACCACCCGCACGATCTGTCGCCTTGTCGGCTGACTCACCGGCTCACGCCTCCGCACGCTGTCACTCATCATCCCCACCCCAAGCGCCGTCGGGCGGCGGAGGCGGACAGGGGCTCGCCGCAGGACATCGCTCTCCCGCGCACCCTCCAGCCCCGGGACCCGACCCCTCTACTCGCCCTTGTGCTCATAGCTCTTGAAGGGCTGGTTGTTGAAGTCGCCGCCAACGAACAGCAGGTCGTCCGACTCGTTCCTGGCGCGAGCGATGAAGAGGTTGAACGACTCGGCATCTCCGAACGGATCTCCACCCCTCTCTCGGAAGACCACGACGTGTGGATTGCCGTGGAAGGTGATCAGCAGGAACGGATGTTCCTGTTCACCGCTTCCCATGTAGCCGGCTTGGTAGACCTGCTTGCCGCCGAAGAACTCTCCATACTGCTCAGGCACCTGCGACGCGACGCTGGGGTCGCTACGGAACACCAGGGTGTCGGTCGATGCCCTCTTGTCTGAGCTCCACAGGCGATTGGAGAGCCCTACGTGGGCGACCCACTCGCCCACAAGTCGGCTGGCCACAACGTTGTCCGGGTCGGGCTCCACGCTGAAATCGCTCGCCGAGAGGACGGCGGCCACCCCGAGGATCAACAGCACTGTCTTCATATGACCTCTCCTAACTTGTCAGCGCCTCCCGCGAGTCGCGTTCCGTCGCCGAGTCGAGTCAGCATCATCCCCATCCTACGCGCCGTCGGGCGGCGGAGGCGGACAGGGGGCCACACCACATCAGTCGTCGTCAAAGAAGGCATGGAGGACTTCGTCGTTCGCCACGACGACGCGCACGCACGCCGGCCCCAGGGGGGCATACCAGGGGCACTTCGTGTAGCAGGAATCGTGGCCCGTCGTCCCTCCGAGTGGACCGCACGCCGCCTCCATCTCGGCGACGGGTCGCCCCCGGAAGCGAAGCACGCATTCCAGCTTGTCCTTCTGCGCCTGCTCGCGGAGCGGAAACTGCACAGCGGGGTGCGACCAGCCCGCAAGCAGGAGCAACACGACCCCGACAGCCCCCCGCCACCGCCGCCAGTGAGGACCGCCCGGACCCCCGAGCAGGCAGGCGCCACCCAAGGCCAACGGCACTCCCACCAGTGCCCACATCGCCGAGTAGATCAGGACCAGAGCCGAAGGTCCGAGCACGGCCGACGCGAGCACCGTCCCGAAGACTGCGAGGCCGAGCGCTGCCGCGAGGCGCTTGTGAGCTGTCGTCACCATCTCTCGGTGCGCCCGCCGTCGAGCCACGCCGCCACCTTGCGGTGCTGCCACCGTGATGCGTGGACATAGACTTCGCTGGCCCACGCCCAGCACGCACCGTCGAGCGACAGCTCGGACCGCAGCCCGCCGGCCAGTTCGTCCTCATCGGCGAACACCGCGCTCGGACCCACGAGCCCGGTGATCGAGTAGCGCCTGACACAGGTCTCAGACTGGTGAAAGGCCACCGCCGCCACCAGGAGCAGAGCGAAGAAGGCGGCGATCGAGGCCCCCTCGATCATCTCGCGCCGGTTCGGCTTGCGGCTCATGTCACTCCCAGGAGGCCCCCGTCTCATCCGACGCGCCGCCGGTCAGCACACGACCGCCGGAGGCCCGGCTCTTCGTCGCTCAACCCACGCCAGCACCGGAAACCCAAGCGTCGTCAAGGCGAGCCGCAGGATCGGGTCAATCCAGATATCCACGGGGGAATACTCGGCCGACATCCGAATCAGCACGGCGTGAACATCGCCAAGGAGGGTCAGGGCGATTGCCAATGCGATGAATACGATGAATCGGCGGGCTCCCGTTGCGCGTCGGGCACACATGAAGGCCAATGCTGCGATGCCGAGAGACTCGACAAGCATGGCTGCGCCTGCGGTTGCATAGATGCTGGCACCGAGATCATCCATTCGCCTGCTCCAACCGCGGCCCAGCCCCTTCGGAGGAGAACTGACTGTTTGACCCACCCGATGGCGGGACGACGTGTCGATCGACCCACGCCATCAACGGAAACGCGAGAACCGACAACGCTGAGCGCATGGCCGGGAAGGGCCAGAGGAGCAGTGGGGGAAGGTTGACCGACGCCCGGAACTGCATGTCGTAGAGGTCGCCGAGGAGCGTCAAGACGACCGCCAGGATGAGGTACACGACAAACCGGCGGACGCCTGATGCCGACCGGGCACACGTGAACGCCAACGCCGCGATCCCAAGAGATCTGACAAGCATGGCTACGCCTGCGGTTGCATAGATGCCGTTGCCGAGATCATCCAACACTCTGCTCCAAGGGGCCCCGCTCACGAGATCGCTCTCCATGCTAAGCGCCGTCCCGCCGTGGGAGCGGACAAGGAGAGTGGAGAGCGAGAGAGCATCAGCGCCGAAAGTTCGCACCTGCTTCTCGCCGCGGAGAGCAGCCAAGTACGCAAGATCGCGCGCCGTTGGGCGCATGCCTTGCGATCCCGCACCCGCTCCACCTCGCTCGCAGCAACGGTGGTTCCCCGCTGAGGACTCGAAACGCGAGCGCCGGCTCCGCGCCGCCCACGCGGCCAGCCGCGCCCCGGCACCAGGGACCCGCGGCCATCGGCCGCCACTCCCCGGCACCGGGCGTCAGGCAGAGTCGACTAGCAGTCCGGCTGGTGGCACACGAACACGAAGCCGACCACCTCGAAGCACACGCTGTTCGAGAGCGCGAAGGGCGCCACGATCGGGCCGACGTCGCGGCGCGCGGCCTGCAACCACACGTCCAGCCCGATCAGCGCGGCATCACCGGGCGTGAACAGGTCGAAGGCCGCGCCTTCGGCATCGACGCTGACGGTCGTGGCCACGGTCAGGAACGGACTGCCGAGCAGGAAGCTGCCCTTCTCCGGAGCGAGCGGCGCGAAGCCCGGCGTGATCGAGGCGAACAGGAAGTGCTGCGAGATCCCGCCCGGACTGGAGCGCACGCGCCAGGCGCAACCCAACCCCTCGGGCGTCCCGCAGAGGTCGAGCGCCGCGGGCAACGTCTCGATCACGGCCGTGACCTCGAAGGTCGGGCAGGACACGAACGGGTTGAACATCTCGAGCTTCACGTTCTGACCGACGAAGTCGGCGAGGTCGATCGTGGCGCTCTGGAGGAAGAAGAGGTTGCCCGAGCACTGCAGCGTGTACTCCGGTTGGAAGCACACGTCGGAGCCGGGGTCGGAGTCGAAGTCGGCCAGCGCGACCACGCCCGTCACGGACGTTGGCGGACCTTCCAGGAACAACTGGGCATCGGCGGCGTTGCCGACGAACAGGGCGGCGAGAGTGGTGACAGCAGCGAACAGGCGAGTGGACATGGGTCTGTCCTCCTTCATGCAGAGCCAAGGGCTCGAGGAGGCCGCGACGTCTCGGGCGCCGGGCCCGGTGCCAAGGTTAGGGCGATCTCGCCGGATGCTGTTGTGGCGCGTGGCACAATCCGCATGGGTGTCATCCCGAAACCGCACGACGCGCCCGGCAGGGGGCGGCCCGGCCGAGCGCTCAACCCGACAACAGCTCGCGCGCCTGCGCCAGACCAGGCGCCGTGAAACCCGATTGGCTCGCGCAGACCCTCGCGAGGCCGACGAGGTGTCGCCAGCGGAAGGCCGGGCGGGCCTGGTCGAACTCCTGCACCACGGTGCTGAAGTACTTCTCGGCGTGGAGCGCCCCGTCGGCGTCGAGACTCGCGCCGCGCAGGCTCTCGAACAGCAGCGTGGGATCGCCTCCGAGATCGCGAGAGCGCTGCACGACCGCCATCGCGCGCGCCTGATCCCCGGCCTCGACGGCCTCGTCCAGGGCCGGCAGCAGCGATCCGGCGTCGTGCGCGGCGAGGGTCTCGTACGCATCACCGGTGGAGAAGGGCCTGGCGCCGACATGCCGGCTCTGCCCTCCGGTGTGGAAGGCACCCGTGACCAGGTTGGCCAGCTTGTCGGCCGGACCGACGATGTGCGTGACGTTGCGCCAGGCGCAGGCGGCGTCCGAGGCGTGCACGCCGACCGACGCGCCGTGCACGCTGCCCACGGGCTTGCCCGCCTGTGCGGACGAACGCCCCGGGTCATGCCTCAACAGGCGGTTGCCGGCCAGTGACAGGCTCTCGCCCAGGTCCTCGGGCGCCCAGCCTTCGGAGAGCGCCTCGGCCATGGCGGCCGCGGCCTCGGCCTGCTCCGCGCCGAAGATCACGTCGCCCAGCTCCTCGATGCGCTGGTCGTCGGGGCGACGCGTGCCCGGCGCTCCGTCGATCAGGCCGTACTCCTCGAGCACGCGCGGCAGCACGTCACGCACGCCGGGATCGGTGCGGCCACCGGCCATGCGCTGCTGCTCCCGGTCCACGCAATGACGCAGGGATTGGCGCAGCATCGTGTGCGCGTGCTGCTCGCCGACGAAGGCGAGCATGTCCCAGGCGCGCCAGGCGAGCACGATCCGGTGCACATCGATGTCGTCCCGGACGACGGGCTGCAACGCCGCGTACGCGTCGCCCGAGAGGCCCCGGGAGGCGTCGGCGAAGATCACCTCGGCCGCGGCCATGTCCCCACGGCGCATCGCCTCGCGGAGACTCCCGCCGCTTGCATGGTCGCCTGCATGGTCGCCTACATGGTCGTTGGCATCGGGCGTCTTGTCGGGCGCCGCGACGGGCCGCAGGGTCTCGTCCGAACGTCCGCCCACGTCCTGCATGAACTGGGCGTTGCGGTACAGCACCTTGAGCACGGGGAGGATCCGGCGCTCGTCTCCGGCGGCGCCCAGACGCGCCATCTCGTGGGCGGGGGCGAGCGCCATGAACGCGTGGTAGCCGTTGTAGTCCTGACCGCCGAAGGTGCGCGCGTTGGCGAGAGCCCCCGCCGCCACCAGGGTCCGCAGCGACGTGCCCGAGCGGAACTCCCGCACCAGCTCCTCCTGCAGACGAGCGGGAGGCGTTTCCTGCATGCGCGCGGCGAGCGACTCGAGCTCACCGAAGTGGAGCCGCCCGTCGTCCGGCAGGCCCAGGGCGCGCAGCACCGGTCGGGCCATCAGCTGCGGGCCCAGGGCCGCGAACAACGCCCCCTGGCCCAGCGCTCCCAGGAACCCACGACGCGTGGTGATGGCAGCCATGTCGAATCCTCCCGGACGCGGGGCGAGCGCCCAGTGTACGCCAGGGAGCGCCCGGGCCACGGCAGGCCCCTGCTCGAGTCGCCCAGGCGCCGTATTCCGCACACAACCTGCGACTGTCGCACCGGGCGACAATGTGGACGATGGGCCCCCGCCTTCGGTGGCAGCCCTGGCGAGCCGCCCGACGGGCCGCGTAGGGCGGCGCGGCCGGCGAGGACGGGAGCGCCCGTCCCGGTAGATCCCATCCCGATGGATGCAGTCATGACACTCCAGATGGTGCTCACCCTGATGCTTGGCTTGCTGCCTACCACGGCGGCGCTGGCCACGGCGGCGCAGGCCACGACGGCGCAGGCCACTGCGACTCTGGCCGCTGCGGCGCTGCCTACCGCGGCGCAGCCCGCCGCGACACGGACGCATGCGCCACCCGCCGACCGCGTGGTGCTCGAGAACGGCGTGGTCATCGAGGCCCACGCGGTGGTGGTCTCCGACGCCACCGTCGAGATCGACCTCGGGTTCCAGGTCCTCACGGTGCCGAGGTCAGCGATCACGCGCCTCGAGGAAGGCGCCCAGGGAGTCGCCCAGGAAGTCGATGCGGACGCCGACGGCGACGCCGATTCCAGTGCCGACGCCGAGAGCAACGGGCGCCGCCTCTACCGCCATGCCGCGGGTCATGCCAACCGCGCACTCGACGACAACATCGCCGCCGTGGGCGAGGCCGTCGTGCTCGTGCGCACGCCGGTCGGACTCGGGTCGGGATTCGTGATCCACCCCGAGGGCTACCTGATCACCAACGACCACGTGGTCGAAGGCACGACCGAGCTGACCGTGGTCGTCTATCGCAAGGCGACGGACGGCCTGCGCAAGGACGAGTACAAGCACATCCGCATCGTCGCGACCAGTGAGCTGCTCGACCTCGCCTTGCTCAAGATCGAACCCGACGAGGAGGAGCTCTTCGAGACCGTGGCCCTGAGCGACTCCAACGAACTCGTGCAGGGCGAAGCGGTGTTCGCGGTCGGGAATCCGATGGGACTCGAACGCAGTCTCAGCGAGGGCATCGTGGCGCTGAAGTCGCGCCTGCTCTCGGGGCAGACCTACGTGCAGACGACGGCGGCCTTGAGCCCCGGGAACAGCGGCGGCCCGCTCTTCAACATGGCCGGCGAGGTCATCGGTGTGAACTCGCTCAAGATCGCGGCGCAGGGCGCGGAGGGGCTGTCCTTCAGCATCCCCGTGAACCAGGTCAAGGCGTTCATCGACAGCCAGGAGGCCTACGCCTTCGACACGCTCAACGCGAACAGCGGTCACCGCTACTACGCGCCG
Organism: Planctomycetota bacterium; assembly: GCA_029259725.1. Lineage (GTDB taxonomy): Bacteria > Planctomycetota > B15-G4 > B15-G4 > B15-G4 > JAJDER01. The sequence goes on along the minus strand of JAJDER010000134.1, from coordinate 5,111 downwards.
CCCCAACCGGGCGAGACGCAGGGGGAGAACCCATGATGCGCCTGCTGATCCCGGCTCTCGCGATCGGCGGCCTGCTGGGCCCCGCTTCGACGGCGCAGGTGCCCGCGGGTGATCTCGCCCAGATCCTGCCCTCCGGCACGATGGTCTTCTTCCAGGTCGACCAGCTGGAGAAGCTGGCGCTGCTCGACCCCGACGGCGCGATCATGACCCTGGTCGAGCACGACGCCGCGCAGGCGGCGTTCGAAGGCCTCTACGAGTTCTTCGATGAGTTCGACGACGAGGAGTTCCTGCTGGCGCTCGACCTCGAGCCGGATGAACTGGGCCGATTGTTCAACGGTCGCATCATGTTCGCCGTGCCCGAGTTCGTGCTCGCGGAGAGCGAGATCGAGGTCGGGTCGACCTCGCGCATCGAGCTGGACCTCGAGCTCGGTCGGGGCATGGTCATGATGGCCGACTTCGGCGGCACCGAAGAGCGCCTCGAGGGCCTGCTCGAGAACCTGGCCAAGCTGCGCGAGGAGCAGGACGACGTCCACATGGCCGCCGTCTTCAGCTACGAGGAGGAGGGCGCGCGCCTGTTCAACCTGGAGGAGGTGAGCGTCGACCGCGAAGTCGACGACTCCCGGTGGATGGCGCTCGTCGACGAGATGCTCATCTTCGCCGACGAGGAGGACACGCTGCTCGACTTCGTGGACCTGGCCCAGAACGGGGCGCCCGAGGGTGATCGTCTCGCGGACGACCCGCGCTACTTGGAGACCCTCGATCGCGCGGGCGAGCACGACGCGCTGCTGTACTTCAACCTCGGCGCGCTCATGCCGCTGATCAACGAGCTGATCGAGTTCCAGCTCGAGAAGCAGGGCATGGCCGTGGCCATGTTCCTGCGCATCGAGGACCTGATCGCCGCGATGCGGCTCGACGCCCTGGAGAGCCTGTTCGCCAGCGTGCGCGTCGAAGACGACGAGGCCGGTCTGGTGTTCGGCATGACGCACGCCGACACCGAGTACGGCCTCCACAACCTGCTGACCTACGGCGACTCGGGCGTCGAGCTCCCCGCGTACTTCAGCTCCGACTTCCACTCCGCGTCGATCAGCAGCTTCGACTTCTCGGCCGCCTACGAGATCTTCGACAAGCTCCTGCTCAAGGCCTCCCCCCGCGGCCACGTCATGTTCGACGGGCAGCTCGCCAGCCTGGAGAACGAGGGGTTTGCGCTCCGCGACGCCCTGCTGCACAACCTCGACAGCCAGGTCGTCGAGGTCCTGGGCTACCCGGAGGCGACGGTGGCGGGCCCGGAGGACTACCCCACCCAGGCCTACGTGATCCGGGTCAAGGACCCGCGTTCGCTCGAGGAAGCACTGGCCACCCTGGGCGACGACACCGGCGAGGACGAGCCGGTCGAGTTCATGAACGAGACGATTCGCGTCATGCCCCTGCCCTTCGGCCTGGGACCGGGTCAGGGCGCCGGGCATCTCGCGTTCGCCATCGTCGGCAACGAACTCGTCGCCTCCATCGGCGAGACCAAGATGGTCGAGAACCTCATCGCGCACATCAAGAACCCGGGCGCCTCGCTGCTCGACGACGACGACCTGATGGACGCCTTCGACGCGCTGCCCTCCGAGGACGTCGTGGCGCTCGGCTTCGTCAACGTCGCCGACATCCTGAGCAACCTGATCCGCGGGAGCGACGGCGCCCTGGGTGCACAGATCAGGCTCGCCAGGGACCCCGACGATCTCGAACAGTTGCTCGAGGCCCAGGAGCTGCTGGACGAGCTCCCCGACGTGTCCGACATCCACTACTCCATCGTGTCGAAGACCTTCAAGACCGACGACGCGTTCATCCAGCGCATGCTCCTGCGACCCAACCTGGACCCGTGACCGTGACCCACCTCTTCACGCTCCTGCTGCTCGGCACGTTGTGCTTCCCGGCCATCGCGCAGACACCCGTCCGGCTCGGCGGACCGCTCATCGCCAAGGTCGACTGGAACACGCGCGGCATGTGTTCCGGCGACCTCGACGGGGATGGGCGACTCGACCTGGCGATGGTCAACAACGACCTCGCGCGCGTCGACCTGCTCTACCAACGCACGCCCGATGAGCTGCGAGCCGTCGCGCGGACGCAGCTGGCCAGCCCGCGCTGGGAGCCGGTCATCGAGGACGCCCCGTTCCTGAAGGAGTCGGTGACCACCGGTGACTTCATGTACGACCTGGCCATCGTCGACGTGAACGGGGACGGCCGCAACGACCTGGTCTACACGGGCAAGCGCGATCGACTGGCGATCAAGCTCCAGACGGGCGACGGCGCCTGGGATGACCAGTGGGTCCATGACCGCGAGACGCCCAACGCCAACGTCGGGTCTCTCGCCGTGGCGGACATCGATGGCAACGGGCGCGACGACCTCGTCGTCATGACCACGACGGCGTTCCTGCTGTTCCACCTGGAGGGTGAGATCGACGTCCTGCCGCGACCCGACAAGTACCGGGTCAGTGAGGAGAACCCGCAGAGCCTCGCCGCCCGGGACCTGAACGGGGACGGACGGCTCGACCTGGCCTACATGGCCGAGAGCAGCGAGCGCGCCTTGCGCGTGCGCTACCAGGATGCGGCGGGCGACTTCGGCCCCGAACTGGGCATCCCCGTGCCGGTGGGCGCGGCGGCCTGGGACGTGCTCGCGTGCGGGACCGACCCGAGCGAGCTGGTGACGATCAAGCGCACGCGCTCGGTGCTGCAGTTCACGCCGCTCACCGCCGAGCCCGGCGCGGACGGTCACCGTCGCTCCCTGGCGATCCGCAACTACCCCGTGCCCAAGTCGGGCGTCGATGCCTCGCTGTATGCCGTCGGTGACTTCGATGGGGACGGCCGGACCGACGTGGCCGTGGCCGACACCAACGGCGCCGCCATCCACCTCTTCCGCCAGGACGACCACGGCGAGTTCCGCCGGCCGGTCGAGTTCCCCTCGCTGCAGGACATGTCCTCGATGTCGGTGCTGCTCGCGGGGGCCGGCCAGCAGGCCGCCCTGCTGGTGTGCAGCGAGAAGGAAGGCATGGTCGGCATCTCCACCATGGTGGACGGTCGGCTCAGCTTCCCGGCCAACGTGGCCGTGCCGGGTGAGCCCCTGGTCGCCGCGGCCGCCGACCTCGACGGCGACGGGCGGTCGGAGATCCTCGTGGCGACCAAGGACGGCCGGCGCTTCAACCTCGAGGTGCTGCACGACGAGGGCGGCACCTGGAAGGGCGGCGAGCCGATCAAGTTGGGCGCCATCAAGCGCAGCCCCACCGACCTCATCGCCCACGACCTCAACGGCGACGGCGCCGTCGACCTGGCCATGTTCATCCCGCGCGAGGCCACGCGGCTGTTCGTGCAGGGCGACGACGGCGCGTTCCGCGAGATCGCCGAGGAGGACTCGGTCCGCACGAGTCAGTTCGAGGGCGTCCTGCGCAGCAACTTCGGCATCGGCGACTTCACCGGGGACGGGCGCACCGAGATGCTGGTCGCCGGCAAGGGTTTCGTACGGGCCTATCGCGTCCAGCCCGACGGCTCGCTGGCCATCGTCGACCAGGCCAACGCGCGCAACAGCCTCGACGAGCTGAGCGGGCCGCTGCTCTTCGACCTCGACGCGGACGGCGACGACGAGCTGCTCTGCTACTTCGAGGAGGAGGGCCGGCTGCAGGTGCTCGACCGGGACGCGTCCGGCCTGTACAGCTACAGCCACTCGCTCGACATGGCGCCCATCGGCTTGTTGCACGTGGCCGTCGAGAAGCTGGGCGGAGCGGCGGGCGAGCGGCTCATGTTCTTCGGCAAGGACCGCTTCTGGTCGATCCCGCCCGTCCAGCAGGGCGGCGACGGCAGCTCTTCGGCGACCTATCGCACCGACCTCGAGGACGTGTCCTTCTCGCTGTTCGCCCTGGGCGACCTGAACCAGGACGGCCGGCAGGACATCATCGCCGTCGACACCAGTGAGCACGTGCTCGAGGTGTTGAGCGGCGGTTGTGGCGAGGCTTGGGCGAGCAGGTTGTTCTTCACGATCTTCGAGAAGAACCGCTTCAACCGCGGCTCCCGGGGCGCACCGTCGCAGCCCCGCGAGGTGTTGGTGGGCGACTTCAACGCCGATGGGCGCGATGACGTCGTGCTCCTGATCCACGACCGCGTGTTGCTCTATCCGCAGCAGGCCGCGGAGGACCAGGGCTGAGCTCCCCGTCGCCGTTGGCGCGTCGAACCGCCGTCTGCATCGCCGTGCTCGCTCTCGGGTGGGCCGGGTTCCATGCCCAGGGGCTCCTGGACCGGAGGCTCGAGCCCGAGCTCCCCTCGATGTACGGCACGGTGGAGGCCCGACTGCCCGGCGTGTCGGCGGCGGAGCTCGAGCGCGTGCTCACCGTCCCCGTCGAGCGGGAGCTGCTGCGCCTCCCGGCGGTCTTCGACAGCTGGGCCGAGACGCGCGACGGCCTGATGCTGATCACCCTCGAGTGCGAGCCCGCCTCGGTCGCGTCGGGAGCGGCGTGGCCCAGCATCGAAGACCGGCTGAGCCGCCTGCGCGAGGACCTCGCGGACGGGTTCATCGGGCTGTCCGGGCCGGTCCTGCACCGGCCGTCGACGCAGTGGGCCGCGGCCCTCATCAGCCTGGCGCATGCGGACGAAGCGGCCGGCGCGGCAGCTGGCGGGGCGGCTGGCGAACCGGCCGGCGGCGACGCCGGCGCGGCCCCACCCGTCGAGCTGGCCCACTCGCTCGCTGACCAGTTGACGGCCACCGGGAGTGTCGCCCACGTCGAGCTCGTCGGGCGTCCGCTCGACCAGATCGTGCTCACCTACGAGGACGACGAGCTGGCGCGCGCCGGCCTCACTCCGGTCACGTTCCGCGAGTACCTCCGCGCCCAGCACCTGCTGGCGCCGGGCGCCTACCTGCGGGCGGATGGACGGATCCGGCCGATCGAGACCGTGTCCCGCATCCGCGACTTCGAGACCCTGACGCAGTTGCCCGTGCGGGATCCCGCCGATGGAGACCCGGTCAGCCTGAGCCGCCTGCTCGACGTGTCGCGCGAGCCGATCCGACCCACGGGCGATCGGCTCGCCGCCGGTGGGCCGCCGGCCCAGGCCCGGGGCGGGTATAGCGCTCCGCGCGCGGGCCA
>JAJDER010000133.1 GCA_029259725.1 Planctomycetota bacterium | reverse complement strand
TCAGCAGGTCGATGTCCCCGTCGGCGTCGAAGTGTCCCAGCTCGATCGCGAACGCGCTTGTCTTGCCCTCTTGCGAGATCGGTCGCACGTCCTCCAGGCCGCCCTTCCCGTCGGGCGAGAGGATCAGCGCCATGTAGCGATCGGCCACGAGCAGTTCGTCGACGCCGTCGCCGTCCACGTCGACGGCCGTCACCGAATCGGGGATGCCGGACTGCGCCGCGACGACGTGCGACTTGGCACCCAGGAACCCGCCCGTGCCGGCCCCGCGACGCACGACGAGGCGCATGTCGGCATTGCCGTGGGCGAAGACCGCGTCGAGGTGGCCGTCGTCATCGAGATGGGTCAGGGCCACCGATCGCGGCGTCGAGTCGCCCGTGAGGCCGCCCGCGCCCAGCGTCAGGCTTCCGCCCGGCGCGCCGTGCAGCACCGAGTAGGTCGCGTTCACCGGGTGGACCACGATCAGGTCGGGGATCCCGTCTTCGTCGAGGTCGCCGAGGGCCATGTCGGTCGGGCGCTGGCCACCGGTCGCGGTGGTCTCCGGCGCGCCGAAGAAGCCCGATCCGTCGTTGCGCATCAGGGCCACGACGTCGAGGGCGTTCGACGCGTCGTGCGTCATGAGCACGTCGAGGTCGCCGTCGCGGTCGACGTCCGCGAGGATCAGCGCCTCGGGGGCCTCGTCCGCGGTGGGGAACAGCAGCGGCGCCGGAAGCGAGCCGGTCCCCGCGGAGAGGTGCACGGCGAGGGCTCCCGCAGCGTGCAGCGCGATCACGTCCTCGTCGCCGTCGTCGTCCACGTCCGCGGCCGCCACGTCGTTGATGCCGAAGTTCGTCGCCTGCAGGACGGGGTCGACGAAGGTCCCGTCGCCGTTGCCCTGCAACACCGTCAGGCCCGCCGGACAACAGAACTCGTGGGCGATGACGAGGTCCCGATCGCCGTCGCCGTCTAGGTCGGGCGTCGCGGCCGCGCGCATCCACTCGGCGTCGGCGGTGAAGGCCTTCGCGGGGCCGAAGGACCCGTCGCCGCGACCGAGCTGGACGCCGCCCTCGGGGTCGAGCAGTGAGAGGCCGATCAGGTCCGGGATGCCGTCGCCGTTGACGTCCGCCGGCACGACCTCCTCGGTGAGCGGGGTGGGGCGCTCGAGGGGCATGGGAAACAGCTGGGCCAGGGGCACGCGCGGCTCGGGCGGTCCACCGAGCTGGAGTCGCAGGGCATCGGTGAGCGCCCAGCCGTCGATCGCGGTGGCGTCGGCGATCGCGGCCTGGGCGAACAACTCGCTGCCGCAGTGCACCGACTCGAGCTTGACGCCGTCGAGGGCCTGCACGATCGCCGCGCCCGCGTCGTCCGTCGTGAAGGGGTAGACCAGGCACGGCGGGGCCGGGAGCACGACGCCTCCCGCCAGGGGTGTCGGCGCGGACGAGGTGCTCACGAGCAGCAGCCCGAGCGCTCCGGCCGCCGCGTCCGAGACCAGCAGCTCGACGTGCTCGGCACCGATGAGCGGCAGGCCCGACGCAGCGAGCCCGGGTTCGCCGTCGGCGCCCGCGGTCCCCCCGAACAGCGCGGTGACGGCGGCCGGTGTCGCGCAGGGTGCATCCCCGCCGGTCGCATCGTCGGGCGTGATGGCGGGCGTGGTGGCGGGCGCGGTGGCGGGCGCGGTCGCGAGCACCAGGTACGACAAGGTGGCAAGGATCATGTCGGGTCTCCCGAACTCCCGGGGCGCGGCCGGGACCCTCTTCCGAACCGTATCACGGGGGCCTGGATCGCGCGGGCTGAAGGGCTCCGCCGGTACACTGGGCAGCCCGCCGGCGCCGCCTGCGCGCCCCCGGAAACCGGCCGCGAGGCGCCCGTCCGGCGCCCGAGCCGCCGAGAGCCCCCGAGAGCCTCCGAGAATCCGATGTCGATGCTGCGCCTCACCGCCGCCGGCCTGTCCGCGGCCCTCGTCCTCGCGTTGGCCGGAAGCTGCTCGGCCGCGCCGCCGCCGCCGTTCGCTCCCGTGTCGCCGCAGGAGCTGGCGGCCATCGCGCCCGAGGAGGGCGCGTCGATCCGCTTCGGCGACCCGGATGCTCTCGCCTACGACGTGCCCTTCTTCCCCGGCGCCCGCTACGACAGTCGCGTCCCCACGCCGGAGTCGGTGCTCGGCGTCGAGGTGGGCTCGCGCCTCGCGCACCACGCCGAGATCGTCGAGCTCTACCGTGCCTGGGGGCGGCTGAGCGATCGCGTGCAGGTCGACACCTACGCGCGCACGCACGAGGGGCGGCCCCTGCCCTACGCCGTGATCAGCGCGCCCGAGAACCTGGCGCGGCTCGACGAGATCCTCGCCGACCACGGCCGCCTCGCCGACCCGCGCGGCGCGAGCCAGAGCGAGACCGACGCGATCGTCGCGCGCACGCCGCCCATCGCCTGGATGGCCTACTCGATCCATGGCGACGAGGTCTCCGGCGCCGATGCGTCGCTGGCCGTCGGGTACCACCTCGCGGCCTGCATCGACGAGGAGATCGTGCAGCTGCTGCGGGACGTGGTCATCATCGTCGACCCGTGCCAGAACCCTGACGGGCGCGAGCGCATCCTCGGGCTGGTCGAGCAGGGCACCGGCTACGTCTCCAACCTCGACCACGCGGGGATGCACCGCGGGCGCTGGCCGTACGGGCGCGGCAACCACTACCTGTTCGACATGAACCGTGACTGGATGGCCGGCACGCAGCCGGAGACGCGCGGGCGCTGGCGGATCGGGCGTGCGTTCCCCGCGCAGCTCCTGGTCGACGTCCACGAGATGGGGGCGATGGACACGTTCCTCATGTACCCGCAGGCGACGCCGCACAACCCGCACCTGCCGCCGGAGCTCGACGCGTGGCAGCAGGTGTTCGCGCTCGACCTGGCCGCGGCCTTCGACGCCCGGGGTTGGGGTTACTACACGCGTGAGTGGGCCGACGCCTGGGCCCCCTTCTACAGCGATGCGTGGGGCTCGCTGAACGGGGGCATCGGGATCCTCTACGAGCAGGCGGGCATCTTCGGCACGCCCATGACGCGGGCCTCGGGCGCGATCATGACGTACCGCGAGACCGTGCATCACCAGGCCACGGCCAGCCTGGCCAACCTGCTCACGCTGCGGGAACGCCGCGGCGAGGTGTTGGCCGACTACGCGGCGCAGCGTCGGGCCAACGTGTCCGAGGACGCCGTCGGCGCCGAGCGCATGTTCGTGCTCGTGCCGGGGCGCAACGCCGATCGCGAGCGGGCGCTGCTCGACATTCTCGCCGGGCAGGGCATCGAGGCCTTCGAGATCGACGAGCACCTGACCGTGCGCAACGCGGTCGACACGCTGGGCCGCGCCCACGAGTCGGTGGACCTGCCGCCGGGCGCGGTGCTCGTCGCCGCGCGCCAGCCGCAGGGCCCGTTGGTGAAGACCTACCTCGGCTTCGACGTGCGCATGGACCCGGCGGCCGTGCTGGATGAGCGCGAGGAGCTGGAGCGCGAGGGTTCCAGCAAGATCTACGACGACACCGCGTGGTCCCTGGCCCACGCGTTCGACGTCGAGGCCTACTGGTGCGACCTGGAGTCGGCGAGCGGTCAGCTGCTCGGCGCGCTCGCGCCGCCGGTCGGCGGCGTGGAGATCGACGTGGCGGCTGCCGGCCCCGCCGTGGCCTGGGTGGTCGATGGCGCCGACGACGCCTCGGTGCGCTTCGCCGCCCGCGCCATGACCCACGGACTGTCGGTGCACTTCGGTGATGAGCCCTTCACCACGGGTGGTCGTTCGTTCCCCCGCGGCTCGTTGCTCGTCCGTCGCGGCGAGCAGGCCGCCGACGTGGCGGACCAGGTCGACGCGCTCGTCTCGCGCGCGGCCGCGGAGGCCGGCGTGACCGTGTTCGCCACGGGCTCAGGGCGCTCCCACGACGAGGGTCCGGATCTCGGCGGCGGACACTTCACGCTGCTGGAGCTGCCGCGAGTCGCGCTGGTCGGCAACGAGCCGGCGCAGCCCGAGGCCTACGGCCACCTGTGGCACCTGCTCGACACCCAGCTCGGCGTGCCCGTCACCCTGGTCGACGCCTCGTCCCTCGGGTTCACCGACCTGCGCCGCTACAACGTGCTCGTCGTGCCCCCGGCCTGGGGCGACATGGGCGACGTGCTCGCGCAGGGCGGCGTGGCCGACTGGGTCAAGGCCGGTGGCACGCTCATCGCCGCGGACAACGCCGCGTCCAGCATCGCCGGGGGGGCGCTGGAACTGAGCTCGGTGAAGCGCCGCCGCGACGTGCTCGACAAGCTGGACGAGTACGCCTTCTCGGCCACGCGGGAGCGCGAGTCGCGCCGGATCGAGATCGACTGGGACGCACTCTGGGGCGACGAGTCCCTCGGCCTCGACGGCGCGGCGGTGAGCATTTCGCCGATCGCGGAGGGCGAGATCGGCGTGGCCGGCGACGGCGGAGTGGTCGCCGGCGTTCGTGCAGCCGACGACGGCAAGGCCGCCGGCGATGACGACGATGGCGATGACGACGATGGCGATGACGGCGACGACGCGGACGACGACGCGGACGACGACGCGGACGACGACGCGGACGACGACGCGGACGACGACAAGGACGACGACAAGGACGACGACAAGGACGACGACAAGGACGACGACGGCAGCGCCGACCCGGACGCGGAGCGCCAGGACGCGTGGATGCGTCGCTTCGCTCCGCACGGCGTGTTCCTGCGCGGCCTCGTCGATGAGGACGCCTGGATCACCGCCGGTTGCGGCGCGGAGATGCCCGTGTTCGTCACCGGCTCGACGGCGTTCCTCTCGCGCTCGCCCGTTCGCGCCGCGGTACGGCTTGCACCCGCCGAGGACCTGCGCCTCTCCGGCCTGCTCTGGCCCGAGGCCCGCGAGCGCCTCGCCGACAGCGCTTGGCTCACGATCGAGGGCGCCGGCTCGGGACAGGTGATCCTCTTCGCCAGCGTGCCCGGCTACCGCGGCTACTGTCGCGCGACAGGCCGTTTGTTCGCCAACGCGGTGGTCTACGGGCCGGGCATGGGGGCCAACCTGCCGATCGGCTGGTGAGCCTGGTGAGCCTGGTGAGCGTGGGGCGCTAGGGCCCGCGGTTGACCAGCACCGCCACGCCGTCGAAGTCCGCCTGCGACGTCGACACGATCACGTCGATGCGGCCGTCCTGGTCGAGGTCGCCGGTGGCGATCCCGGTGACGAAGTCGCCCCCCGAGAAGAAGCCCTGCGCGCGGGCGAAGCGGCCGTCGCCGAGGCCGGGATGCACACGCACTCCGGCGGTGGTGAGGGTCTGGCCCGAGAGCAGGTCGAGGATGCCGTCGCCGGTGACGTCGGCCAGGGCGATCCGTCCCGTGCGGTCGGTGTCGTCGACCGCCCCGAGCGGCGCGAGCGTGCCGTCCCCGACGCCGGCCAGGACCACGACGGACCGATCCGTGGCGCCCACCAACTCCGCCGCGAGGACATCGGGGATCGTGTCCCCGTTCACGTCTCCCACGACCAGGGCCGCGAGTTGCTTGTCGATCTCCAGCACGAACGGCGGAGTGACCGGTGTCGTGGCCACGTCGGTGTAGACGCGGAGCCAGGCGTGGTCCGTGTAGAGGTTGGAGGTGAGCACGACGACGTCGTCCCGGCCGTCGAGGTCGAGATCCGTCAGCTCCAGGTCGCGTGCCTGCGAGAGGCCGGCGTGCACGGCGATGGCGCCGAGCGGCGTGAAGCGCCCGTCGCCCAGCCCGACGTGCAGCTCGAAGGACTGGTCGTGGAGCAGAGCGACGTCGAGCAGCCCGTCGCCGTTCACGTCTCCGGTGGCGAGGGCGTCGTTGCCCAGCGGCAGGCCTTCGTGGTGGACGAGCGGGCCGAAGCTCCCGTCGCCGCGGGAGAGACTCGTGCCGAAGCCGCGCATCTGGAACCAGGAGGCCAGGATGTCGTCGAGGCCGTCGCCGTCGATGTCGTCGAGCGCCAGGTAGGGGAACAGCGTCAGGTGGGTGGGGAAGACCGTCGGCGCCGAGAAGCCGATCCCGTTCTCGCCGCGGAACAGGCGCAGGTCGCCCTCGGCGGTGAGCACGTCGGGATCGCCGTCCCCGTCGACGTTTCCCACCACGAACGCGCCGGGCTCGATGACTCCTTCGAGCGGAAGCGCCGTGACGGCGACCAGCCCGCCGGCGTTGCCGGCCTCGAAGGTGATCACCGCGTTGTGATCGGAGACCAGCACCTCGTCCTTGCCGTCGAGATCGACGTCGGCCGTGGCGAAGCGCGAGGGGTTGCCGATCGCGCCGGTGACCACGTGCTTCTGTGGCTGGAACAGCCCGCCCTGCCCGTTGCCGCGCCGCACGACGAACGGCTTGACCGGGAAGGGATGGGCGAAGAGCGCGTCGAGGTACCCGTCGTCGTCGAGGTGGGTGAGCGCCACCGTGGTCGGCGTCGAGCCACCGGTCTGACCCACCGCCGGGATGCCGAAGGTCCCGTCGGGCTGGCCGAGCAGCCTGCCATAGGTCGCCTGGGTGGGGTGGATCGTGAGCAGGTCCGGGATGCCGTCCTCGTCGAGGTCCCCGAAGGCCAGGTCGCGCGGGCGGCTGCCGCCGGTGTTGTAGGTCTCGGGCGGTCCGAAGGAGCCCGTGCCGTCGCCGCGCAGGACCGCCGCGACGTGCGGGCCCTGGTTGGAATCGTGGGTCATGATTGCGTCGAGGTCGCCGTCGCGGTCGACGTCGCGCAGGGCCAGGGCCTTGGGGTTGTTGCCCGCGGTGGGGAAGGTGAGTGGCGCGGACAGTGTGCCGTCGCCGGGCGCGAGGTAGATGGCGAAGTCGCCCACGGCGCGGGTCGCGGCGAGGTCCACCTGGCCGTCCCCGTCGAGGTCGCCTGCGGCGTGGTCGTTGAGCGAGGAGCCGGCGTCGGACAGCAGGGCGGCGCTGAAGGTCCCGTCGCCGTTGCCGTGCAGCGTGGTCAGGCCCGCGGGACAGCAGAACGAGTCACCCAACGCGAGATCAGGCACGCCGTCCCCGTCGAGGTCGGGCGTGACGAGCACGTGCGCCGAGTTGGTCAGCAGCGGGAAGGGCAGCGGCACGCCGAA
>JAJDER010000132.1 GCA_029259725.1 Planctomycetota bacterium | reverse complement strand
CTGCATGCGCGCACGCAGGCTCGCGGCGTGGCCGGGATGCTCTCGGCACAGGGCGTCGATGGCGGGGAGCCCCTCGGCCTCGACCCGGTCCAGGCAGGCGAGCACCAGCTGTTCGAGCTCGTCGTGCTCGTGCCCTGGTGCGTCCTGTGGGTGCTCATCCAACGGTCGCCATCCCCCCGCACGCACAGCCGGCTCGGGACGCCCGTCCTCGTGCCTGTTGCTAGACTGGCGCCCGTCCCCCACAGGATACCAGCGCATGGCCGGCACCGACGACGAGGCAGGCGGCACGGCGGGTGGGACGCCCCTTCGCGGCCCCGAGTCCGTCGAGCAGCTGCTGGCCGAGCACCTCCCGGGCCTGCGCGCCTACGTGCGCCTCAAGGCCGGCCCGCTGGTCCGCGCGCGCGAGGGCGAATCGGACATCGTGCAGTCCACCTGCCGTCAGGTCCTCGAGCACAAGCACGCCTTCCAGCACGGCGGCGAGGGCCACTTCCGGCGCTGGCTCTACACCACCGCGCTGCGCAAGATCCTCGACAAGCACGACTTCCACACCGCGGCGCGGCGCGACACGCGGCGGAACGTGAACGCGGAGTCGGAACTGCTCGCCGTGTATGCCCACCTGTGCACGCCGTCGCGCGTGGCCAGTGCTCGCGAACAGGTCGATCGCATCGAGACCGCCCTGGCCGCGCTGGCCGGGGACGAGCGCGAGGTCGTGCTGCTCTCACGGATCGTGGGCCTCTCGCGCGCGGACGTCGCGGCGGAGATGGGGCGCAGCGAAGGCTCGGTGCGCAACCTGTTGCACCGGACGCTGGTGAAGCTGAGCCGCGGCCTGGGGTAACGTGGGCCCATGACGCGCACCCCGACGCCCACCCCGACGCCCAGCCCGACGCCCAGCAGGACTCCCAGCACGACGGGTGACGACGACGAGGCGCGGCGCCTCGCCGCGGTGCGGGCGTATCACGAGCGCACCAAGCACGGCTACGGGCGGTTCGCCCGCGCCCTGGGCTTCCTCGACTGGGACAGCCAGCCCGATCCGTTCCGGCGCTACTCGGGGGCTCCCCTGCAGCGCCTCGTGCTGCCGGAGGTCGACTCGCGCCCCACCTACGAGGAGCTCTACCACCTAGGAAGCATCTCCCCGCGCCCGCTCGATCTCGCCGCCGTCTCGTCGCTGCTCTTCTTCAGCCTGGCGCTCTCGGCCTGGAAGCGCCTCGAGACGTCGCACTGGTCACTGCGCGTGAATCCCTCGAGCGGCAACCTGCACCCCAGCGAGGGCTACCTGCTCCTGCCCGCGCTCGGGGGACTCGTCGACGGTCCGGGCCTGTTCCACTACGCGCCGAAGGAGCACGGACTCGAGCACCGCGCGTCGTTCGCTCCCGCCGACTGGGCCCGGCTGACCGACGACCTGCCGCCGGGCTGTTTCCTGGCCGCCCTCAGCTCGGTGCCCTGGCGCGAGAGCTGGAAGTACGGCGAGCGCGCGTATCGCTACTGCCAGCACGACACCGGCCACGCGCTGGCCGCGCTGCGCTACGGCGCGGCGCAGCTCGGCTGGGGCATCCGGGCGCTGCCGAACGTGGTCGACGAGGCCCTGTCGTGTCTGCTCGGTCTGGATCGACGGACCGACTTCGACCCCGACGAACCCGAGCATCCCGAGCTGCTGGTCGCCGTGCTGACCGGAGGGGCCCAGGCCTCGACGGCGGACGACGGGAGCTGGGTCCCCGGGGAGCGCGGCATCGTCATGGCACGGCGGGCCAGGTGGCTCGGGCGAGCCAACACGCTCAGTCCGTCCCATGTGGAGTGGCCCATCATCGAGGAGGTCGGTCAGGCAGGCGCTCGGCGAAGCGGCTCCCCCGCCGTCGCGACGCCCCGTGCCCCGCCGAGGCACCCGGTACCCCTGGATCGATCCGACGACGTCCCGCCCGCGGGCCGGATCCTGCGCCAGCGGCGCTCGGCGGTCGCCATGGATGGCCGCACGGGCATGACCCGGACAGGCTTCTACGACACGCTCGCCCGCCTGCTCCCCTCGCGCAGCGCCGTGCCGTGGGACGTCCAGACCTGGCCGAGCTTCGTCCACCTCGGGTTGTTCGTGCACCGCGTGGCCGACCTCGCCCCGGGGTTGTATGCGCTCGTGCGCGCGCCCGACCGGCTGGCGGTGCTGCGCGACGCCATGCGCGACGAGTTCCCCTGGGAGCGTCCGCCCGGCTGCCCCGACGAGCTGCCGCTGTACCTGCTGGCCGAGGGCGACGTCCGCTCCCCCGCGGCGGGCGTGAGTTGCGGGCAGGACATCGCCGCCGACGGCGTGTTCAGCCTGGGCATGCTGGCGGAGTTCGACGCTCCCCTGGAGCGCTACGGGGCGTCGCTCTACCGCATGCTGTTCTGGGAGACGGGCATCCTCGGCCAGGTGCTCTACCTGGAGGCCGAGGCGGCCGGCATCCGCAGCACGGGCATCGGCTGTTTCTTCGACGACCCGGTGCACGCTGTCTTCGGGCTGTCCGGCCGTGGCTTCCAGAGCCTCTACCACTTCACCGTCGGCGGGGCCGTCGACGACGATCGGCTGACCACCGAGCCGGCCTACCCGGATCCGCCGGCGCCGACCTGACGCTCGGGCTTCGCCGCGCGAGGGCCGGTGTCAGGCGTCGTCGTCGGAGTCGGCGCGCGGGTCCGCCGTCGGGCGGAAGGCGTGCTCGCCGATCGCCTCCCACAACACCGGGCCGATGCGCATCAGGTACTGCTCGTAGGCCTCGTGGCTCTTCATCGCCGGCGTCCGCGCCAGCATCGGCGTCCAGCCCGCCAGCCCGCCGAAGCAGCCCGAGGCATCGGTCAGCGTGTCGACGAAGCCGAACGAGAAGGCATCCACGGCCGACACGAGCTGTGGGTTGTACGACGCCGAGAACTGCCGCTGGAAGTTGCGGAACCGGTCGTAGCGAAGGCCCACCGGCGGGTGCGTGCCCGCCGTCGCCGGGGCCTCGTCACCCTGCAGCTTCAGCTCGTCCAGCGCCCAGATCACGGTGAAGACACAGCAGGCCGTGTTGTAGAGCAGCATGCGGTCGATGAGGTCCGTCTTCGGGCCGGCCACGCGCCCGGCCGGGTCGTACCCGTAGAGCAGTTCGCCCACGTTGGCGCGCACCGAGAACTCGTCGGCGTGCATCTCCAGGCACTGCATGACCTCCGAGGTCGGGAAGCCGAGCTGGCCGAAGTCGCCCTCGCTCGCGCGGTCCACCGAGGACTCGTGGAAGCGCATCACGCCGAGTTCCTGCTGGAACAGGCCGACGTGCCCGCACAGGGCGTGGGCCCACTCGTGCATGAAGACCAGACGCACCAGGTCGTAGAACACGGTCCAGGCGTCCATCTGGATCCCGAGCGACTCGGCGCCGGCCTCGGGCCAGGACTCCGCGATGGCCAGGGCCTCGGCGGCCTCGATGTCCGTGCGACCCCAGAGCAGCTCGGTCAGTTCCTCGCTGGCCGGCGCCGGCGTCTCGTCGGCGACGGGCCGCCCCGCCCGCGGCCGCCGGGCCAGGGCCGGGCGCAAGCGGTCGCAGAGACCGACGAGACGGAACAGCCACTGCACGCCGACGATCACGACGTGCGTGTCGCCCACCTTGGTGCAGCACGCCGTGATGGAGGGGTCGGAGGCCACGTACGCCACCGAGCGGAACCCCTCGGCCCGCGGGTTCACGTGGTTGCGGTGGCTCAGCTCCAGCGACATGAAGAACAGCGCCGACAGCAGGTGCCGCGTGAGCGCGTTGTCCTCCAGGTACGGCGGCGGCAGTCCGGCGGGCTCGCCCACGGTCACCAGCCAGGTGTGCTCGGACTGCTCCTGTCCCTGGTGCGGCCAGAGCACGTTGACGCCCGACGTGTCGATCACCTCGGCCCCTTTCCGCCCTGCGCGCGCTGTGCCCGCGGGCCGGTCCGTCCGCGGGATCAGACGGTCGCCTGCTCCCGCTCGATGCGCACCGGACAGACCTTCAGCTCCGCCGTCTGCGTGATCGGGTCGTACCCCGAACCCGTGAGGTCGTTCACGCGCACGTCGGCGAACGAGAAGCTCGTGAACACCGTGCCGCGCGGAGATCGGTTGGTCGCTTCCACCTTGATGCGCACCGAACCGCGCGCGCTGGTCATCGTGCAGAAGTCACCGTCTCGCAGGCCCCAGGACTCCACGTCGTCGGGGTGCACCTCGAGCGTCTCCTCCCAGAGCAGGTAGTCGATGCCGCTGGAGCGCCCCGTCTGCGTGCGCGAGTGGTACGACTCCAGCCGCCGGCCGGTCGTGAGCCAGACGGGGAAGTCCGCGTCGATGGTCTCGGCCGGATCGCGGTACTCGAGCAGCTTGAACAGCCCGCGGCCGTTCTCGAACACGCCCTGGTGGAGGATCGGCGTCCCCGGGTGCCCCATCTCCGGCACGGGCCAGTGGTACTCGCCCTTGTCGATGATGTCCCAGTTCAGACCGGCGTAGATGGGCGACAGGCTGCAGAGTTCGTTGAACACGTCCGCGGCGGACTCGAAGTCGAAGCCGGGGATCCCGCAGCGCTTCGCGATCTGGCTCACGATCCACCAGTCCGGCATCGCCTCGCCCTGGGCCGGCACCGCCGCGCGCAGACGCTGCACGCGCCGCTCGGTGTTCGAGCACACCCCGTCGGTCTCGGCCCAGGCCGTCGCCGGCAGGACCACATCGGCCAGCTTGCCGGTGTCGGTCAGGAAGAGGTCGATCACGACCAGGTGATCCAGGCTCGACAGCGCGTGCTCGCAGTGCTTGCGGTCCGGGTCGGTGACGACGGTGTTCTCGCCGTCGATCAGCATGGCGCGGATCTTGTCGCCGCAGAGTTCGAGGGCGGTGACCTTGGTCATGCCCTTCTCGAGGTCGATCTCGTGGCCGTACAGCTTGGCGAACTTGGCCTGGTTGGCCGGATCGGTGACGGCCTGGAAGCCCGGGTAGTTGTTGGGCAGGGCGCCCGCATCGCCGGCTCCCTGGATGTTGTTCTGCCCGCGCATCGGGTTGATGCCCGTGCCCTCGCGCCCGATGTTCCCGGTCAGCAGCGCGAGGTTGCAGAGGCTCTGGACGTTGTCGACCCCGCAGATGTGCTCGGTGATGCCGAGCGTGTAGTAGATCGCGCCACGCTCCGCCTCGCCGTACATCCGCGCCGCCCGCTCGATGTCCGCGGCGGGGATGCCGGTGATGCCCTCGGCCCACTGCGGCGTGAACTTCGCCACGTGCGCCTTCAGCTCCGGGTAGCCCGAGGTGCGCTCGGCGATGAAGGACTCGTCCACGAGTCCGTCCCGCACGAGCACGTGCGCCATGGCCCCCAGCAGCGCCACGTCGGACCCGACGCGCAGCGGCAGGTACACGTCCGCCATGTCGGCCAGCGGGATCTTGCGGGGGTCAGCCACGATCATCTTCGCGCCGCGCGCGATGGCCTTCTTCAGCCCCGTGGCTGCCACGGGGTGACACTCGGTCATGTTCGTCCCGATGCAGAAGATCACATCGGGCTTCTGCATGTCGATCAAGGGATTCGACATGGCGCCGCGTCCGATCGTGGCCGCCAGACCGGCGACCGTCGGTGCGTGTCAGGCACGGCTGCAGTTGTCGACGTGGTTGTTCCAGAAGCCGGCGCGGATGAACTTCTGCGTGGTGTACGCGGCCTCGTGCGGCGCGCGCCCGGAGGCCACCGCGTAGACGCTGTGTCGGCCGTGCTCCTCGAGAGCCTTCAGGAACCCGTCCGCGGCCCGCTCGAGCGCGTCCTCCCAGCTGGCCGGGTGCAGTTCCCCGTCCTCGCCGCGCAACAGCGGGGTCTTCAAGCGGTCCTCGTGCTGCACGAAGTCGTACGCGAACTGTCCCTTCACGCACAGCGCGCCCTGGTTCGCGGGGCCGTCCATGGCCGGCTGGACGCCGACCATCCGGTCGCCCTTGGTGAGCACGTCCACCGAACAGCCGACACCACAGTAGGTGCAGATCGTGCGCGTCTTCTCGATCTCGCCCGGCGTGTCCGCGTAGCGCAGGGCCTTGCGGTCCGCCAGCGCGCCCGTCGGACAGGTCTGCACGCACTGCCCGCAGAAGGTGCAGGCCGATGCGTTGAGCAGGCCGTCGAACTCCACGGTGATCTGCGTGCCGAAGCCGCGGTTCTTGATCGAGATCGCGAAGTCACCCTCCTGCTCGGCGCACACGCGCACGCAGCGGTAGCAGGAGATGCACTGGTCGTAGTCGCGCAGGATGAACGGGTTGTCGTCGTCCTCGTAGGAGCACCCGGACTGCGCGCCGGCGAAGCGGCCCGTCCGCGCGTCGTAGCGATCGGCCAGCGCGGCCAGCTCCTGGCTCGCGAGACCACTGAGGGGATCCACGTCGACCTGCCGGTTCTCGGAGCAGACCATCTCCACCAGCGTCTTGCGGTACTTCTCGAGGGTCGCCGTCGACGAGTGCACGACCATGCCGTCCTCGGCCGCACGCGCGCAGGACGCGACCGGGTTGCGCACACCCTCGACCTCGACCACGCACAACCGGCACCCGCCGAAGGCGTCCAGTCGAGGGTCGTAGCAGAGCGTGGGCACGTCCCGCGCGTGACGCGTGGCGACCTCGAGGATCGACTCGCCGGCACCGAACTCGACGCTGTCGCCGTCGAGCACGATGCGTCCCGCACCCGATGTCGGTTTGACCTGGGTCATGCTCGCATCCTCAACCGTGGTGCTGCCGGGCATAGGTGCCACCGTTCGCGACGTGGGCGGCGACCTGTTCGGGGAAGTAGCGCATCAGGCTCTCGGTGACCAGGGGCGCCGCCATGCCGAGTCCGCAGGCACTGGTGGCCTTCATCACCTCGCCGATGTCCGCGACCTCGCGCGACCAGTCGGCGAACTCCTCCGGGCCGGCCTCGCCGCCGAGCCGCTCGGTGATCCGCTGCGTGCCGATGCGGCAGGGGAAGCACTTGCCGCAGGACTCGTCGGCGAAGAACTCCATGCAGGAGTGGGCCACCTCGACCATGTCGCGGCGGTCGTCGAAGACGATGATGCCGCCGGCGCCGAGCATCGAACCCTTGGCGCGGACCGACGGCTCGTCGAGCGTCACGTGCATGTCCTCGCCGGCCAGGAACCCGCCCGACAGGCCGGCCATGGTCACGGCCTGGATCGTGCGCCCCTGGCCCGGCCCGCCGGCCCAGTCGTGGAGCAGGGTCTGCAGCGGCAGGCCGATGGGCACCTCGTAGTTGCCCGGCTGCGCGATGTCGCCCGAGAGGCTGATGACCTTGGTGCCCGACAGTTCGCCCAGCCCGAGACCGCGATACCACTCGCCGCCACGGCGCGCGATGTGCGCGGCCGCCGCGAGCGTCTCGACGTTGTTGACGACCGTCGGCCGATCCTCGTAACCGTGTGTCACCGGGAACGGCGGGCGCTCGCGCGGGAAGGGATGCTTGCCCTCCAGGCTGTTGAGCAACGAGCCCTCCTCGCCGCAG
>JAJDER010000131.1 GCA_029259725.1 Planctomycetota bacterium | reverse complement strand
CGCGCTGGCCCGGCTCGTGGATGAAGCCCTCACGCGCCGCGAGCGCGGAGCGGCCGCCGTGTCGAAGCCCATGACCGGCCGCCCTGAGGACACGAGCGTCGGCTTCGTGCTCTCCGCGCCGCGGTCCGGGTCGACCCTGCTCCGGCTCATGCTCTCGGCGCACCCGGCGCTGTTCTGCCCACCCGAGTTGTTCCTGCTCGATCACGCGAGCATGGCCGACTGGCAGGCGGACGACTTCTCCGACTTCTACCGCGACGGCCTGGTGCGCGCGGTCATGGCCGCCGCGGAGCTCGACTACGCGGCGGCCCTGGCCCGCGTCGAGGCGCTCGTCGCGGCCGATGCGTCCACGGCCGAGGTGTACGACCTGCTGCGCGGTCAGCCCGGCCTGCTGCTCGTCGACAAGACACCGACCTATGCGCTGGGCATGGCCTGCTTGCAGCGGGCCGAGCAACTCTTCGACAGGCCGCGCTACGTCGGTCTCGTGCGCCATCCGCTCGCGGTCATCGAGTCCTTCGTGCGCAACCGGCTCGACCGCATCCGCCGCGTGCGCGGGGATCCCCACGAACTGGGCGAGCGCTACTGGGTCCAGTGCAACCACAACGTGCTGGCCTTCGGCGAGCAGATCGGGGCCGAGCGCTTCCGGCTGGTCCACTACGAGGATCTCGTGCGGGACCCGGAGCCCGTGCTCACGGGCGTGTGCGCGCACCTCGGCGTGGCCTACGACGCGGCTGTCCTCGATCCCTACGGTCGTGGGCGCATGTTCGGAGGCCCGGGCGACCCCAACATCCATCGGCGCGGGAAGATCGACCCGGAGCTGGCCGACGCCTGGCGCTCGGTGAGCCTGCCGCGACCTCTCGGCCACGAGGCGCGGGAGCTCGCGACGCGACTCGGCTACGTGCTGCCGGCGGAGGACTGAACCGGTGCCCTTCGTGCTGGTGGCCGGAGCGGAGGCTCCCACGGCAAGCGAGGGCGACCGGCTCGCGGGCCGCCTGTGCCCGTACACGGATCCGGTGCAACCGATCTGGGAGGCGGGCGGCGTCGCCGTCTGGGCCACGGCGTCGCTGGCGGCCGGCGTGCACGCCGACGGGCGTGGCTGGACGGCGCCCTGGCGCGACGGCACCGCGCAGCTGCGGCTGACCGCCTCGAGCGCCGGGTTCGCGATCGAGACCGACGAGCTGGGCACCTGCCCGTTGTGGATCGCGAGGCGTGGCGCCGGCTGGGTCGTGTCACCCGAGGCCAAGGCGCTGGCCGTGCTGGCCCCGGTGCACCCCCGGTCCGACCCTGTGCTCCTGGCCCCGGGCGCGCGTGCGCCGGACTGGTCCCCGTTCGAGGACGTGCGGCGTGTCCCACCGGGTTGCTCGGTGCTCGCGACCGCGAGCGGCGTGCACGTCGAGGGAGTTGCGCGGGGTTTCGAGTCGCCGCCGGCCGGCGCGCCGCCCCACGACCTCGGGGCGGCCCTGCTCGCGGCGCTGCCCGAGTCGACGGAGGCCACGGGCGCGTGCGTCTCCGGCGGCATCGACAGCTCGCTGGCCTGCGCCCTCGCCCGTCGGCAGGGGCCGGTCGCCAGCTTCACCCTCGGCACCGACCACGGCGACGAGTTCGCCGGTGCGGCCGCCCTCGCCGAGGCGCTCGGCTGCGCCCATGCCCAGGTGCACCTCGACGGCCCGTCCCTGCTCGAGCGACTCGACGAGGTCGTGTTCCGCAACGAGGTCTTCGACGGCCTCACCGCCGAGATCCTGGTGCAGGTCTCGGCCCTGGTCGATGCCGCGCGCGCGAGTTGCCGCCGCCTGGTCACGGGCTACGGCTCGGACCTGCTCTTCGACGGCATGCTGCGCCACGCGGCGTACATGGCGGCGGTCGGGCTCTCGACGACGGCCGAGCTCATCGCCCGCACGCGCTGGACCGGAGAACTGTCGCCCTTCGTGAGCTGGTCGCGGGGCGTGTCGCTCCAACACGTCTTCTGGCGGTCCTCGGTCATCGACGCGGCGCTGGCCGTTCCTCGTGAGGCCTGCTTCGTGGACGGTGTCGAGAAGCACGTGCTGCGCCGCGCGGCCGTGGACACCGGGTTGCTGCCCGAGAGCCTGGCCTGGGTGCCGAAGGTCGGGCTCTCGGACGGGACGGGTGCGGGCGCGGCCCTGTCCGAGGCCCTCGGCATCGACGGTGTGTACGCCTACGAAGCGAAGTCGCGGCACACGCTGGAGCGCTGGAAGCGCCTCTTCTGAGTTCAGGACCCGGGTGTGTCGCGCTGCGCGTCCGGCACGTCGGGCGTCTCCGGCGCGTCGGCGCGCTCCGCGAGGCGCTCGGGGAGCGCGGCCATCCACGGCACGAGCAGCTGCAACAACTCGGCCTGGTTGGAGGCGAGCGTGAACACGTGGTTCGCGCCGCGCACGATGTGCAGCCGGGGTGGCCGGCCGACGGGTCGGAGCAGCTCGGGGTCGACGGTGGCCAGGGTGGCATCGAGGCCTTCGTCGCCCTCGGCGTGGACGATCAGCAGCTCGGTGCCGCGCAGCAGGAGCGGCCGCAGTTCGCCGCGCGCATCGGGCATCACGCCCGTGGTGGTGGCGGACCGCGAGAAGGGCGCCGCGACCAGCGTGCCCAGCACGCGCTTGACGTCGAAGTCCAGGCTCGCCATGGCGCGCCACTTGCGCGCGCGGAACGAGCTGCGGAAGGCGAGCCGCAGGAAGTGCCGCAGCAGGAGGCGTGGGCCACCGGCCCCGCGGATCGGCGGCAGGCCGATGGGCACGGCGGCGACCACGCGTCGATCCTGGCGCGCCGCCCGCAGCGCTCCCGCGGCCCCGGCGCAGAGTCCCGTGAGCACGAAGCGATCGAGTCCCCGACAGGCGTGCAGGTGGTCCAGGGCCGCCACGGTCTCGACGTCCAGCTGCGAGACGTCGCGGGCGCCGGGGCCGCGCCGGGCCAGCTTGCTGTCGCCCGTCTGCGAATGGTCGAAGCGCAGCGTGGTCAGGCCCTGGAGGGCGAGGGCCCGGGCGAGGCGCACCGAGAGTCGACTCGGACCGATGCGCGGCGTGATGCCGGCGTTGAGCACGATCACGCCGAGGCCCTTCCCGGCCCCGCGCGCGCCCGGCGGTGGGTCGGTGATCACGCCCACCAGGCCGCGCTCACCGCCGAAGATCACGGCTTCCTCGCGCGGCGTCGTCATGCGACCACGTCCTCGACGAGGCCTTCGACGAGACGCCGGAGCAGCGGCAGCGGCACGAGCTGACGACCGAAGTCCTCTTCCCAGCGCCAGAGCTCCGGTTGCAGACTCTGGTGAGTGGTGACGCGAGCGCCCCCGACCCTGAGCAGCTCGACGAGCGGAGCCGTGTCGGCCTGCGGATGACTGCGCAGCACGAGCGCCTTGCGAACCGAGAGGGGGGCGTCGGTCAGGCGCAGCGACAGCAGGTCGGCCACGAACTCCGCGCTGAGCGGAAACCCGAGACGCTGGTCGCGCGCGCCCGACGACTCGGCGGCCGTGGGCAGCACGTGGGCGCGGGCCAGCACGCCGGCGTGGAGGCGGTCGAGCTGCTCCAGATAGGCTCGGCCGTCGAGGATCGGATCCCAGAGCGCGAGGCCGTCGACGTCGGTCCGTTCCGCGGCGCAGCGGAGTGCCAGGGTCGCGCCCAGGCGCAGGCCGACCAGGCTCACGCGCCGCAGACCCGGAGCGCGTGCGCGGAGCGCTTCGATGGCGGAGGCGATGTCCTCGACCCAGCGGGCGAGTCGGCCCTCGGTGCCGTCTCCGGCGGAGTCACCGCAGCCGTACGGATCGAAGCGCAGCACCGGGCAGCCGGCGCGAGCGAGGTGTCCGGCCAGCTGCGCGAGGGCCCGATGGAACTGCAGCGCCTCGTGGCCGAAGGGTGGGCACACGACCACGCCGTGGTGTCGGTCCTCGCCCTCGGGGGCGTGATGGCAGCCGAAGAGACTGTCGTCCGGACCGAAGAAACACGGCTGCAGGCGCAGGTCAGGGCTCGCGGCGCTCACGCGCGCCCCTCGGCCTCGGCCAGCAGCAGCGCGAGCGTCCGCTGCCAACGCAGGCTCGCTCCCGCGAAGGGGTCCAGGCTCCCGCGACGCAGGGCCGCGACTTGTCGAGCGCGATCCAGCAGCAGCGCGGCGGTGAGCGCGCGGCCGCGGACGCGGTGGGGGGACGCGGAGCGTTCGCCGGGGTCCGGACCGTCGGCCTGCAGGGTCCGCAGCGCGCCGCGCAGTCGCTCCTGTCGCGTCGACAGCGCACCCACCTCGTAGCCCAGGTGCGCGAGCAGCCCGCCGGCCTGGCGCAGCAGGCTCGCCTGGTCGTCCGGCGACATGTCCTGCTTCCAGCGATCGGTGCGGTCGGGGTCCGGCGGGCGTGTCAGCCAGCGCTTGCGCGGATCGCCGGCCTGTGCGTACGCGCGGGTGGTCTCACTCTCGTGGTAGCTGAGGATGCCGTCGTGGAACGGCAACCCGGCCCAGGCACAGAGCGGGCGCAGGTGGTCCTCGGGCGCGGCCACCAGGTCCTCGAAGCGCAGCTGCAGGTAGCGTTCGGGGCCGAGCCGCTGCCCGGCCAGCAGCCCCGACAGGACCAGCCAGGCCCAGTAGTAGCCGGCGTGGCCCATCGACCTCGGACCCCAACGGCTGAGACGCCGCTTGCGCAGGGAGAGCAGCGACAGCGACGTGTCGCGGCCGTCGCGCACCAGGTGCACGAAGCGGGCGTCGGGGAACACCTCGGCGAGCACGAGCATGTACTGCACGTGCTGGGGCGTCTTGTCGCCCCAGCGCGGCTTGCCCTCGCGCGCGGCGGCTTCGGAGAGCACGACGGCGAACGCCGCGGCGTGGCTGCGCGTGGCGACGTCGTCGCAGCGCCGACGCAGGACCGCCGCGTCCAGTCCGAGGTGGCGCGTGCGCGGGTGCTCGAGCACGAAGTCCGTGAGCTCGCCCCAGCCGGCCGCGCTGGTGATGTCCGTCGGGCCCCGCCCCTTCGCGCGACGGCGGAACCAGTCGTACATGTAGTGCGACTCCTCCGGGATCGACAGGTCCGGGTGGGCCGTGAGCATCAGCCGCAGCAGGGTCGTCCCGCTGCGTCCACAGCCCACGACGAAGAGCGGCCCGGAGCCGCCCGGCCCGGCCTGGAGGTGAGCGGAGCTCACGGCATGCCGTGCACGCGCTGGTACCAGCGCCGGCGGAAGGGCGAGAGCGCACGGCGGAACACGCTCATGGGCGGGTCATCGACCTCCGGCGGCGGGCCCAGCTTGTTGTGCCCGAAGGTGTCCTCGCCGTGGACCAGGACGGCGTGCCAGCCCCTGGTGGGCATGCCCGCGCCATCGATGCGCATGTCGCGATAGACGCGGGTGCTCGTCGGCGTGAAGCGGAACGCCGCGCCCGTCCGGTCCGTGTCGCTCCGGTTGGGATCGCTGCCGTGCACGACCGACTCGCTGAACAGGAAGAACTGCCCGGGTTCCAGTTCGAAATGGATCGGTTCGACGTCGTCGAAGCCCTTGAGCTTGAGCCCGCGACCGAAGAGCCCGTGGCCCTCCACCGGCTCGAAGTCGTGCCAGACATGGTGGCTCCCCGGCACGAGCTTCATGCAGCCGTTGGCGCGGTTGGATCCGGTCAGGGCCAGCCAGCAGGTGACGGCCACGGCGGGCTCGATCGAGGGTACGTCCTCGTGCAGGCCGGGCCAGTCGCGGCCCTGGTGGTAGAGGATCACGTCCCCGCCGGGCGGCTTGTGGAACAGCCGCGAGCGCCACAGCAGCAGGTCCGGCCCGAGCAGTTGCGCGATGCGCTCGAGGATCGCGGGGTGGGTGCCGGCCTCGTGGATGGCGCGGCAATCGAGGTGTCGGTTCTTGATCGTGCAGAAACCGTAGGCGGCCGATGGTCTCCTGAACCCGGCCAGCATGCGCGGCCGCAAGCCGTCCATCTCGGCGGGAGTCCAGGCGGTGAACGGGCCGACGAAGCGATTGGTCTCCCAGCTCGCGTGGTCCTCCGCGGTCAGGGCGTAGGCGTCGCTGCGCTGATCGGTTCCGTGCACCCGACGCCGGCTCCCGTGTGTTGCGGCCCGCCGGCCATCCGACGAGCGATCCTTCGGTCCACCGAGGTGCAGAGTACCATCCGTCGGACGAGGTGTCGGGAGGGCGGACCCGCTCGGCGCGGCCGGGTCTCGGGGAGCGCAGGATCGATGGATCGGCAGGGCGGGTCGAGCACGGCGAAGGGCACGGCGCGCGACGCCGGGTGGACCGCCCTGGCCACGTTGCTCGGGACCGCGTTGCGGCTGCTCGCCGCGCTCGCCGCGACGCACATCCTCGGGGCCGCCGCCTTCGGCACCTACACCCTGGCGCGCAGCGTGGCGTTGGTCGCGGGCATGGCCGCCAGCGTCGGGTTGTCCCCGGGGGTGCTGCCGTTCGTGGCGCGCGCGCGCCGGCAGGACGACCTGGCGGCCCTGCGCGCGCTGGTGCGTTCGAGCTGGTTGATCACCGGCGGCGTGGCGTCGTTGCTCGCGGCGGCGCTGTTCCTGGCGGCACCGTGGCTGGCGGAGCGGGCGTTCGACGATCCCGAGCTGACCTCCGTGCTCGAGGCGCTTTCGCCCTTCGTGCTGCTCCTCGCCCTGCTGACCGTGAACCTGGCCGTGGTGCAGGGGCTCATGCGCATCAAGGCGCAGGCCTGGATCGAGCGCGTGGTCGTGCTGGCCGTCACCGTGCTCGTGCTGGCGCTCACCTGGGTCGCGGGCTGGGGCATGACCGGCGTGGTCGCGGCGACCCTGGCCGGGCCGCTGGTGGGTCTCGCTCTCGCCATCCGGCTGGTCCGCAAGCTGGTTCCCGGAGTCTTCGCCGTCGGTGTGGAGACCTCGAGCTGGCCCACGCGGGAGCTGGCCGCCGAATCGTGGCCGCTCATGGGCTCGCGCCTGTTCACCCTCGCCATCGTCTGGATGGACGTGATCCTCATGGGCGTGTTCCGGTCCCCGGAGGAGGTCGGCGTCTACGGGCTGTGCGCGCGACTGGCACCGCTGGTGATCCTGGTGCACGAGAGCATCGCGCCGTCCTTCGCCGCGCGGCTGAGCGCGCTGCACTCCGAGGGCGACTGGGACGGCATCGGCAAGCTCTACCGGCTCACGGGCCGCTGGTCGTTGTGGTCGGGGCTCGTCCTGGGCGGCGTGCTGATCCTCGCCGGGCCGCCGCTGCTCGCGCTGTTCGGGCCGGAGTTCGCGACGGGCGTGTCGGTGCTCGTCGTGCTCACGGTCGGGCGCATGTTCATGGCCGCGGGCGGTCTCTCGGCGCGGATGCTCGTGCTCACCGGCAAGGGCAGGCTCAACCTCGTGAACACCGGCGCCCTGTTGGCCTGCAACCTGGTTCTCGACATCCTGTGGATCCCCGAGCACGGCGGCTGGGGCGCGGCCTGGGCCACGGCGATCGCGATCCTGCTCGGCAAGGCCCTGCAGGTCGGGCAGGTCGCCGTCATCTATCGGCTCGTGCCGTGGACGTCGCGCTCGCTGGTCGCGCTGGTGGCCACCGGCGCGATGTTCGCGGTGTGCTGGCCGTGGCGCGCGGGGCCCGGGGTCGTGGCCGGCTGGCTGCTGCCGCTGGTCGTGTTCGTGGCCGGCAGCGCCGTGGTCTTCGCGCGCTTCGGGATGGCCGACGAGGACCGCGAGGTCGTCGCGGCCGCGCGCCGCCGGATCGGCGGGGGACGCTGATGCCGCCGCCGCCCACGCCGCCGCCGCCGCCACGCACGCCGTCGCCCGGGACCACGCCTGCGTCGCGGGACGCGATCCTGACCTTCCACTCGATCGACGACAGCCGCTCGGTGGTCTCGTTCGGGGCCGACGACCTGGAACGCCTCGTCGCGACCCTGCTCGAGGACGGAGTCTCCGTGGTCCCGCTCGAGGCACTGCTGGCCCCCGAGCCGAGCGGCCGACCTCGCGTGGCGCTGACCTTCGACGACGGGTATCGCAACGTGCTCACCGAGGCCGCGCCGCCGCTCGGCAGGCTCGGCGTCCCGGCGCTGGTCTACGTGGTCTCGTCCTGGGTCGGGCGGACCAACCGCTGGCCGGGCCAGGGCGACGGGCTCCCCGAGTTGCCGCTGCTCGACTGGGACGAGCTGCGCGCCTGGCGGGAGGCGGGCTTCGGTGTGGGTGCGCACACGGCGACCCATCGCCGCCTCGCCGGCCTCACGGAAGACGCCTGGGCGAGTGAACTGGCCGGTTGCCGCGCACGGCTGGAAGACGAAGTCGGCGTGCCGGTGCCGCACTTCGCCTACCCCTACGGGGACGCGTCCGCCGAGGCGCGCCGGCGCGTGGGTGCGGTGTTCGACACGGGCGTCACCACGCGCATGGCCTTCGCCGGCCGCGCCGAGGATCCCTTGGCCCTGCCGCGCCTCGACGCCTACTACCTGCGCGGCGCGCCGGGGCGTTCGCTGTTCTCGTTCTCGTCGCGGCTGATCCTGCGGGCGCGAGCCGCCGCACGCCGGGTCGGTGCGCTGCGCCGGAGCGCGCGCGGGGCGGACGGTCGGCCGGGGACGTGATGAGGGCGCGACGATGAGCGGCGCGCCGATGAGGGCCCGACGATGAGCGGCCTGCGCTTCGCGATGGTCACCACCTTCTACCCGCCGCACCACTTCGGAGGGGATGCGATCGCCGTGCAGCGCCTCGCCCACGGCCTCGCGCGGCGCGGGCATCAGGTCACGGTGGTGCACGATGTCGGAGCCCATCGGCTGCTGGGAGGCACGGCGGCACCGACCCACGGCCCCGCGCCCGACGGCGTGGAGGTCATCGGCCTGCAAGGCTCGCTTGCGCCCATCGTCGCGCACCAGACCGGCCGGCCGCTGATCCACGGCCGGCGTCTGCGCCGCATCCTCGCCGAACGCGAAGTCGACGTGATCCACTTCCACAACATCTCGCTCCTGGGCCCGGGCGTGCTCTCCCTGGGCGACGGGCTCAAGCTGCTCAGCGTCCACGACCACTGGCTGGTGTGCCCGACGCATGTGCTCTGGCGCCATGGCCGCGAACTCTGCGACAGCCGCGAGTGTCTGCGCTGCGTGCTGCGGCACGGGCGGCCGCCGCAGCTGTGGCGCGCGACGGGGTTGCTGGAGCGGGAGCTGGCGCAGGTGGACGCCTTCCTCGCGCCGAGTGGGTTCTGCCGGGACAAGCACGCCGAGTTCGGGTTTCCGCACGCGATGCAGGTGCTGCCGTGCTTCCTCGCCCCCGACGGGCAGGCGGCCGGCACCGACGTCTCACCCCATGAGCGGCCCTACTTCCTCTTCGTCGGCCGGCTCGAGCGCATCAAGGGGCTGGACGAGATCCTGCCGGTCTTCGATCGCTACCCCGACGCCGACCTGCTCGTGGCGGGCGAGGGCAGCCACGGCGAGGAACTCCGCCGGCTGGCCCGCGAGCGCGGTCACGACCGGGTCCGCTTCCTCGGCCGCCTCGACGCCGACGCGCTGGTGCGCTGCCATCGCCACGCGCTCGCGCTCATCGCGCCCTCGGTCTGCTTCGAGACCTTCGGGCTGGTCGTGATCGAAGCGCTCGCGCAGGGAACCCCGGTCATCGCGCGGGAGCTCGGCAGCTACCCGGAGATCCTGGCGACCTCGCAGGCCGGCCTGCTCTTCACCGGGGACGACGACCTGCTCGCGGCGATGGATCGCATCCAGGCCGAGCCGGGCCTGCGCGACGAGTTGGGGCGACGCGGCCGGGCCGCGGTGGCGGGCCACTGGTCCGAGGCCGCGGCGCTCGAGCGCTACCTCTCGATCGTGCGGCAGGTGGCTGAACGGCGTGGCGTGGAGCGCGTGGTCGACGCCCTGGTCACCGCACCGGACTGACGATCAGCATGCGCCGCTCGCCCTCGCGCAGCGGCTCCAGCTCGGCCAGCCCGCGCGGCGGCGCGCGCACGACGTTCCAGTCGTTCAGCCGGCCGTGGCGCGCGGCCGCGTCGACCTGCTCGGGCGTCCAGACCTTCTTCTCGTTGTAGACCGCGCCCGCCTGCAGGTTGAGCAGCGTGATGCGTTGCGCGCCCTCGCGCGCGCAGCAGGCGCCGATCACGCTCTCCAGGTTCGGCGGCGTGGCCATGACGATGCGCAGGCTCTCGAGACCGTGATCCTGCAGGGTCAGCAGCAACGGGACGGCGTTGCCGCGGTGAGGCGTGTTGAGCAGGACCAGGTGGTTCTCGTCGTCGCTGGCGAGGAGGTGGCGGGCGATGAGCCGGTGATCGTCCTCGAAGACGAAGTGGTTCATGTGCACGGTGAGGCCGGTCGCGCCGGCCATGAGCAGCACGGCGACGACGGCGCCGGCCACGCGCAGGCGCGGGCCCGCGCGGCGGGACCAGATGCGTCCGCCCGCGAGCAGGAGCAGCGGCAGGGCCATGAACGTCGTCTTGCTGATCATGAGCGTGCGCGTGCCGTGAGCCAGGTCGGCCACCAGGATCAGCAGCGGGTACAGCAGCGCGGAGAGCAGCGCGAGGCGACCGAGGGGATCGTCTCGCGTGGCTGCGGGCTCCGGATCGGCGGGGGCGCCGCGGCTGCGGACCCAGAGCAGCATCGCCAGCAGGGCCATCGCCGCCCAGGTGACTTCGATCACGGTGCGCGGCAGGTGGATCGGCGCCACGCCCACCAGGAACTCGGAGAGCACGCGTTCGAGCTGCGCCGGCGCATCGGCGGAGACCGGTGCCTTGTAGTACGAGCGCACGCTGCCGGTGAGTTGCAGGTGTCCGATCAGCGCCGGGACCCAGGGCGCGAAACCGGTGCCGATCACGACGGTCATGCCGACCAGGTGCGCCAGATGGAGTGCTCGCCGGCGCGGGTCGCGCCACGCCACGGCCACCAGGAACAGCAGCTGCCACGCGAGCACGAAGGCGTAGTGGTAGAGCGTGTAGAGCCCGGCCAGGGACACCACCACGAAAGCGAAACGCGGTGCCCAGCGCCTGGGACTGTCGGCGATGGACAGGACCAGCACCGTCGACCACAGGCCCAGGGCCAGCGCCGGCGCGTACGGGCGGGCAAAGGTCGCCAGGGCACCGAACCACGGCGACAGCGCGAACACGAAGACCACCGCGGTCGCGGCGGTGGGGCGCGGGATCAGGCGCCGCGCGAGTCGCCCGAAGGCCAGCAGCGCGGCGAGGCCGCACAGCAGGCCGGGGATGCGCAGCGACACGGCCTGCCCGCCGAACACGGCGGCCCAGGCGTTCAGCCCCAGGAAGTACCCGGGCGGTTGCGGGTTGGACGGGACCGACAGGTTCTTGATCACCCGCCACGGCGGCGGCCGGCGGCGGCCGTCCAGCGACGGGTAGGTCTCCGTCACGGGCCACGGCTCGAAGCGCTGCATCAGTTCGGGCTCGGGCTCGCCCACCGCGATCTGGATCGTGACGCCCTCGTCGTGTCCCAGGCCGAGGAACAGCCCGATCGACACCGAGCTGACCAGGAACAGGGCCAGGGCCGTGATCGTGGCCAGGCGTTCGTTCACGACCGGGGCTCCGGGGGCGCGGGGGCGAGGCCCCATGTTAGCGTGCCGCTTCAAGCGATCGCGACGGGCGCGTACCCTCGTCCTCATCAGACGGAGGCGACGCCGTCCCGCGCGCGGCCCGCTCCACCGACCCTGGGGGATTCGAGGATGATGTCAGCTCGCACACCGGCCGCCCCGCGCGGCGTCCTGGCCCTGCTGCTCGCCGTGCTCTCGTTGGCACTCACCACGACGGCGACCGCGCAGCTCACACCCAACCCGAACAAGCCCTTCTTCCTGCCGGCCAACGTCCCGACCACGGACGATGATCCGCTGATGGAAGGCGCGGCCACCGACAACCCCGAGTGGGCCGACGCGATGCGCCTGCCCGACTCGTTCTTCTTCAAGGACGCGGGCCGCTCCGGCTTCTACTACTTCGAACGTCGCGACGACTGGACCGCCACGCCCTACGCCCCCGTCGATGGTGGCATCACCTACCCCGGCAGCACGCTGTTCATCGCTCACGACATCATCGGCAGCAGCAACCCGGACAACCCGCTCCACCAGTTCCAGGTCGCCGAACCGCACGACTGGAACAGCTTCACCTTCCCGGTGCCGGGCGGCGAAGCCAAGATCTGGGTCTTCAACGGCGAGAACGACGACGACGACGCCAACTGGCTGCCCTTCGCCGAGGGCCTGATCGACTCGCACCTGGTGGACCCGCTGGCCGTCGACATGCTCGACGACCGCGGCTTCGTGGCGCGCCTCAACGGCGACCCGCTCTCCGACGTGCACTGGATGGAGACCGACCCCGAGCCCGGCGATCCCGGTTGGGTCTGGGAGGACTGGCACTACGTCTTCGGGCGGCACACCTTCGGTCAGTCGTTCCAGGACGTGCTGCTGGATCCCGATCCGAACAACGCGGTCGATCACGAGGTCTACGAGGCCTGTGGCCACAAGCCCGACGGCGGCGGCGGCGACCCGCCGCCCTTCTGCCTGTGGTGGGAAGAGGAGGAGGTCGAGGAGACCGAGCCCGTGACCGTGGTGGTCATGGAGGACGGCACGCCGGTCAAGAAGGTCGGCAAGCTGACCACCAAGAAGAAGGTGCCGGTGCTGCGCGGCCAGTGGTGGCTGCACGACTGGGATCCGGGCGTCTACGGCATCGGCGTGCCCGACGCGAGCACGCAGGCCAACATGATCAACAGCATGATGAGCGCGTCGATCTCGAAGTCCGGCGCGGAACCGAACGCCATCACCTACGCGTTCTTCGCCCAGAGCCACCTGTTCAGCATGGTCTTCGCACTGGTCGCGCTGGACTACGCCGTCGCCTTCCAGCAGCTCAAGTTCCTGGACAAGTTCATGACCAAGTCGGTCAAGAAGGGCTTCCCGACCCTGGCCTGGATGCAGCTGCGCATGACCATCGTGGCCTTCTTCTACTACACCGTCGCCACGCACCTGGCCGTGCTGGAGGCGTTCGGTGCCGAGGACGGGGGGGGCGGGATCCCGATCGATGACAAGGATCTGATCGCGGCCCACAAGGGGCTCTACAAGTTCGGGCTGGCCTTGCAGAAGTCCGCCGACAAGGGCGGCATCAAGGGCCAGGAGCGGGTCTTGAAGACGCTCAAGAAGCTGAAGAAGGTGACCAAGCGGATCGAGAAGCTGCAGAGCACTCCGTAGGTCCGCCGTGCGGCCGAGCCCGGATGCGCGCGCAGCGGGCGGGCTCGGCCGTGGGCTCGGCGTGCGGGATCCACGGGCCCGCGGTCGCTGGGAGGCCAGGGCGCCCACTCGGAGGTAGTCTTCCCAGCTCTCACCTGCATCTCGGGCCAGAGCGTTGATCTTCACCGAGTTCCGCTTCTTCTTCTTCTTCCTGATCGCGTTCTGTGTCCACTGGGCACTGCGTTCGAACACGTCGCGGAAGGTCTGGCTGCTGGGCTGCAGCTACATCTTCTACGGCGCCTGGGACTGGCGGTTCCTGGGACTGATCCTGTTCTCGACGGTGGTCGACTACGTCGTCGGGTTGCGTCTCGGCGCCACCGACGACGTCGCCGCGCGCAAGCGCTGGCTGCGCGTCAGCCTGGTCGGCAACCTGGGCCTGCTCGGCGTCTTCAAGTACTTCAACTTCTTCGTCGACTCGGGCGTCGACTTCGCCAACCTGCTCGGCTTGCAGGTCCCGCCGATCGTGTTCGAGATCGGCCTGCCCGTCGGCATCAGCTTCTACACGTTCCAGACGCTGAGCTACTCCCTCGACGTCTACTTCCGGCGCATGCAGCCCACCCGGAACGTGCTGGACCTGGCCCTGTTCGTGGCCTTCTTCCCGCAGCTCGTCGCGGGACCGATCGTGCGCGCGATCGACTTCCTGCCGCAGCTCAAGGTCGTGCGCAGGCTGTCCGACGTCGACGTGCGCGGCTGCCTGATCCTGTTCCTCGTCGGCTTCATCAAGAAGGCCGTCGTCTCGGACAACATCGCGCAGTACGTGGACGCGTACTTCGGGTACTTCACCAACTACGACGTGGCCAGCGCCTATCTCGCCGTGCCGCTCTACGCCGCGCAGCTCTACTGCGACTTCTCGGCGTACTCGGACATGGCCATCGCCTGCGCGGGGTTGCTCGGCTACAACCTCATGCTCAACTTCGATTTCCCCTACTTCGCGCCGAGCATCAAGGCGTTCTGGGCGCGCTGGCACATCAGCCTGTCCTCCTGGGTGCGCGACTACCTCTTCAACCCGCTCGGCGGCTCGCGCGGGAGCGAGCTCATGGTCTGGCGCAACATCTCGGTGACCTGGCTGCTGCTCGGGCTCTGGCACGGCGCCGACTGGACCTACGTCCTCTTCGGCGGGTGGATGATCCCGGCGCTGCTCCTGCAGCGCTACTGGGGTGCCCTCGGTCCGCATCGCAAGCCCGAACTCCCGCCGCTGGTCGGCAACGTGCTGACCATGTGGTGGATCTGCGTGGCGATCATCTTCTTTCGCTCCGAAAACCTCGACAAGGCCTGGGGGATCGTCAAGGTCTTCGTGTTCTTCCAGGCACCGGGGGACCAGCTGCTCGGCGACCGACTCGTGTGGCTGCTCGTCGGGCTGACCGCCGTGCACTGGGTCAGCTACAAGGGCTACCTCGCGGGCCTGTGGGACAAGCTGGGATCGCTCGGCTTCACCGCGGGCTACGCCACCTGCTGTGCGTTGGTGTTGACCCTGATCAACCCGAACGCCGCGCCTTTCATCTACTTCCAGTTCTGAGCCGAGTTCACCGTCCATGGCCACACCGACTCCGCGCTTCGAGTACGTGAACGAAGGGGGCTGGGGCCGTCCGCCGCCCTCCCTCGGCCGCGCCCTGGCCCATACGGCGTTGTGGATCGCGGTGGTCGTCGGCGTCGGGGCCGCCGTGCGCCCGCTGCTGCCGCTCTCGCCCGAGTCGGCCAGCACGCGCAAGTTCGAGCACTTCG
Organism: Planctomycetota bacterium; assembly: GCA_029259725.1. GTDB lineage: Bacteria > Planctomycetota > B15-G4 > B15-G4 > B15-G4 > JAJDER01. The sequence continues at coordinate 22,898 of JAJDER010000131.1, read as the reverse complement.
CCGCGAACAAGGACGACTACGACGTCCTCTTCATCGGCTCGAGCCAGGTCTACCGGCATGTGGACCCGGCGCGCTTCGACAGGTTGATGGCCGAAGCCGGGCATCCGGTGCGCTCGTTCAACTTCGGCGTGGCCGGCATGGCCGCGCTCGAGAACCGGGCGCTGATCACCCGCATCGCCGCCCTCCAGCCGGCACGCCTGAAGTGGGTCTTCACCGATGTCCAGCGCACCGGCGTGCGCATCACCGGCGACAACCACTTCACCGCGCGCCTGGCGTCCTGGCACGACCCGCTGACCACGTGGAGGGCACTCGCCGTGGTGGCCGAGGCCGACATGAGCTGGTCCTGGAAGCTCGACATGGCGGCGCGTCATCTGGTGGCGTTCGGATCCTGGTTGTCGAACTCGGGGCGTGCGCGGGACGTGCTCGAACCGCACGTCGGCGGCACGGAGGCCACGCGGGAAGCCGCGTTGCCCGATCGCTTCGACGCCGGTGCCGGCGGTCTGGGCCCGCGCGGTGATGGCTGGGTTCCGCTGGAGCTGGCGTTCGCTCATGCGACGCCCTTCGACCGCGCGTTGATCCGGGAGCGCGTGCAGATCTGGAAGGGATCCGGGCCCGAGCAGATGAAGCGTCTGCGAGCGGACCCGCATCAGCCACGACCCGTGCTCGAGTACTCCGGCGAGCTACGCGAGCCGCAGGAGTTGCTGCGTGCCGAGCAGGCCCTGCTGACCGACTTCATCGACCAGGTGCGGGCGGCGGGGGCCGAACCGGTCTTCATCAACGCGCCCGACGTGCGCCAGTACGAGTACATGCTCGAGGCAGCCCTGGAGGCGGGGGTGATCCCCGGGCTGATCGACCTCGACGACCCGGTGCGGTTCCCCGGGCTGCTGCGCGCCGATGTCCGCTACGACCTGAACCACCTGAACCAGGCGGGCGCGGGCCTGTACACCCGCGCCCTCGCAAGCGAGTTCGCCGCCCGGCTCGACGGTGACGGCGCGGAGGGCGCCCCGCGGCGCTGATCCTCGGCCGCATCCCCCGCGTCGCCCAGTCTGGCGTACACTTCGGGGGAACGCGGTCGGCAGCCGCGGCCAGGGGGGCAGCGGGCATCGCGTGGGGGCGATGACCCGTCACGTCCGTGGTCCGCACCGCGCCTGGACGACGCGCGCCCTTCAGAGGAGATCTCCCATGTCGTTCCGTTCCCATTCCCTGCCCGCTCTCCTGGCTGGTGCCGCGCTCTTGCTCGGGCCCTCCGCCGACGCGCAGACCGTCGTCGGGCAGGTCTCCGGCTTCCAGAAGATCAGCGAGACCGAGGGCTTCTTCGGTGGCACGCTCGGCGAGAGCGAACGCTTCGGGTGGTCGCTCGCCCCGATCGGTGACGTCGATTGCAACGGCAACATCGACCTCGCCGTCGGTGCCTTCCGCAACGATGACGGAGGCTTCGACCGCGGCTCGATCTGGATCCTGCGGCTCGACGACGACGCCAAGGTCATCGTGCCGGTCAAGATCAGCGACACGTCCGGCGGCTTCCTCGGCACCCTCGACGATTCCGATTGGTTCGGTTGGGCCGTGGCCGGCCTGGGCGACCTCGACGGCGACGGCATCGGCGACGTCGCCGTGGGCGCGCCGGCCAGCGACGACAACGGCTCCGAGGCCGGCGCGGTCTGGATCCTCTTCCTGAACAGCAACGGCTCGGTGAAGTCGCATCAGAAGATCAGCAACACCGACGGCAACCTCGGCTCGATCCTCCCGGGCTTCTCGTACTTCGGTGCGTCGATCGCCGTGCTCGGCGACCTCGACGGCGACTCCGTGGTGGACCTCGCGGTCGGGGCCTACGGCGACGACGAGAACGGCTTCTTCCGCGGCGCGCTCTACGTGCTGTTCCTCAACACCGACGGCACGGTCAAGGGCAGCCAGAAGATCAACGAGACCAGCGGCGGCTTCATCGGCGCGCTCGAGGACGGCGACGAGTTCGGGTGGTCGGCGGCCTCGCTCGGCGATCTCGACGGGGACGGGTTCCTGAACGTGGCCGTCGGCGCGCCGCTCGCGATCGGCAACGAGGGCACGGTCTGGATGCTGGAACTCGACACCGACGGCACCGTGGACCACCACAGCATCATCAACAAGCTCGAGGGCGGCTTCACCGGTGACCTGCAGGCCCAGGACCAGTTCGGCCGCGGCCTCGGCAACATCGGCGACCTGGACGGGGACGGCATCACCGACCTCGCGGTCGGCGCGCACCAGGACGACGGCGGCGGCTACCGTCGCGGAGCGGTGTACCTGCTGTTCCTCAACGCCGACGGCACCGTGCGGGAGCACACCAAGATCGGGGACAGCCAGGGCGGCTTCAGTGGTGACCTCGATGACGAGGACCAGTTCGGCAACGCCATCGCCAGCCTGGGTGACATCAACGACGACGGGGTCGGCGACATCGCGGTCGGCGCGCCCCGGGACGACGACGGCGATCTCGACGCGGGCGCTTTCTGGAACCTGTTCCTGTCCGAGGGCGGCTGGCCGTCCCTGGGGAACGCCCTGGCCGGCAGCACGGGCCTGCCGCAGCTCGTCGGCTCCGGGACGGCCATGGACGGCGATCCCTACGAGATCAAGCTCAGCAACGCCCTGCCCTTCGCGCCGGCGGACATCATCATCGGCCTGAACCAGGTCAACGCGCCGTTCAAGGGCGGCATCTTCGTGCCTTCCTTCGACTTCACCGTGCCCACGTTGCCGGTGGGCGCGGACGGCACGATCACGATCCCGGGTCTGTGGCCGCCACTGATCCCGATCGGCATCACGTTCTACATGCAGGCCTGGATCCAGGACCCGGGCGGGGTCAGCAACTTCGCGGCCAGCAACGGACTGTCGGTGACGTCGGCCTGACCGCGGCCGTCTCTCAAGACGACACGCGTCACGGCGACGGCGCGTCGGGCCCGAGCGGCTCGGCGCGCCGTCGTGTCGTTCGCGGGACCCCGGGCTCACCTCGCTTCGCTGTCCACGAGTTGCGCGCTCTGTCCCGAGGGGCGTCTCCTGGGGGGGCTGCCCGCCGCGGCATGTCGCTGCAATGAGGACAAGGGGCGGGGTTGCCGCCGTGACCGGGATCGCGCGTAGGCTGTCGTGACGCGGTCCACCACACACGATCCACCCAGGGGAGCGGGACGGCATGCCAGACGACGGCGGGATGTACATCGTCACGAACCGGGAAGTGTCCTCGAGCAAGCGCGGGTTCAACAAGTTCGGGAAGGAACCCAGCGCCAAGGGGCCGCTCGAGCTGCGCCTGGTCAAGGTGCGCAAGCAGGGGCGCTCGTGGGACATCCAGATCATGCCGGACACGGTCAAGCGCCGGGTCGGCGGAGAGAGCGTGGAGGTGCCCTACAGCAAGATCGCCGCGCGCACGATCTTCGACCGCCTCACGGCAAGCCCCCCGACGGGCCCCCGGCGCAAGGACCTGCTGTTCTACGTGCACGGGTTCAACAACGACATCGAGTCCGTCGTGAAGCGCGCCTGGGCGCTGCAGCAGGCGTTCGGACTGGAGGTCGTCCCGTTCAGCTGGCCCGCCAACGGCGGGGGGGCCACGGGCGTCGTCAGCTACAAGAGCGACAAGCGCGACGTGCTGGCGTCGGTGGGGGCCCTCGACCGCACCCTGGAGAAGCTCCGCGCCTACCTCGAGGAGTTCCGCGGCGAGCGCTTGGCAGCCCTGCGTGAGCAGGCCGAGAAGAAGTCGCGGGACAGCCGCATGGCCTCCGACGAACTCTTCGCCCGCCTCGGCCAGCGGGACTGTCCCTTCCGCATCAACCTCATGCTGCACAGCATGGGCAACTACCTGTTCAAGCACCTGATGGGCTCGTCGACCTACGGGGGCAAACAGCTGACCTTCGACAACGTCGTGCTGGCGTCGGCCGACACGAACAACAAGGACCACCGCGCCTGGGTGGATCGCATCACCGTCCGCAACCGCGTCTACGTGACCATCAACGAGAGTGACTCGGCCCTGCGCGTGTCGAGGATGAAGGGCGGCGATGAGCAGCTCGCGCGCCTCGGGCACTACCCCTACAACCTCGAGTCGCGACAGACCGTCTACGTCGACTTCAGCGACGCGCGTTCGGTGGGCAGCTCCCACGCCTACTTCGAAGGTGGGTCGCTCAAGAACGCCAAGGTGAATCGCTTCTTCAAGCAGGCGTTTCACGGCGAGGTCGCCGAGGAGCGGCTCGAGTACGACGCGGCGCGGAACCTGTACAGCGTGTAGGGGGGGCTGGCGCGCCCTCTCGCATCCTCGAAGGAGCGGTAATGGTCGGGGTGACTGGATTCGAACCAGCGACCTCTTGACCCCCAGTCAAGCGCCCTAACCAAGCTGGGCCACACCCCGACCGAATGTCGTCGCTCGCGCCCTGGGGGGCGTCACGAACCCGGCTGGGCCCGCGAGGCGACGACGCGGCATTGTGCCGAAGCCGCCCCCTGAGCGGCAAGAGCGTGGGCGTGGCCCCCTCGGATCGGTTGCGTGCCCGCCTGCTCTGCACCGTGGGGGCACCCAGGTGCCGGAGACCCGACGGGCACGACCTTGCAAGCGAGCTCGCTCCAAGATTCGTCGCCCGGCGTAACGCGGACCGGCCGGCCCCGTCGAGGGGGGCATGACCCTTCTCCTGATCACCCTGGCCGTGCTTGCCGGCACGGCTGAAGACGACCGGGAAGCTCCCGGCACCCCGGTTCTCGAGGGGGGCCGGGAGCGCTCACGGATCCTCATCGTCGTATTGCATGGCGGCAGCTGGAAGCCGACGCCGGCGCTCGAGCTGGCCCGGCGCGCCCTGCGCGAGCTCGACGACGACGCGCGACAACTCGGGCTGCGCCTGCTCGCCCCGGTGGCCCCGCCGTCGGCGGTGGACCCCGGTGAGGACTTCGATCCCAGCTTGCCGTGGCTGACGCCGGCGGGGGAGGACACGGTGCTGCGCGTCGTGCGGGAGGCCGTGGGCAAGGGTGGGCGGACCGATCCGCTCCGCATCCACCTCGCGGGGCACGGTTCCGGCGCGACGGCAGCGATCCACCTGGCGGCGCGGTACCCCGACCTCTTCGCCGGCGTCGCGGCCTGGTCGGGGACGCCGTCACCGCTGTGGAACGCCGAGCGGCGCGTGGTGGGCCTCGTGGACGACCCGGTCCCCAAGCTGAACCCCGTCTCGGTGTACCTGTGGACGGCGACAGACGACCCGGTCCTCGATCGGGGCGCCCTGGCCCGCTTCGTCGATGGCATGGTGCGGCAGCGCGCAGGTGGCGACGGTGCGCCCTGGCTGTGGGAACAGGGCGAGGGCCATCACGGCTACGGCCCGGGCCCCGAGGCCGGCCTGCGCTTCCTCAAGCAGCAGCGCCGACGACCGTCGAAGTGAACCCGTGCAGATCGCGCGCAGATCGCGCGTCGGCACTCCGTGGGTCAGCGGTCGCGCGTCATCACTTCCGAACCGTCGGCCGTGACGTGGATCGTGTGCTCGAACTGGGCCACGAAGGCACCCTTGCCGTGGCTCTCGACGAGCGGCGGGTAGTCGTGGATCGAGCCGGCTCGCAGCAGGTCCCGCAGCGCACGATCGGCCACCTCGGTCCCGTGCTCCTTCGCGATCTCACGCCGGCAGAACGGCAGGCCGCGTCGGTCGAGGATCTGGTCGATGACGTCGCTGGACACGTTGCGCGGCGGCTTGAGCTTGCGCCGCGCTCCGAACACCTCCGCGCGGCCCTGCTCGACCACGTGTCCGCGCCCCGTGGTCGCGAAGGGTTCGATGCAGATCATCATCCCCTCCTTGAGCACGCCCGACGTCATGTCGGGCACGTTGGGGATCGAAGGGGAACAGTGGATCGTGTAGGGCGCGATGCCATGGCCGGTGAGGTTCGCCACCGGCTTGAAGCCGAGCGCGACCATGGTGTCCTTGATCGCGCCGCCGATGTCCTTGATGCGCGCGCCGGGGCGCACCCGTTCGATCGCGGCTTCGAGGGCCTGGCGGCTGGCTTCGAGCAGCGCGCCGTGCTTGTTGCCGAGGTCGTGGGTGCGCGCCGTGTCGGCGATGCAGCCATCGACGTGGACGCCGAGGTCCACCTTGATCACGTCGTCGTCGCCGAACACGCGGGGGTCGTCGGGTCCGCAGCAATCGTGGGCGGCGACCTCGTTGACCGAGATCTGCGCGGGGAAGGCCCGATCGGCGCCCTGGGCATGGATGAAGTCCTCGATCGCATCGAGCACGTCGACGAGCCGGCCGCCGGGGCGGATCCTCTCCTTGGCGAGGGCGTGGGCCTCGGCCGCGATGCGGCCGGACTCCCGGTACTTTTCCAGATCGACGCGAGCCATGGGGGCCGGAGAATAGCGGCCTCGGGGGTCGTCCGGCCAGGGAACGCGACGATTCGGGATGGCGATCCGGCCCGGGCGGCCGGCGGGCACCGCTGCGGGTCGAGACCCCGGGTGACGCGTTCCGGGGCAGGTGCGGGCCCCGCTGGGTCCCTGCCCGGGCCGCGAAAACCGGGGGATCCGACGAGCCGCGGCCTCCCCCGTTTCCGCATGTAGACTCAGGCAGTGCGTCCGGGCTCCCCGAACCCGATCTTGCCCGGGCCCACGCTCCCTCCCCGTCCGAACCCCGATCGCGCCGACCCACTCCTGGTCCGCGCTCGTCACTCCCGATCCCCGGAGCCCTCGCATGAAGTCCCTCTCTCTGGCGCTGCTGATCGCGGCGTCGGCGGCGATCGCCTTCGCCCCACGTCCGGCACCCGCACTCCGGACGGCTGAGATCGGCTGCAAGCCGCTCGCTCCCTTGGCGTTGACCTTGGAAGAGGTCGTCGGCGTGAACGGTCGCAGCGAGCTGGCCTTCACCATCACCCCCGTCCGCGAGCTCAAGTCCCTCGAATGGGAGCTGTTGCTGACCGACGGCCTGACCCACATCGACGGCGAACTCTCCGGCCGAAGCGGCGCCGAGGCGGGCGCCCTGGTCGAGGCCGCGCTCCGCTCGCCCGCCGAACTCGCCGTGGCCGCCGAGACCACGGTGGTCGTCCCGAACAACGGCCTGCATCAGATCGCCGAGCTGGTCGTGACCGGGATCATGCAGGGCAGTGACGAGACCGGCGCGACGTTCGACGAGCCGATCACCGCGACGGCCACGATCGAGTGGGACCGTCCGGCCTCGCCGGTCGCCGAAGTGCTCGGCTATGACGCCGACGCCGACAACGGCCTCGCGCCGGTGGCCGTGGTGCCCTCGACCTACGAGCCTGGGCGCTGACCGATGACGACGACCAAGACGCTCCTGCCGGCCCTGACCGCCGCCGTGGCGCTGGCCTTCTCCGCGCCCGCCGCCGACGCCCAGACCTTCACCGTCACGGGCAAGTTCCAGTACGAGGACAAGGCCTGGGACTACAACGGCTGGACCGGTTCCGATCCGATCCTGCCCATCCGCCGCGCCGACGTGTACGTGCTCAACGACGCGACCCAGGCCGTGCTCGGCTCGGGGTCGACGGGACAGGATGGCACCTTCTCCATCGAGGCCACCTCGGCCGGCGTGGTCGACATCAGCGTGCGCGCCGACTGTGACTCGGCCCTGGAGCCGACCTTCCAGCGCATCCGCGTCACGACCAACGGCAACAGTGAGTACTCGACCTTCAGCCCCGTGTTCAACGGCCACGACACCAGCAACGATCTGGACGTCGGCACGAACACGGCCGGCAAGATCCTGCAGGGCGGCGAGGAAGCCAACCCGTTCAACCTGTTCGACATGGGGGTCCACGCGTGGGAGTACATCACCGGCCCGCTGGTCGGTGAGGGCAACGCGAACCAGACCATCCGCCTGTACTGGCCCGGCGGCTCGGGCAGCTTCGCCAGCGGCAACGACGCCACCATCGCCGACGACGACGGCTACGACGATGCCGTGATCCTGCACGAGATCGGCCACGTGGTGCACAACAAGTACAGCGACAGTGACAACACCGGCGGGAGCCACTTCTTCGGTGACAGCGACCAGGATCCGCGCCTGTCGTTCGGTGAGGGCTACGCGAGCTTCTTCGCGGGGACCGTCTTCAACCAGATCGGCGTCGAGGCGATCTACATGGATGCCAACGGCGCCTCGCAGTCCGGCGGTGTCGGCCTGCGCCTGCGCATGGAGACCGTCTCGCCGTATGCCAACGATGCCAACGGCGCGGCCGACGAGGTCGCCGTGTGCTGTGCGCTGTACGACCTGCTCGACACCGAGAACAGCCCCGACGGCACGCCCACGACCGACGACGACCTGATGGTCAGCACCTCCGTCATCGGCGCCGGACTGAGCCCGCACCGTGCGTGGTGGGACACCTTCGAGGGGCCCGTCGCCTCGGCGGCCAACCTGACCCAGAACGACGCCTGGGACGGCTGGTTCAGCGAGCACGGCAAGATCGGCGGGCTGTACGATTCGGTCAAGGACTGCTTCGAGCGCCTCGACCAGAACAACTTCGAGGACGTCGACGAGCCGAACAACACGATCGGCACGGCCACGCCCACCGTGGTCCAGACGAGCAGCAACTGGAGCGGGGAGCGCACCCTGTTCAGCGGCGACCCGGCACCGGGCACCGGCGACGAGGACTGGTACGCCCACGAACTCGTGAAGGGCAGCGACCTGCTCTTCCGGACGCGCTACCCGGGTGCATCCACCGATGCCGACACGCAGGTCGACACCTTCCTCGAGCTGTTCGACCCGTCCGGCGTGCTGGTCCTGAGCGACGAGGACTCGGGCACGGGCCGCAACGCGTTCATCGACAGCTTCGTCGTGACCGAGACGGGCACCTGGACGGTGCGCATCAAGCGCGGCGGCACGGCGAGCTACCGGCGCTACGGCACCTACAACTACCGCGCGAAGCACAACTTCGAGAACTTCGTGCCGCTGATCACGTCGGGACCGACCGCGATGCCGACGTCGATCCTCGACACCGAGACCTCCGACATCACGGTCACGGCCACCGACGCGCAGACGCTCACCTACGCCTGGTCGACCCCGGACGGCGGCACGATCCTCGGCAGCGGTGCGTCGGTGACGTTCGATCCACCCCCGGTCGGAGTCAGCACCGGGTTCCGCGTGCAGGTCGTGGCCATGGACAGCCTGGGCGCCGAGTCGGCTCTCGCGGAAGTGATCGTCACCGTCGATCCGTCGGGCGGCACCTGCGGTCAGTCCGCGGCCGTGGCCAGCGGCGGCGTGGGCAAGGCCGGCCTGCTCGGTATCCCGACGCTGTCGACCACCAACCTGCCCGTCGTGCCGTCGAGCGATCACTCGCTCGACGCCTCGGGCTTCATCCCGTTCACCAGCGGCACCATGATCTTCGGCCTCTCGCTGGTCTCGGCGCCCTTCGACCAGGGCACCATGTACCCGAGTCCGGACATCCTGATCCCGATGCTCAGCGATGGGCTCGGGAACGCGGGCTTCCCGATCGTCGTCCCGAACGATCCGATCCTCTGCGGCCTGCACCTGTGGGCCCAGGCGATGTTCGCGAACGACCCCGGGGCGATCGGTTCCAAGCAGACGGCGCAGACCAACTACGTGGAGCTGACCTTCGGGAGCTGACCTTCGCGGAGGGATTCCCGGTCCGGATTCCGCTGGGATGGCCTTGCTGGGTGCCTTCAAGCCGCACCCGGTGGGGAGCCGATCAAGGGGGCGTCGGTCCGCGCCCCGGGCGCGGGCATGTCCCGAACCCGATCGACGAGTCCCATGCCGCGAGCTCCGCGTGTCCTGCTGGCCACCCTGGTGGCCGTCCTGGCCCTGACGGGCGTGGCCGGTCTTCCCGGCGCCTCCCCGATCCGCGCGGCGGGCGAGGTCTTCGACGTGGTTCCCGACGGGGGGGCTCCTCGGCTCGAGGAAGGCGGCTGGCTCCCCGGTCGGCCGGTGAGCGATCGCCTGGCCTGCAAGCCGCGGGGCCCCATGGCCACCGAACTCGACCTGCGCGGCGTCGCGGTGGGTGGTCGCGTGGAGTTCGGTCTGGATGTCGCGGCTCGCACGGAGCTGACCGACCTCGCCTGGCGGCTGCGGGTGCCCGCCGGGACGGCGGTGTTGTCGGGCGCGCTCGAGGGCCGCGGGGGCTCGGCCCGTGTGACGCTGCGCCTCCCCGAGCCGGTGGGTGGCGAGCCCGTCTCGGTCACGCTGGTCGCCACCGCGCGCCTGCCTTCGGGGGACCGGGTCGAAGTGCGCGACACCCTGCACTGGGGTGCCCGGCGCGTGAACGTGCCCGAGCGTCGTGTCGTCGGGACGACCCGCGTCGCTGCCGCCGACCTGAGCGGTGGCACGGGCTCGGACGTCTTTGCGCTCGCGCACGCCGTGGCCGACGTGCCCACGCGGCATCGGTGGGGACGCTGAACGTGCGCGGCTTCCGCAGTGCGTCGATGTTGCTGGCGCTGGGACTGTGCGCCCTGTCGCTGCCCGCTCTTGCTGCCCCCGTCCCGGCGGGTCCTCCGGCAGGTCCCACGACGGGTCCCGCTCCGGGAACCGGGAACGGTGGTCCGTCCACGTTCCTGGTGACGGGTCGGGCCGAGTATCAGGACAAGGCCTGGGATGTCGGCGGCTGGACCGGGGAAGCGACGCCGCAGCCGGTGCGCCGCGCCGACGTGACCGTGATCGACGCCGTCACCGGCAAGGTGCTCGGCCGCGGGCAGACCGACCAGGACGGCGAGTACGCCGTGGCCTCCACGTCGTCCGGTCTGCGTGACGTGCAGGTGCGCATCGAGGCCTCGACGCGCCACGCCAAGCTGGTCGGTTCGCCGTTCGCGCGGTTGCGCATCACGACGCCGGCCAACGCCGTGTGGTCCGTCTCCACGCCCACCGCGAGCCAGCACGACACGACGGCGCCCCTCGATCTGGGCACGATCACGGCGCTGCCCGTGCCGATCGCCGGCGGAAACAGCGGCAACCCCTTCAACGTGTTCGACCTGACCGTCGCGGCCTTCGAGTGGCTCGCCGACTCCTCCCTCTCGGTGCCCCAGCGCGGCAGGGCGACCGTGGTCTGGCCCAGCCTGCTCGGCAGCTACGCCTGGAAGCGCAAGGCCTGGATCGCCACCGACGACGGCGACGACGACGCCGTGATCCTGCACGAACTCGGCCACATCGTGCACAACGTCTACAGCGACAGTGACAACCCCGGCGGCGTCCACTACTTCGGCGACAGCGATCAGGATCCGCGCCTGTCTCTCGGCGAGGGCTGGGCCACGGCGTTCGCGGCCGCCGTGCTCGGGGACCTCGGTCGTCCGCCCGTGTACCTCGATGCCCAGGGTGACGAGTCCACCGGTGGCGTGCAACTCGTGCTGCATCTCGAGACGGCGTTCCCGTACGCGAGCACGACCCACGGTGCTGCCGACGAGGTCGCCGTGGCCTGCGTGCTCTACGACCTGCTGGACGGATCGGTGGCACCCGACGACACGCCGGCTCTCGACGACGACGCGTTCGACGAGACCCTGGAAGTCGCCGGGGGCACGTCGCGCCAGGCGCTCTGGGACGTCTTCACCGGCCCGATGCGTCGCGCTCGCCGCCTCACCGCGAACCACGTCTGGGATGGCTGGCTCAAGCGGCACGCCGACGACGACCACTTCGACGAGCTGCTGGCCACGCACGCCGCCTGGGGGCTGCTGTTCTGGATGGACGCCGCCGAGCCCGACAACGACCCGGGCGCGGCCGTGCTCCTGCCGGCCGCCCCCGACGCCGACTGGTCCGAGGTGCGCACGCTCTACTTCACGCAGGATCCGGCCCTGGGCAGCGGCACGGGTGACCGCGACCGCTTCGCCCTCGAGTTGACCGCCGGGCAGGTGCTGACCCTCGAGACGCGCTACCCCGGCGGGGCCTGGGATGCCCGCACCCAGGTCGACCCGGCCCTGTCACTCTTCGGCCCGGACGGGCACAAGGTGGCCTTCGACGACGACTCCGGCCCGGGTCGCAACGCCCGCATCCTCGGCTTCCCGGTCCCCGTGAGCGGGACCTGGACCGCGGTCGTCTCGAGCCGGAATCGGACCAGCCGGTACGGCTGCTACGAGATCCGCGCCACCCTCGAGCAGGACTGAGCCGCGGCCGAGGTGGGATCGGCCCCTCGCCGGGCCCATAATCGCACCCGGATGCTCGGCTCCAACCTCGCTACCGCCCGGCCGCGCTGGCCGCTCCTGCTGCTGCTCCTCCTGGCCGCCGTCGCGGGGACGTTCGAGGTGCACAACCTCGACCTGTTCCTGCACGCGCGCACCGGCGAGTGGATCATCGAGCACGGCGAGGTGCCGCAGACGAACGTGCTCTCGATCCGGAACGCCGAGCATCCGGCGGTGGACGACAAGTGGGGCTTCCAACTGCTGGCGCACGGACTGCTGGACGGACTCGGGCCCGACGCGGTGGTCGCGGCGCGAGTCGTGCTGTTGCTCATGCTGGCGGGGTTGATCGCCGTCATCGCCCTGCGGCGCGGCGCCGACCCCCGCTGGGTGCTCCTGTTCGGGAGCCTCGGGCTGCTCGCCGCGCGCAGTCGGTTCCTGTTCCGCCCCGGGCTGATCAGCATGGTGCTGCTGCTCGCGGTGCTGCATCAGGTGCTCGTGCGGCGCACCGACGGTCGGGGTCTGCTGCGACGACTCGTGCCCTTGCAGTTGCTGTGGGTCAACCTGCACGGCTTCTTCATCCTCGGGCCGCTGAGCGTCCTGGTCGTGGCCGCCGCCCGGGGCCTGGGCGCCGGTCTTCCAGGGGCCGGGCCGGACGAGCGAGCGATCGCGGGACGCTTCGCGCTCGTGGGCGCGGTGTTGCTCGCGGTCTGCCTCGTCAACCCCGCGGGTCTCGACGGCGCCCTGCACCCGGTGGCGATCCTCGCCGACCTGCGCGAGCACTACGACTTCTACACGTCGGCCATCGAGGAGTTTCGTCCGACGTTCGCGCCCGACCCGTACCACAGCTTCGACCGCACGGCGTTCCTGGTCTTGCTGGCCCTGTCCGGCGCGGCGCTGGTGGCGGACGCGCTGCGACGTCGCGACGGCGAGACCCTCGCGATCCTCGTGGTGGCCACGATGTTCACGGCCATGAGCCTCTCGCTGCGGCGCAACATGGCGCCCTGCGCGATCGTGCTGGCGCCGTTCGCGGCGGCGGCCCTGGGTCGGTCGGCGCGGCTCGCCGGCTGGACCCCGCGCGTCGGGGTCCTGGGCGCCGTGCTGGCCGTGGCCCTGATGCTGGGGGAGGCCGGCGACGGCATCAACATCCACGACGGCCTCGAGCGTCGCTGGGGGACCGGCCTGTCGCAGCTGGCCTATCCGCTCGGCGGGATCGAGTTCATCGCCGAGCACCTCGGTGACCGTGAGGTCTTCACCGCGTTCCGCTACGGCAGCACCTTCAGCGGTCTGCGCTTCCCCGAGCAGGCGGCCTCGACGGACGGGAACACCCACGGCTACCCGACGGCGGACCTGATCGAGGCGCTCGCGGCGGTGAGCGGAGCGGACCCCTCGGCGTTCGGTCGGCTGGCGGCGCGCGACGGAGACACGGTCGCCCTGCTCCCGATGGTCAGCCCGCTCTCCGTGCAGCTCTTCCGCGACCCGGCCTGGACACCGGTCTTCTTCGGCCGGCGTGAGGCCGTCTACGTCCTGGCGAGTTCGGTCGACCCGACCTGGCTCGCCGAGCACGACCTCACCGTCCCGTTGCAGCGCGGGGTCTGGCCCGGAGGTCTCGACACACCGGCGCCCACGACGCTGTTCGGCGTGCGTCGCGCCTGGCGGCCCGTGGCCGAAGTCGACCAGGCCGTGCTGCTCATGCTCACCGGCCACCGCGCCGTGGCGCTGGAGCGGGCGCGCCGGGCCGTCGAACGCGCGCCGGATCACGGGGCGTCGCTCACGCTGTGCGGGCTGCTCGAGGTGGCGACGGGTGATGCCTCCACCGGCGCCGACCTGCTCCGGCGCGGACTGGCAGCCGGCGGCGTGGATCCGCTGAGCCGCCAGGCGCGGGAGGTCCTCGACGGTCTCCAGGACAGCGAGGACACCGGGGGCAGCTAGCTCGCGCGGTCTAGCTCGCGCGGTCTGGCGTGCGCGGTCTGGCGGGCGCGTCGCTCAGCGCGCGAGGAAGGCCAAGGCCTCGGTGTAGCGGGCCGCCGACTCGCCATCGAGGCCGCGCTCGGCCACGCGTCGGCGCGCCACGAGCAGCCGCTGCAGCACGGCCTGGTCGAAGACGACGTCGGCCAGCACGGCGCCCGCGTCGCTCACGCGTGCCTCGAAGCTCTCGACATCCAGGGGCTCCTGTTCACTGCGCACTTCCAGCTCGAAGGTCAGGAGCCAGAAGTTCTCGGCCTCGCCGTCGGGCCAGGTCTCGTTGGCCAGGCGGTAGTGCTCGCGTGCCTCGGCCAGGCGACCCGAAGCGGCGTAGGCATCACCGAGCTTGAAGTTCAGGTAGAGCGGTGAGTCCGCGAGCAACTCGCGGATGCGCGCCACCGCGGCGTCGGTCTCGCCCAGGCTGATGAGCACCTCGATCTCGCGCTTGGAGAAGCGCTCGGCGTAGGCCGCGTCCTGGTCTTCGTAGCGGCGCCGCTGGTCGGCTACAGCGCCGAGCACCGCGGTCAGGGGCAGCGCCCCTCGGCCTGGACCGGCGGGCAGCAGCACCAGATCGTCGCCCGAGCCCACCCGTGGGATGTCCGCGGCGGCGCCCGGGTTCACCAGCAGCGCGGCGACGACCGCGTCGAGTGCCGGCCCGGGTTCGCCGCGCAGCATGAGCAGGTGCGCCAGGTCGAGGTGCCGACGCCATCCGTCCGTGCCCCAGGGGTCCAACTCCACCGCGAGCCGCATGTGCTCCAGGACCTCCGGTGCCGCGACATCGGTCTGGCTCAGCACCAGGCTGTAGCGGTGGTGGAGCCCGGCCGAACGCGGGAAGCGCGCCAGGGCCTCTTCGAGCGAGTGCTCCAGGTCCAGGCTCGTGCCGACGCGTTGGAAGAGAGCGGCGCGCGTGGTCGGGATCTCGGGATCGAAGGGGATCAGCCGGTCGGCCAGATCCAGCCAGCGTTCCGCGTCGGCCAGCTCGGCATCACGCGAAGTCGTGTCGAGGCCGGCGGCGACTTGCACCGGGTGGCGCTCGAGCGCGTCGCCCACCCGACGCAGCAGCACGTGTTCGACACCCAGGGCCAGGCCCAGGAGTCCGACCAGGCTCGCGGCGATCAACGCCCCGCGAGCACCCGGACAAGCGTGCAGCGGCGTGCCGGGGGTGATCTCCGAGGCGTCGCGCAGGCCCAGCAGCAGGAACACCAGAGCCGGGTAGAGCGTGTTCGCGGCGCCCCCGAGGTCCGCCGCGTTGGAGGCCCACATGACGAGGGTGGCGGCGGCGAGGCCGACCTGGATCGGCTCGCGTCGCTTCGGAGGGCGCAACGAGACCAGCGCGAGCCACGCGAGGGCCAGCAGTCCGGGCCAGCCCAGGCCCTCACCCACGGCGAGCACCACGCTGTGGGGATGGTCGTCGGTGGCCATGCCGTCGAAGCGGCCCGGGCGCGCCACCGCGCCCTGTTCATGGAAGCTGCCCGGACCGAAGCCGTGCCAGGGTGCGGCACCGAAGGCATCGCGGCCGAGCTCCCACATGTGCGAGCGGAAGGACACGGCCTTGCTGACCATGGAGCTGCTGGTCGTGTCGATGGTGGGGTCGGTGAGGCCGGTGGCGGGCAGGATCAACACCACGCCCACCACGAGCACGGCCCCGCGCCAGACCCAGCGCGTCAGGGCCTCGCCGCGGCCCCGGTAGAGCCCGACACCGAGCAGCCCGAGGCCGCCCACGGCCGCGAGGTGGCCGGTGCGGGAGTCCACGGCGTAGAGCGCGACGATCACGACCAGGACCGACGCCAGGAGGGCCGCGCGGTTCCAGATCGGGTCGGCCCGGCCGGTGGGCGTCGGGCTCCAGAGCAGGGTCGCGCCGAGCACCAGGGCGACGACCAGGTGCGGCACGGCCAGGTTCGGGTGCAGGCCGAGGACGCGCAGCCTGGTCGACGTCACCGCCGACAGCGGCAGCTCGAGGCCGTCGGCCAGCTGCACGTAGGAGAACAGGGCTGCGACCACGAGGAAGCCGGTGGCCAGCACCAGCGTGGTCATCAGCGTGCGCGCGCTGTCGCGGTCGAAGAGGGCCGGGACGAGCAGCGCGAGGGAGACCGGCGGCAGCGCAAAGGACAGCCAGAGCAGCGCTCGATGGGGGACGCTGGCACCGAGCAGCGCCGGCACCGCGAGCAGCACGGCGACGGTGGCGGCCAGGGACGCCGGCCCGTTGCGCAGGCGCGGGGCCGCCGCGCCGAGCGTGAAGGCCAGGAGCACCAGCCGCCAGCCGGGATCCCCGGGGACGGCACGGGTGCCGAGCAGGGTCGCGCCCATGAGCACGAGCGTCAGGCGTCGTCCCAGCGTGTCCCGATCGCGCGCGGCGCCCACGAAGACGGCCAGGGCCGCACCGGCGAGAGCCCACGCCAGGGCCAGCTCGGGTGGCCGGCCAAAGGTCGAGAGTCCCGGCTGGGTCGGAGAGGACAGGGCTGCGTCGGCGAAGAGGGCCGCCGTCGCGGCCGCCGCACCCAGACGCAGGAGCCGCACGCTCAGGCGCCCGAGCGGCCGCCGCCACCCTGGGGCGTGCCACCCCCTGAGGGAATCTCGTCGTCCGGCGGTCGCACGATCACGTCGCCGGGCTTCAGCGGGACGCCATACTCGAAGTCCGGTCGAAGCGGCGGTTCCCAGTGCTTGTAGTACGGGATGCTGTCGGGAAGGATGCGCGCGAGTTCCTCGAGGCCGATGTACCCCATGGCCTGCGCGTCCGGCGTCTCGCCCAGCGACGCGGTGAAGCCCGACAGGAGCCCGACGATGACCATGCGCTGGGTGTCCGTCCGGCGGTAGACGCCGGAGCCGGCACGGGTCCTGGCGACCTCCGCGAGGTCCTCCGACCCGGAGAACCAGTCCAGCGTGCCCTCGGGGAAGGTGATCCAGTCGCCGTAGGCCCCGTCGCCCCACAGCTTCACGGGGGCGAAGTCGACCTCGTCGGCGTCACTGCGCAGGGCGAGGAAGAGTGCGTCGGCCGCCATCGGTGGGCGATCCGAGAAGCGCCCCTCCAGCAGCCGCGCCGACAGCGGCCGGACCACGGCCACGTTGTCGTTGAGTCGATCCACGACGCCGCGGTCCCGCACCATCGAGTTGCCGTAGGGAAACTGGATGTCGAACACGTCCCCAACGGTGTACTGCGGGTCCGACAGCATCACGATGCCGTCCTCGGTGGACACGCCCAGGAGCGGCGTGCCGGTCTCGCCCACGGGCCAGAGGCGCGTGAGGTGGTTGGCGGGCGGAACGGGCGACCGACATGCACCACAGGCCAGAAGCAGGGCGAGGGCGGCGAGCAGACGGTGTGGGCGGGTCGGACGGGTTGGGCGGGTCGGACGGCTCATGCTTCGGACGCTACCTCGCCGGGAGGGCGGTCACAACGGCGAGACCGAACCGGCTCCGCCGCAGCGGGTTGCTGAGGTCCTCCGGCGCCCTCAGCCCGCCGCTTCCAGATCGTCGGCGAAGATCGGGATGTCCTTGAGGGCCACCCAGTCCTGGTCCCACGGCTCGGGGCCGGCCACCATCTCGCCGGTCTCGGGATCCTCGGCGCGGTAGGCCTGATAGATCCAGTCCCCGGCGCCGATCGTCCCGTCCCGGACCAGCTCGTGGAGTTCCGCGGTGGTCAGTCCGGTGATCTGATCGGGGACCTCCTCGCCCTCGGTGTAGGCCGGCTGGATCCACCACTCGCGGTTGTCGGCGGCGGCCAGGGCGGCTTCACGCTCGATCCGGTCCCGCAGCGTGTTGCGCGCGTCCTCGATGGCGGTCACGAGCTCGTCGTGCAGGCTCTTCACCTCGGGACTCTTGTGGTCGAGGGCCACGGCGATCTCGGCCATGCCCAGGGCCTCGTCCGGATCGACGAAGTCGCTCTCCATGATCAGGATGCCGCCGCGCTCGAGGTAGAGCTGGGGGTTGACCGGATCGAGCTCGATGGCGCGGTCGATCAGCATCAACGCCTTGTCCGGATCGGGCTCCATGGTCTTGGACAGCTTGCCCCTCCCGTGATCGACGCCGCCCTTGCGCACCATCTCGGCGTAGGCGCGATAGCACTCGGCGTTGTCGACCCCGAGCGAGACCGCCTTCTCGAAGAACTCCTGCGCGGCCGTGACGTGGCTGTCGTCATCCTTCGGGTCCATCAGCTCGAGGCGCGCAGCGAGATAGTAGGCGCGCGGGTTGAGCTCGGTGTAGGCCTGCTCCATCCAGCTCTTCCACTCGGCGTCGAGCTGGGCGACCGACTTCCCGAGCCGCTTCTCCAGGGCCACGATCACGTCGGACAACTGGCACATGTCCTTGGTGAGCTTGCCGTCGCGATCGAAGTAGCCCTTCTTCGTCGGGATGTCGCGGTTGCTGGGCAGGTTGCCGAAGAAGCCGCGGAACTTCTTGGAGTACTCATCCGACTGCATCAGGAAGTGGCAGAAGGACCAGGCGTAGGCGTAGTGCGTCGCGTTGAACGGACCACGGTCCGTCATCAGCAACGTCTCCAGGTCCATCAGGTCGCCTTCCTTCTGGTCCTTGAAGATCGTGCACAGGCGACCGTCCTGCTGGCGACCGACGATGAAGTCGTCGCCCTCGATCGCCGCCGTGCCGTAGTACTCGGCCATGCCCTCGTTCATCCAGATCGGGTACATGAAGTCCGGTTCGATCAGGTACGTGAGCAGGTGGTTGAACTCGTGGAACAGCACGGCGACGCTGCGCGGCGGATCGAGCTTGTCGTAGGGGATGTGCAGCTCGCCGTACCCCCAGTTGAAGAAGCCGCCGATGTTGCGCGCGGTCCCGGTCTGCTCGTGGAAGTCATTGGGCGTGCGGTAGAGGAAGACCTTCATCTTGGTCTTCGCCAGCTTGGGCGAGATCTTGATGCCCCAGAAGTCGCGGAACTCCTTGTAGTAGGTCTCGAGCGACGTGACCCACTCGTCGAGGATCTCCGGCGGCAGGTTCGACTCGACGTGGAAGTAGCGGGTGTCGAACTTCTTGCGGTTGCTCCAGCGCTGGTCCGACTTGAGCTGCTTGATCTCCGCGTCGGCCTCGGCCTTGCGGTCCTTGAGCACGCCCTCCCGGCGCGTCTTGCTCATCCAGCTGCCCTCGAAGAGCACGTACCCCTTCTTGAGGTACTCCTCTTCCTTCTTGGACTGCGGCACGTAGCCCTCGAGGTTCTCGACGAAGGTGCGCTCGATCAGCGCGTCCTCGATCGGAATCGCCTTGCCGCGGATCTCGAGCACGGTGCGGCCCTGCTCGTCGACGTCACGCAGGGTGCCCTCGATGACCCGTCCGTCCTTGAGCACGACCTTGTCGGCTCGGGCGAGCGGGGCGGCGGCGAGGATCGCCACGGCGAGGAGGATGGCCTTGTTCACGTGCGGGTTCTCCCTGTCCTGGTCTCTCTCGCAGGGCCGCGGGGAGAGCGTCCCGCCCCGGGCCCGATCCCTTTCACTGGTCACTCGTCCCGCGGCGGGTCTCGCGAACTCGGGCCCGCCGCGTCGCTGAAGCGTCACCCATCCGGGGTCATTCCACACCAGTCCGGCGCCAACGACCCCCTTTCGAGGTCGTATCATACGCCAACCCAGCGAGGGGGTTGGTTCCCGTGGGCAGACGCGGGACGACCGACCCGGAACGGGACGCCGAAGGGTGTCTTCAGGAGGAGGACGACGTGGGCTCGACGATCAAGCTCGGACTGGTGCTCGTGGCCGTGGTTGCCGTGGCGGGAGCGGCCTTCCTGCTGCTGGGCGATGACGGGGGAGATGGAGCGGGCGGCGCCGCCGTGGTGTCGCAGGACGCCTCGGGCGATGCCGGCAGCTACGACGGCGTGGACCGCACCCGGATGGACGACACCGAGGATCAGATCGAGTCGCTCCGGGGCGGCGTGGCCCCTGCCCCCTTGGTCGACAGCGGCAGCCCGGCCGCGAAGCAGGACGAGCCCCGGCTCGAGGCGCGGCTGACCGGCCAGGTGGTGGATGAGGCCGGCCGCGGCGTGCTCGGCGCCAAGGTGACCTTCCTCGACAAGGATCAGTCCATGTTGATGCGTTTTCGCGTCAGCGAGGACGACGCCGAGATCGACCGGCCGAGCGTGACGACGAACGGTCAGGGTCGCTTCGACCTCACGGCCCTGTTCGACCAGCGCGCCGAGGACGGCGATGAGATGCCGTCGTTCCTGCGCGCCGACGACCTGCTGGTGGTGACCCACGAGGCCTTTGCCACGGCGGCCCAGGAGCTGGACGGGCTCTCCCCGGGGGAGCGCGACATCGGCACGATCGTGGTCGGTGCCGGCGCCGAGATCTACGGGCGGGTCGTGGACGAGAACGGCCGCCCGCTCGACGAAGCCACCGTCTCCGGGCAGAACCTGCAGGAGCAGGGCGGCCGCGGATTCCGCACGTTCCGCATCGGCAACAGCGTGATCGACTCCTTCAACCAGGTCGTGACCGAGTCCGACGGCCGGTTCCGCCTGACCGGCCTGAAGCCCGGCGACGCCAGCCTCTCGGCGCGCCGCAATGACCGCCGGATGGGTTACGTCGATGAACTCGAACTGATCGTGGGCGTGCCCGTCGACGTCGGGGACGTCGTGCTGGAGCCGGGCAGCTCCATCGCCGGCACGGTGGTGGACAAGCAGGGCCGTCCGGTGGCCGGAGCCAACATCCGCGTGTCGTCCATGACGCGCATCATGGCCAGCCGCGCCGAGGACATGCCGCGCAGCACGATCGGTCACGAGTTCCAGTTGCGCGCCGAGACCGACCGCAACGGTTGGTTCGAGATCAGCGGTCTCGGCCTCGGCACCTACACGGTGCACGCCTGGGGGGACGCGTTCCCCGCCGTCCAGCGCGAGAACGTGCCCACGGGCACCAAGGACCTGGTGCTCGAGATCGCGACCTACGGTTCGGTCCTGGTGACCTTGAGCAACTCCCGCGACGGCGCGATGGTGGCCGGCGCGACGATCGACCTGGGTGGCGACCCCGGCGGCTTCGGCCGCGGCGGGCGTGGCGCCGAGGAGGTCGACGAGCGAACCGTCGTGTCGGGCCAGGCCCTGGCGGATCAGCTCGAGCTCGAGTTGGAGGACGTCGCCGGCCAGTACCTGATCCCGGGCATCGGCAACGAGGGCCTGGAGATCGGCATCCTCGCCGAGGGCTTCGGCGCCCAGACGGTGACCACGCCCGCGGCGGCATCCGGGAAGATCGTGCCCTTCGAGGTCACCCTGCAGCCCGAGAGCATCGTGCGCGGTCGGGTGCTCACGGCCCGCGGCGATCCCGTGCACGACGCCGTGGTCTCCATGACCAGGTCCGAGGACGACGGCGACGTGTTCGAGCTGGGCAACGGCCAGGTGCGGCGCGAAGTGCGGCGTGGCTTCCGCATCGGTGGCAGCGAGTTGGCCACCCGGACGCTCACCGCTCGCACCGACCGCAACGGTGTCTTCGAGGTGCTCGGGGCGTCCGAGGGACGCTGGGACGTCGGGGCCGAGGCGCAGGGCTGGGTCGATTCCGAGTCGGCTCCGGTGGTCCTGGGCGTCGGCGCCGAGGTGACCGGCGTCGAGCTGACCCTGCTGCGCGGCGGATCCATCGCCGGGACGGTGCTCGACGCCGACGGCATCCCTCTGGGCGACGTCACCGTCGTCGTGAGCAAGGCGGAAGCGGCCGGCGGTGGCGGCGGTGTGGAGGATGCGCTGCAGCGCGAACTCGCCTCGATGTTCGGCGGGGGTGGCGACAACCGGCGCGCGACGACCGACAACGACGGCGACTACCAGATCGACGACCTGCTGCCCGGCCCCTACAAGGTGAGCCTGGGGCGCGTGCCCGGCGGGATGCGCATGGGCGGTGGCGCCATGTTCATGCTGAGCGACGGCAGCGCGCCGCGTGATGACACCTCGGTGTTCGTGGTGGTCGAGGCCGGTTCGATCGCCGCAGCCGACCTGACCAGGCCGCGGTCGGCGACGATCACCGGCGAGGTCATGGCCGGAGGCCGCGCCGTGGAGGGCGCGATGGTGCAGCTCTCGCGGGCGTCGGCGGCCGGCAACATCTTCGGCGGTCGGGGACTGCGCGGCTTCGGCGGGGGCCGCTCGGTCGAGACGGACCGCTTCGGCATGTACGCCTTCGACGACGTGGACGCCGGTG
Source organism: Planctomycetota bacterium (assembly GCA_029259725.1). Lineage (GTDB taxonomy): Bacteria > Planctomycetota > B15-G4 > B15-G4 > B15-G4 > JAJDER01. The sequence continues at coordinate 815 of JAJDER010000131.1, read as the reverse complement.
ACTACGACGTCTCGACGATCGTGCCCGGCGCCGCACTCAGCAAGGAGGTCTCCGTCTCGGTCGAGGCGGGCGGCAGGGGCCGCGCGGACCTGACCTTCGGAGGCTCGACGCTGGTCGGTCGCGTCGTCGACGAGGACACGGGCGACGGCGTGCCCGGCGTGCTCGTGACGGCGAGCCCCGCGGGCGGCAGCAGCGTCGGTGGGGGCAACGTGCAGATGAGCTTCCAGATCGTGACCGCGGGTCGCGGCCCGGGAGGCTCGGGCATGAGCATGGACCTGCGTGGCGGCAGCGAGAGCACGGTGCGCACCGCGCCCGACGGCAGCTTCGAGATCCTGTACGTCGAGCCCGGCCGCTATGAACTCGGGACCGCCGAGGGATCGCATGTGCCCGGCAACCTGGGGCCGCTCGAGATCGCGGACGGTGGCGAGTACGACGACCTGCTGATCACGGTCGCGCGGGGTGCGGCGGTCGAGGGCCGTGTGTTCTCGGGCGAGACCGGGCTGGCCATGGCCGGCGTGCCCGTGCGGCTCAGCGGCCCGGAGGGCACCGAGATGTCCACGACCGGCCCCGACGGTGGCTATGCCTTCGAGGGTCTGGTCGAGGGTGCCTACACGGCCGAGGTGCTCGGGAGTGGATTCGGCGGCGCTCCCATCGCCACCGAGGACGTCGAACTCGTGAAGGGCGAGACCCAGCAGCTCGACATGACCACCGACCCCGAGGCCTCCACGCAGGACGGGGGCGGGATGACGTTCCAGATCGGCGGCTAGCAGGGGAGGGCTAGCAGGGGAGGGTTCCGTTGCGCGGCGCGCCCCGAG
>JAJDER010000014.1 GCA_029259725.1 Planctomycetota bacterium | reverse complement strand
CCCGACTTCTCCCTGCACGACGTGCCCGCCCCGACGCCCCCCGCCGTCCCCGCGCGCATCGGCCCGTACCTGGTCGAACGCGTCCTGGCCGAGGGTGGCATGGGCGTGGTCTACGTCGCTCGACAGGAGAGCCCGCGGCGGACGGTGGCGCTCAAGGTGGTCCGACCGGGGCTGGTGAACGCCACGGCGCTGCGTCGCCTCGAGCAGGAGGCGCAGGTGCTCGGCATGCTCCAGCACCCGGGGATCGCGCAGATCCACGAGGCCGGCAGCGCTGACATCGGCCTCGGTCCGCAGCCCTGGTTCGCGATGGAGTTCGTGGACGGGCGCGATCTGCTCACGGCGGCCCGTGACGCCCGGCTGGACACGCGGCGCCGCGTCGCCCTGCTCGCCTCGATCTGCGATGCGGTGCAGCACGCGCACATCAAGGGCGTGGTGCACCGCGACCTCAAGCCCGACAACATCCTCGTGACCGGCGAGGGCCAGCCCAAGATCGTCGACTTCGGCATCGCGCGGGCGACGGACCCCGAAGCGCGTCTGGCCACCCTGCGCACCGACGCCGGGCAGCTCCTCGGCACGCTGCCCTACATGAGCCCCGAGCAGGTGCGCGGCGAGCTCGACGTCGACACCCGGACCGACGTCTACGCCCTGGGCGTCGTGGGCTTCGAACTCCTGACCGGGAAGCGGCCGGTGGACGTGTCCGGACTGTCCATCCCCGAGGCCGCCCGGCGCGTGTGCGAGACGCCGGCGCCGCCCCTCGGTCGACACGACACCGAGCTGCGCGGCGACCTCGAGACGATCGTCAGCAAGGCGCTCGAGAAGTCCCGGCGTCGGCGCTACGACTCGGCGGCGGAACTGGCGGCCGACCTGCGCCGCTGGCTGGAGCACCAGCCGGTGACGGCGCGCCCGCCCAGCGCGTTCTACCTGCTGTCGCGCTTCACCCGCCGCAACCGCGCCGCCGCGCTGGTCTCCGCCGTGGGCCTGCTGGCGCTGCTCGTCGCGCTGGCCTTCGTGATCGACTACGCCCTGGAGCGCGACGCGTTGCTCGAGGACAAGTCGGCGCTCGTGCTGGACCTGCAGAAGGAGAGCGAGCTCAACGCGTCGATGAGCGCCCTGGCGTTCGACATGCTGCGTGCGGCGGCTCCCTCCGCGGATGGCTCGCGGCCCGAGCTGGCCAGTCTCGTGGAGCGCAGCGCGGTGCTGATCGACCGGCACGTGACGACCGACTTCGACGAAGCGGCGGTGACCCACTACTTCGCGCAGCAGTGCCGGGACGCGGGGTTCGAGGCCGTCGCCTCGGTGTTCCTGTCGCGCGCGTTCGCGATCCGTGAGCAGGTCATCGGCCCGGAAGCCCCCGAGACCCTGGCCACCGGCGTCCAGCTGGCCGGATTGCTGTTCGACCAGGGCCGGGACGCACCGGGCTGGGCGCTGCTCGAGCGCGCCACCGCGCCCGGCGCCGCGCCGGAGCCCGAGGACGTGGACGCCGTCTCGCTGGCGGCCACCCTGGCGTGGGTGCGGAATCCGGGGCCGCCCGACACCGCAGCGGCCCGCCGCGCGATGCTGGACGTCCTGCGCACGCGCACCGAGCAACGTTTCGGCAAGAACCCGTTGCTGTCGGCGCTGGCCGCGGTGCACGCCGAGGTCGGCGCGAACGCCCCGGCCGACCGGGCGGAGGCGATCGGCGCCACCGGCGCCATCGACACGAGCGACGCACGCTGGGCAACCACCACGGCCGTGCTCGAGGAGCGCCTCGGGCCGCGGCACCTGGCAACCCTCGAAGCCCGTGAGGCGCGCGCCGCCGCGCTGCTCCCGCGGCACCCGGAGCTGGCCGAGGCCGAGTTGCGCGCGGCCCTCGAACTGCGGCGGGAAGCGTTGGGCGCTCATCACGCGACGGTCCTCGACCTCCGGCATCGGCACGCGCGCTGCCTGCATCGGCTCGGCCAGGTGACCCGGGCCGAGTCCGAGCTGCATGGGATCGTGGACGAGGCCGAGCGCCTGTTGCCGGTCCTCAGCCCCGAGCGGGAGCTTTACCGCACGAGTTGGGCGCGGTCCCTCGCCGACGCCGAGCGCATGCCCGACGCGGAGTGGCAGCTGCTGCGTGCCTGGGACGATGCGCGCGCCTGCACGCGGGGCCTCGGCCTGGAGGCGTCACCGCCCGCGTCGGCCCTGGCGCTGGTCGCACTCTACGATCGCTGGGGTCGACCCGAGCAGGCCGCCATGGTCCTCGAGGAACTCGGCCTGACTCTCGACGACGAGCAGCGCGCCGCGCTGGCCGCGCACCTCGGCGTCGGCCGACCCGTCGATCCCTGGCGCCCGGTGGCGGCGCCGGCGCGGCGCGACTGAACCGGCTCTCAGCCCACCTGCGCGGCGAGGGCCGCGTCATCGACGCGACCCGTCCGCGTCAGCGGGATCTCGTCCACGACGAGGAAGCGGGCCGGGGAACCGCTGAGGGCCTGCCACGCGGCTTCCAGGTCACGGATGTCGATGGCGTGCTTCTCGCCCACGACCAGCGGCGGCCCGTCATCGACCTCGCGCACGGCCAGCGCGGGGATCGGCACGCCCAACGCCGCCGCGAGTCGCGACTGGAGCCCGGCGTAGGGCGAGGCTCCGCTGCCCTCGTCGACGGAGACGAAGCCCTCGCTGTCCATGCTGCCGATGCGATCGGTGAGCACCCAGTCGGCGGTGACGCCCGCGGTGACCCCTGCGGAGTCACTCGCGGCCGCATCCGCCGGCGCGGCGGGTCGCGGCGCGGCGAGTCGCGGCTCAGCGGGGCCCGGCGCGACGGGGCTCGGCGGCAACCACGGGCCCCGCACCGACAGGCGCCCCGCTCCGTGGCCCTGACCGGTGCTCAAGACCACCCCGGGCAGGGGGTGACCGAGGGTCCCGGGCCGCGTGCCGCGCTGGAACAGGCCGAAGCCACGCACGTCGGGGGTGTTGACGGTGAGCAGTCCGGCGCCCGGCAGGACCAGCGCGCCCTCCGGCTGCACGCCGAAGGCCTCCGCGAACGCGGCGCGCAGGCGCTCGTCCGGCGGGCCGTCCACGGCGATGACCGTGGTCAGGCCGCCGAGTCGCTCGGGTCGCGCTCCACACACGAGCCGATACAGCACGCGCCGCGGCGCCAGCAACACCGTGATCCGCGCCCGCTCGATACGTCGGGCGACCGCGGAGATCTCGCGCGGGTCGGCGGCGAACGCGGCCGAGCATCCGGCGAGCAACGGCAGCCACAGGCCGAGCGCCTGACCCACCGGGTCACTCGCGGGCAACAACACGCAGATCCCGTCGTCGTCCCCGAGATCGATGGCCTCGCGCAGGGCGGCAAGACTCGAGGACAGCTGGTGATGGCTGAGGGCGATGGGCTCGTCGGCCACCGTCGCCTGGAGCACCACGGCCTCGGCGTCCATGGAGACGCGGGCCGCCCGAGGCAGCGCGATGGCCGCCATCATCCAGCGCGGGAGGATCAGCCCCAGCGCGCACCAGAGCACGCTGCGCCGGTGCCAGATCCCGCGGTCCAGGGCGGAGAGATCGAGCGAGACGACATCGGGGCCCGCGGGCGACGCGCCGCGCGTGATCACGGTCTTCACCGAGGCGCGCTCGACGAGCACCTGCCGGGCCGCGGCGTCCGCGGGATCGCCGTCGAGAGGGACCGGGACACCGCCGCCCAGGAGCACCGCCGCCGTGGCCGTCGCCGCGTCGAGGCCGAGCGGAAGCGCGATGCCCACGCGTTGGCCGGCGAAGACCAGGCCGGCCTCCGAGCGCGCCACGTCGCGCAAGGCCAGGGCGCGCGCGAGCAGTCGCGCCGACGAGCGTCCCGTGAGGCGGTCGTCATGCAGCAGGCCGCGGTAGCTGCGCCGCGCCTGGCGCAGCAGGGCCAGATGCACCGGCTCACAGGACTCGCTGCGCAGCTTCCAGGCGTCGCCGGCCAGGGCACGGATGGCGTCGCGAACGTCCGCGCGCGTGGCGCTCGAGGGCATCGGTTCGCCGAAGCTCACGGTCACCGGATAGGGCAGCGCCCGGGGCAGCTTCCACAGCAGCCGGCCGCCCTCGTGACTGAACACCGAGCCCCAGAGCCCGTCGAGGTGCATCGGCACGATGGGCACGTCGCGGCCCTCGACGATGCGCTGGAAGCCCCGTCGCACGGGCAGCAGGTGCCCGGTGCGCGTGATCGCACCCTCGGCGAAGACGACCACCACGGCGCCCTGCTCCAGGGCTTCACCGGCGCGATCGAGGGAGCGCTGCAGCACGTCGGGGGGATCCCCGGCGGCCACCGGAATGCAGCGCATGAGCTTGAAGAACCAGTGCACGGGCGGCCACTCGTAGTACGGCCGGTACATCAGGAAGCGCACCCGGCGCGGGCAACTCGCGGCGACGATGACCGCGTCGACCCAACTCACGTGGTTGCAGACCAACAACGCGCCGCCTCGCGCCGGGACCCGGTCCAGGCCCTCCACGCGGATGCGGTAGACGGTGTGCGCGAGCAGCCAGCCGACGAAGCGGATCAGCGCCTCGGGCAGCAACTTCAGGCTGACCACGGTCCCAGCGATCGAGAGGATCCCGGTCACGGCCAGGAAGCCGCGCGCTCCGAAGCCCGGCACCGCGGCCGCCACCTGCCCGAGCCCGAACAGCACCGCTGCCGAGAGGAAGATGCCCACGAAGGCGATCATGTTGCCGAAGGCCAGGAAGCGGCCCTTGGCCTCCTCCGGGGAGTGGTACTGCAGCATGGCCTGGAGCGGGATGATGAACAGGCCGCCGGCGAGGCCGATCAGGAAGGCCGTGCCGAAGTGCGGCGCGAAGGCCACCGTCACCGCGAACCAGCCGGCCGTCGTGGGGTGGCTGGCGGGCTCCAGCGCGGCGAGCAGCAGGATCGCGGCGCTCATGGTCAGCGCGCCGAGGGGCACGAGCCCGAGTTCGATGCGTCCCTCCGACCAGCGCCCCGCCAGCACGCTGCCGGCGGCCACACCCACGACGGTGGTGGTCGGCAGCGCGCCCGCGCCGAAGGCCGACAGCTCCAGGGTCGTCTGGCCGTAGCGGAACAGGATCAGCTGCAGCAGCGCGGCCAGCATGTAGAAGTGGCCCGTGCCGAGGATCGTGTAGAGCAGGGTCGGGTCGCGGCGCACCACGGCCCAGGTCCCGGCCAGCTCCGGCTTCGGGTTCCAGACCATGCGCCGGTCGGGTTCGACGGCGGGAACCTTGGGGACCAGCACCGAGAAGCCCACGCCCAGCGCCGCCACGGCCACGAAGGCGAGCGCCGCCCAACCGGCGTGCTCCCCAAAGGTCTCGTAGAACGGCGCTCCGATCAGCTGCCCACCCACGGCGGCGACGAAGATCAACATGCCGACCCAGCCGTTGGCGCGGGTCAGGTCCTGCTTCGAGATGGTCTCCGCCATCCAGCCGTACTTGGCCGGACCGAAGTAGGTGCTCTGGCAGCTCATCAGGAACACGCAGACGAGCAGGAGCGGCAGGTTGCCCGCGGCGAAACCCGCCACGCCCAGCAGCATGATCGCGACCTCGAGCACGCTGGCGAAGACGATCACCCAGCTCTTGGGCATGCGGTCGGAGAACTGCCCGGCCCAGGTGGCAAAGGCCACGAAGGGCAGCGCGAAGAGGGCCTGGGTGAGCGCCTCGATGTTCGCGCGTTCGGTCGCGTCGGTGGACCGCGCCGCGATCAGGCCGATGATGGCGAACTTGAAGAAGTTGTCGTTGAACGCACCGAGGAACTGCGTCCCCTGGAAGGCCTTGAAGCCCCGGCTCTCGAGCGTGACACGCGGACCGTCCATGCTCGGCAGTGTAGTGTTCGGCACGCTCACGACCGATCACGCGGAATCGGGCGGGCCGGCGCGCAGGATCGCGGACCGGGGCTCGCCTGCTAGACTGCCGCGATGATGCTCCAGGATGCCCACACGCACTTCTTCTCGCGCACCTTCTTCTCCACCCTGGCCAAGCTCTCGCCCCGCGACCAGACCGCCGAGTCGACCCTCGACCAGGTCATCGCCGCGACCGGGCTGCTGCTGCCCGAGGACGACACCGCGGCCCATCGGGATCGCTGGCTCGCGGCGATGGACGCCGCCGGCGTGGAACGCATGGTGACCTTCGCCAGCGTGCCGCCCGAGGCTCCCGTCGTGGCCGAGGCGGCCGCGGGCTCGGGGGGACGGCTGCTGCCCTACACGATCGTGGACCCCTCCGCCGACGGCGCCCTGGACTTCGCCCGCCGGGCCCTGGGTGAACTCGGCTTCCGTGGCCTGCTGACCTTTCCGGCCATGCACCACGTGCACCCGTCGGACGAGCGCGCCGCCGCCCTCTACGCCCTGGCGGCCGAGCACGACGCTCCGGTCATCGTCCACTGCGGCATCCTCAAGGTGAAGCTGCGCGACCTCGTGGGCCTGCCGCGACGCTACGACGTGGCCCTGGCCAACCCGCTGCACCTCGTGCCGGCGGCGGATGCGCATCCCGACACGACCTTCGTGCTGCCCCACTTCGGAGGCGGGTACCTGCGCGAGGCGCTGATGGCGGGCGACCAGTGCGAGAACATCTGCCTCGACACGAGTTCGAGCAACTCCTGGATCGCGACCCAGCCGGGACTCGACCTGGCCGGCGTGTTCGCCGCCGCCCTGTCGGTCTTCGGGGCCGAGCGGATCCTCTTCGGCACCGACAGCGGCGTGTTCCCGCGCGGCTACCGCCGTGACCTGATCGAGGAGCAGCGCGCCGCGCTCGCGACGGCGGGCGCCGCCGACGCCGACGTCGAGGCGATCATGGGACGCAACCTGCAACGGCTCGTCCCGCCCCGCTGACCCCGGGGCTCAGCCCACGTTGGTGTCGGCTTTGTGGACGACGTGCCCGTGCAGCGTGCGCTTCGCACTCAGGTTCTTGCCCAGGTCCGCGATGGTCATCGCGTACACGCGGTCCATCAGGGCCGTGCGGAAGTTGACCCACTGGTCGTGCATCGGGCAGGGCTGCTCGTCGTTGCACTGGTCGAGACCCAGCACGCACTGCTTGGAGATGTCACCGCCCTCCACGGCCTGGACCACGTCCGCGACCGAGATCTCGTGCGCCTTGCGGTTGAAGCGGAATCCGCCGCCGCGCCCCTTGGCGGAATCGAGGATGTCGATGCGCGCGAGCCGGTGCAGGATCTTGCCGAGGAACTGGCGCGGGACACCGGTGGCCGCCGCGAGGTCTCGGGCGAGGATGCGCTCGCCGGGCTCGAGGGTCGCCATGTGGGCCAGGGCCCGGATGGCATACTCCGTCGTCGCCGAGTAGATCATGGAGATGCTCGTGCTCCGGAGTTGGGGTGGATCTCCGGCGCCCTCAGGGGAATCTGTGTGGTCTGCCCGGACAGCCCGTCCCGAAAACACCTCCTCGCGGCCATCCGAGGATCCATCCTATCGCGAGAATGGAGCCGATTCCCATGTCCGTCATCCGGTTGAGCAGCCTGGACGAGGTTGCCGGGGCCCTGGCCGCCCATCCTCGGCTGCTGGTCTTCAAGCACTCCCCCATCTGCCCCGTCTCGGCTCGGGCGCTGATGGAATGGGAGCGCTTCGTGATGGCACACCCGGAGGCCGCCTTGGGCTTCGTGGACGTCGTCGGTGATCGACCCGTGGCCCGTGGCCTCGCGGAGTCCTCCGGTGTCCGTCACGAGTCCCCTCAGGCGATCCTCTTCGCCGACGGCATCGCGATCTGGGACGAGTCCCACGGCGGCATCACGGAGGACTCCCTGACGACGGCGTGGAACGGATGAACGTCCACCTCGCGCGCTGGATCCCGCGGCTGGTCCTGGTCCCAATGCTCGCGCTGTGCGCGGCCTGCGGCACCGAGGCCGACACGGATCCGGCGGTTGATCCGGCCGTTGATCGGGCGGCGAGCGGTCGCGACGGCGCGGCCGCGGCCTCGGCGGCGCGCTCAGGCGTCGGCGGGAATCCGCCCGCGGCGCCCGTCCCCGTGCCCGTCTCGACCGACGCCGACGTCCCGCGCGGCCTCGCGGGGACCTGGTGGCTGCTCGCTCCGGACCTGTCCTACCTCGCCTTCCGGCTGGACCTGAATGCGTCCTCGCTGGACGGGCACTTCGGGGGACAGTGGCGCAGCTTCGACTGGCGCGGCACACCTCGCGAACAGGCGCCCTACCGCGTCTCGCGCCCGGTCGCCGTGCAGGCGCGCCGGTCCGGGACCGAACTGGTCGTCCAAGGGCCCGCCCCACAGCTCGACCTCGAGGGCCATCCCAACGGCGCCAACGGTGCCTGGACCGCGACGTTGGTGCGGCGATCCGCCGCCGACGGCTCGTCGCAGTGGCGCGGGACGCTGGTGCACCTGTCGCCGCCGGGAACCCTCGCGCTCACGCCGCCGACCGGGATCGACGTCGAACTCACCCGTGCCTTCCGTATGTGGGAGCCCTGATCCATCCCGGGTCCGCGAACCGGAAGTCTCACGCGTCGCAGGATCCGGGGGGATGTCCGCTGGGAGAAACCGTGAGAACCACCTCTGGAAGGGCCCCCCGCTCAGGCGGGTCTTTTCCTTGGCACCGACCGCTAGTCTCGGGCGCCCATCCGCTGCCCGGAGGTCGATCCGATGCTGCTCCCCTGCTTCGTCTGCCTGATGTTCCTCGCGCCGCCGCCCCAGGACGGCCCGACCGTCGACGCCGTGCCTGACGAGTTGCTCACCGTCGCCGAGCGCAGCGGCTTCCGCGCCACGGCCCGCCACGCCGAGGTCGTCGCCCTGACCGATGCGCTGGCCGAGTTCTCTCCGCTCGCCACCCGCGCGAGCCTGGGCACGACCTTCGAGGGCCGCGAGATCCCGCTGTTGATCGTGTCCGATCCGCCGGTCGGCAGCGCGGTCGAAGCGCACGAGCTGGTGGCGAGCCAGGGCCGGGTGGTGGCCTTCGTGTTCGGCAACATCCACGCCGGCGAGGTGTGCGGCAAGGAGGCCTCGCTGATGCTCGCCCGCGACCTGCTGCTCGCACCGGACGAGCCGCGCAACCGCGCCCTGCTCGACCACCTCGTGCTGCTCATCGCACCGATCTACAACGCCGATGGCAACGAGCGCTTCGCTCTCGACAACCGCCCCGGACAGGTCGGCCCCGAGCAGGGCATGGGCATCCGCCGCAACGCCCAGGACCTCGATCTCAATCGCGACTACATGAAGCTCGAGGCGCCCGAGTCCCAGGCCATGGTGGCGGCCCTGAACGCATGGGACCCCCACCTGATCATGGATCTGCACACGACCAACGGGTCCTTGCACCGCTACCACCTGACCTACTCTCCTCCGCTCAATCCGTCCGGCCCGGGCCTGCCGATCTCCCTCGTCCGCGACAAGCTGCTGCCCGCGGTGACCGCCCGGCTCGAGGCCGAGCACGGCTGGCGCAGCTTCTCCTACGGCAACTTCGCCGAGGACCACGCCGTCTGGGCCACCTACTCGTCCCTGCCCCGGTTCGGTGCGCAGTACCACGGTCTGCGCGGACACCTGTCGATCCTCTCCGAGGCCTATGCGTACGCGACCTACGAGGAGCGGGTGCTGGCCACGCGCGACTTCGTGCGGGAGTGCCTGAGCTGGTGCGCCGAGAACCGCCACCTGGTGCGCCTCGCGGTGCGCTCGGGCCGGCGCCGGGTGATCGACGCGGGCGAACAGGGTGACGGCACGGCGCAGGTGGGCCTGCGCTTCGAACTCGCGGCGAACGCCACGCCCGCCGTGCTGCTCGGCTTCGAGGAGACCGTGGATGCGGACGGCCGCGTCGTGTCGACCGGGGTCCCCCGCGACTACACCGTCGAGCATCGCGACCACTTCGTGCCCACCGTGACCGTGGGGCGGCCGTGGGGCTACCTGGTCGCGCCGGGCGAGGACGACGTCCTGGAGCTGCTCCGCCGGCACGGCGTCGAGGTCCAACCGGCGAGGTTCGACCCCGAGGGGTTGCGCCAGGATCGGCATGAGGCGGAGAGCTACCGCGTGGGCGCCGTGCACCGCGATCGCGACCCCTACCTGGGGCACGAGGTCATCGACCTGGAGGTGACCGTCTTCCAGGACCATCGGCTGCCGGAGGACCTCGACGGCTGGCACCTGGTGCGGACCGCCCAACCGCTCGGCACGCTGATCGTGTACCTGCTCGAGCCGCGCTCCGACGACGGCCTCGCCGCCGCGGGTCTGGTCGAGGAGCACCTGCAGCCCGGCGCGACCTGGCCGGTGCGGCGCGTCGTGCGCTTCTCCCACATGCACTGACCGGAGCGCGTCGCGCGACTAGTTGTCCAGGTAGCCGAGCTGCTCGAGGCGCGCGCGCGTCTCGGGGTCCATCTCGCCGTCGGCGTCGGCCACGAACAGCGCCGCCTGACCCTCGTGCCAGCGCAGCAGCTGACCGCGCAGGCGGGCGGCGACCTGCGGCCGCTCCTCGGCCAGGTTGACGCGCTCGCCCGGGTCCGCCTTCAGCTCGAAGAGCCAGCCCTGGCCTTCGGGCAGCACGTGCACGTACTTGTGGGTGCCATCGAACACGGCCAGGTGTCGACGTCCACCGGCGTCCACGCGTGCGCTCGTGAACACCGCGTCGCGGTCCGGCGCGGCCGCACCCGCGAGCATCGGCGCGAGCGAGGTCCCCTGCAGGCGTCGCGGATCCGCGGGCAACCCGAACAGCTCCGCCAGCGTCGGCAGCACGTCGATGGTCATCACCGGCGCATCGATCACCGCGCCCCTGGGCAGGCTCGGGTGCGCCATCAGCATGGGGATGTGCACGTACTCCTCGAAGGACATCCAGTTGTGGCCGAGACGGCCGTGTTCATCGAAGGCCTCGCCGTGGTCGGAGAGGAGCACGATCAAGGTCTGCTCGGTGTCGACCGCGGAGAGGATCCGCCCGACGCTCTGGTCCACGTGCCGGATGTTGGCGTGGTACAGGCCGACGTGGTGGCCGAGATCCGCCTCGGTCATCGGGTGGCGGCCGCCATTGTGATCGGCGACGTCGTCCTCGGTGCCGGTCACCGGGCCGTCGTAGTCCGCGTCCACGAAGCTCTCGACGAAGCGCTCGGACGGATCGAAGGGCGTGTGCGGGCGGCGGAAGTGGACGTAGGTGAAGCGGGGACGCTCGCCGGGTGAGGCCAGCAGCGCCGCCACGTCGTCGGCCATGCCGGGACCGTCGCCGCGCACCTCGGTGAACGCCGCGAAGCCCTGGTCGAGGCCATAGTGGCTCCCGGCGAAGGGGTTCTGCGTGTAGCAGGCCGTGTCGTAGCCGGCGGCGGCGAAGAGCTCGGCCATGGTCACGGCCGCGTCGTGCAGGCGCAGGTCCTCGAGCCCGACGCCGAACTGGATGCCGTGCGTCTCCTGGTAGAGGCCCGTGAAGAGCGACACGGTGGACGGCAGCGTCCAGCTGGCCTGGGACCAGGCCTGGTCGAAGCGCGTACCCAGACCGGCCAGCCGGTCGATGGCGGGCGAGGTCTCGGGCGATCCGCCGTAGCACCCCAGGTGCGCGGCGTGGAGCGCATCGAGCAGGATCACGAGACAGTCCTTGCCGATGAGCCGCGGGGCGCCAGGAGTCGCGTCCCCGCCCGTGGCCCCTCCGCTCAGCGCACCACCGGTGGATCCGGCCGTGTCTCCGCACCCGCCGAGAACCACCCCGAGCACGACGAGCGCGGCCGCGACGAGCACCGCGATGAGCATCCGTCGCCGCTTGCCGGACAGGTAGGCCCCCGCGCGCTCGGCGTCCACGAACCAGTGGTCGTCGCGTGTGTTCACGAACAGGCCGCGGCCGGCGAGGCGGCGGAAGCGCACGTCGTCGGGAATGCCCAGCTCGGCGAGGGAGCGAGACGCACGTCGCGACAGGGCCTCGGCCTCCAGGAAGGCCGCAATGATCTCCCGATCCCGCCGGATCGACGCCGCGGCGACGGCTCCGATCATCGACGGCCCCCGCCATCCTCGTCACCCTCACCCTCGTGGTGGTCGTGGTCGTCGTGGTCGTGGTCGTGGCCGTCGTGGCCGCCGCCGTCGTCGTGGCCGCCGCCGTCGTGGCCGTCGTCGGGCGGGCCGTCACCGTCGCCGAAGGGGTTCTCGAGGAACGCGGGCGGATCCATGTCGAAGTCGGCGAAGTAGCGCAGCGCGAGGTTCTCGAGGTAGCGCCGGTCGGCCGGCAGGAGCAGGCCATCGTCCTTGTCGGCCTTGAGCTGTCCCAGGAAGATCGCCGCGTAGGGACCGAAGACGTCCGAGCCGTGGTGGTAGCTCTCCAGGTAGCGCTCGCTGAACTCGACGTTGCGATAGCGGTCGTCGATGAGCACCCCGCGGTCCTCGGGTTCGTACGGGTACGACATCATCGGCTGGAACTGACCGCCGCGCGTGTGACAGTCGATGCACACGCCCGGGACCGGTCCCGCGCGTGGCGTGCCGGCCTCGCCGTCGTGGACGAGGAACGTCTCGGCGTGTCGACCGTCGGCGTCGAAGAGCAGGAACTCGTTGCCCTGCTCGGCGTCGACGCGCATGACGGCGGTCTGCGTCACCTCGCCTTCGGCGTCGAGGGTCTCGGCGACGAACAGCGTCCCGTCCGCGTACTCCAACGGCGCCGCGCCCGTCCCCCGGCCGCCGGGATGACTCAGCAGCGCCTCCATCACGGCCCACTTGTCGAAGGTCAGGCGACGCCGGCCACCGGTCACTTCCGAGCGCGCGATCTCGAACCGGAACCAGCCCACACCCTGGTCGTAGTTGTTCTGGAAGCGGACCTGGCCCAGGGGCGTGCGCTCGGCGTTCGGGTCCCCGCCGTGGGCGTGGCCGGCATGCTCGTCGGTGGCGCGCTCGTGCCCGGCGCCCTCCTGATCGGCGTGTTCGTGGCCGGCCTCGGTCGAACCGGTGGCCGAATCGGCGGCAGAGCCGGGCTCAGCGGGTATCGGCCCGGGAGGGGCGTCGCCGTCCTGGGCGGACAGCGCGGCGGTGAGCAGGGTCAGGAACAGCAGCGATCGGGGGAGGATGTCCATGGGTCGCCGATTCTACAATCGCCGGGCCTCCCGTTGCGTGGCCACCACGGCAACGCAAGCGGAGAGTCGCAGGAGGGGGGAACCATGATCGCTCCGGGCAGGTCCGCGCGGCGTCCGGATCGAGGCGGCTCCCGGTGCCCGGCCCGGCGGCGGCATCGACCTCTCGCACCCCTCTTGGCTCTCGTGCTGGTCGGCTGTGCCACGGGGACGGAAACCGGCGAGACCGTGATCTCCGCGGCCCACCCGGCAACGAACTCGACCCCTGACACGGCGACGCAGGCGGGCTCCGTCTCCGTCCCACGACCATTGCGGCTCGGACTCCACGGCCCCGAGCGCCCCGACCTGCCGCTCTCCCCGCTCACCTACGGCACGGGCTTCCTGGCCAAGACGCTCGTCTACGAGACGCTGTTCAAGGTGGACGCG
>JAJDER010000130.1 GCA_029259725.1 Planctomycetota bacterium | reverse complement strand
GCGCCGACCCGAAGGAGGAGCGCACCGCATCGATCCAGAGCAGGCCCAAGAGTGCGAGGTAGCCGTCCGGGTTGGTGAGCGCGACCTCGCGCTCGGCGCGCCAGGAGAGCTGCTCGGCCACGAACGTCGCCTCGGTCTCGCCGATCTCGCCGGTCTCGCCGGTCGCGCCCGAGGCGCATCCGCCGAGCACGATCGCCGCGGCGAGCGCGCCGGCACCAGCGAGCGCCCTGCGGCGGGCCCTGCGCGTGTGCGCGCTCATCCCGCCAGCTCCGCGCGCACGCGTTCCAGCAACCGCCGCGTGGCCAGGATGCCGTCGCGCTCCGAGAGCTCACTGCCCTCGTACTCGATCCCGATGTAGCCGTGGTAGCCGGCGGCGAGCACGAGCTTCAGCATGCGCCGGTAGTCGGTGTTGGTCTCGTCGCCCTCGACGTCGAAGGCATGCGACTTGGCGCTCACCGCCTTGGCGAAGGGCATCAGCTCCTCGACGCCCCGATACCGGTCGTACCACTCGCCGTCGCCCAGGTGGAAGTTGCCGAAGTCCGGCAGCGTGCCCACGCCGGGATGATCGGCGGCGGCCATGACCTCGGCCAGCCACTTGCCGTTGCTGGACAGACCACCGTGGTTCTCGACGATGACCGAGATGCCGTAGGGCGCCCCGTACTCGGCCAGGTGGTGCAGCGATGCGGCGGCGCGTTCACGCTGGTCGTCCCAGCTGCCGTCGCCGGCGGCGTTGACGCGGATGGCGTGGCAGCCCAGGAACGACGCGGCGGCGATCCAGCGGAAGTGGTTCTCGACGGCCCGCGCCCGCGCCGCGTCGTCGGCGACGGCGAGCTGCCCCTCGCCGTCGATCATGATCAGCAGGCTGGTGACGCCGACGCTCTCGGCCTGGTCCTTGAGCTGCCCGAGCCAGGTGAAGTCGGTGGCCTTGTCCTTGAAGAACGAGTTGACGTACTCGATGCCGTCCACGCCGTAGGTGTTCTTCGCGACCGCGGCGAAGTCGAGCGGATCCAGCGCTCCCGAGCGCAGGGTGCGGTGCAGCGACCACTGCGCCAGCGAGATGCGAAACAGCGGCGTGTTCCCGCCGGCGGGAGCCGCCCGCTCCGTCCCCGGCAGCAGGCCTCCCGAGAGGAGGCGTCCCGGTAGCAGGCCTCCCGGTGTGAGTGCGGCAGCCGCACCGAGAGCGGCGAGCACATCGCGGCGGCGGGGTCGGACGGTCATCGGCACTCCGGTACGCGGTTCTCGGGCTCGGGCGGCGGAGCATCCTACCTTCGCGGATAGGATGGGCGCCCCCCTCAGGAGCCCGCGCCGTGAGCAGCACCACCTTCGCCGGGATGCGCACCGAGGCCCCCGACCTGCAGGCCCTTGCTGACGAGGTCGAGGCCCTCCGGGCCCGCTACCAGGCCGCCGCCGACCGCGAGGCCCGGCTGGCCGCGGTCCTCGACTGGGACCGGGTGATGCGTCGGGCCTACACCTGGCTGAGCCTGGCCCAGCTGCGCTTCCGGCAGGCCACGACGGACGCGGCGGCCCGGACCGAACGGGAGCTCGCCGATGCCTGCGAGCCGCGCATCGACGACCTGGGCGCGAGCTTCAAGCGCACGCTGCTCGAGGGTGGCCACCAGTCCGAGCTGGCCGAGGCCTTCGGCGAGCACGTGCTCGCCCTGTGGGCGGCCGACGCCGCGGCGAGCGATCCTTCGCTGGAGGAGTCGCTGGTCGAGGAGAACCGGTTGACGGCCCGCTACACGGCGCTGGTGGCCGGCGCGGCGATCGAGTTCGACGGTGCCACCCGCTCCCTCGGAGACCTCGTCGCCTTCCGCTTCCACGGGGACCGGGCACTCCGGCACGCCGCGGAGTCCGCGCGCTGGGGCTGGTTCGCCGAGCAGGGCGCCGAACTCGACGCCCTGTTCGGAGAGCTCGTCGCCAAGCGCACCGAGATCGCGCGCCGCATGGGTCACGACGACTACCGCGGGCTCGCGCAGCTCCGGCGCCACCGCATCGGCTACGACCCCGACGACGTGGCCCGCTTCCGGGACGAGGTCGTGGCCGGGCTCGTGCCCGTGAACCACGCCCTGACCGAGCGCCGCCGGCAGGCGCTCGGGCTCGAGCGCTGCTTCTCCTGGGACGAGAAGGTCCACGCCGCCGGCGAGCAACCCGTCCCGCTCGGCGACCTGGCCACGCTCACGGCCAACGCGGCCGGGATGTTCGAACGCCTCTCGCCACAGCTGGCCCGCTTCTACGCCGAGATGCGCGCGCGCGACCTGCTGGACCTGGAGAGTCGCGACGGCAAGGCCTTCGGCGGCTTCTGCACCTGGCTCGCCGATCACGAGATGCCCTTCGTGTTCCTCAACGCCAACGGTTCGGGCGACGACGTGCGCGTGCTCGTGCACGAGATGGGCCATGCCTTCCAGCGCTGGAGCAGTCGGAGGCAACCGCTGGTGGACACGATCGGGTGTACCTCCGAGCTGGCCGAGGTGCACTCCATGGGCCTGGAGTTCCTGGCCTGGCCCGAACTGGAGGCGGTCTTCGGCGACCAGGCCGAGAGCTACCGCATCGGTCACCTCTCCGACCAGCTGCTGTTCCTGCCCTACGGCTGCGCCATCGACCACTTCCAGGAGCTCGTCTACGCCTCACCGCAAGCAAGCGCCGCGGACCGCCACGACATGTGGCGCCAGATGGAGGCACGCTATCTGCCGCACCGCGACCACGGGGACCTCGAGCATCCCAAGGGCGCGGCCTGGCACGCCCAGCAGCACGTCTTCGTGTATCCCTTCTACTACATCGATTACGTGCTCGCGGCGACCTGCGCGCTGCAGTTCTGGGCGCTCTCGCGCAGCGATCGGGCCGGCGCGTGGAACACGTACGCAACGCTGTGTTCGCTGGGCGGGACGCGCTCCTTCCCGGATCAGGTCACGGCCGTGGGTCTGCGCTCGCCGTTCCAGCCCGGTTGCCTCGACACCGTCGTCTCGGCGGCCGTCGAGCACCTCCGGCTGAACCTGCCCGCCTGATACGCTGGCGTCGGTGGTCCCCCGAACGTCGCTCCTCGCGGTCCTGATCCTGGTCCTCGCCCCGGCGCTGCCGGCGCAGGAGGGCCGGGTCGTGCGCGTCGGCCTGCACGACGCCGAACCGGTGGCCTTCCCCGACGAGAACGGGGACCCCGCCGGCTTCGGCGTCGAGGTCTTCGAGCACATCGCCGACTTCGAGGGCTGGGAGATCGAGTGGCGGACCGGCTCCTGGGCCGAGTGCGCCGACCGGCTGCGCTCGGGCGAGCTGGACGTGCTCTTCCCGATCCTCAAGACCGCAGCGCGCGAGGAGATCTACGACTTCACCAGCGAGCCGTTCTTCTCGACCTGGGGCCGGATCTTCGTGCCGACCCGTTCGGAGATCGAGTCGGTGCTCGACCTCGACGGCCTGCGCATCGCGGTGGTGCGCGACGACTTCTTCAGCGACGCCATCGAGGACCTGCTGTATCGCCTCGGTCAGCCCGTGACGTGGGTCGAGTGCGAGACGCGCACCGACGTCTTCACCACCCTCGAGGCCGGACTCGCCGACGCGGGCGCGGTCGAGGGACTCTCGGGCTTCCGGCACATGGCGCGCTACGACGTGCGCCCGACTCAGGCGGTGTTCGCCCCCGGGCTGGTCCACATGGCGGTGCCCGCGGGACGCAACGCCGAGATCCTCGACGTGCTGGACTTCCACCTGTCGCGGATGCAGGACGACGAGAACTCGGTCTACTGGCGCAGCCACGCGACCTGGTACGGCAACCAGCCCTCGCGCAGCCTGCCGGCCTGGGCCAGCGCGACGATCCTGGTGGTCTCGGGCGTCGGCGTGCTGGCCCTGGGCTTCGTGGTCGCCCTGCGCATGCAGGTCCGGGCCAAGACCGCGCAGTTGGCCAGCCGCGCCACGGCGCTCGAACTCGAGATCGAGGAGCGACAACGCTCCGACCGTCGGCGGCTGGAGGCCGAGACGGCCCTGCTGCAGTCCCAGAAGATGGAAGCCGTCGGCCAGCTCGCGGCCGGCGTGGCCCACGACTTCCGCAACCTGCTCACGGTCATCTCGGCCCACCTCGAGCGCATCCACGAGCGCACCGAGGACCAGCCCGGCGTGACCGAATCGGTGCAGGTCGCGAACCAGGCCGTCGAGCAGGCCGGCCGCATGACGCGCTCGCTGCTCGCCTTCAGCCGTCGGCTCGAGACCGACAAGCGGCCCGTGGACCTCGGCGCGGCCGTCGAGGACACCTCGAACATGATCCGTCGCGCGCTGCCGGCGTCGATCCTCGTCGAGCTGGACGTCGAGACGCCGCAACGCCCGTGGATCCACGCCGACGAGAACCAGCTGCGTCAGGTGCTGCTCAACCTCGTGCTCAACGCGCGCGACGCCATGCCCGAGGGCGGCACCATGCGCCTGGCCGTCGAAGTCGGCGAGGACGACGACGGACAACCCGTGGTCCGCCTGCTCGTGGGGGACGAAGGCTGCGGCATGTCCGAGGAGGTCAGCGAACGCATCTTCGAGCCGTTCTACACCACCAAGGAGCGCGGCCAGGGGACGGGGCTCGGGCTGGCCACGGTGCACGGCGTGATCGAGGAGCACGGCGGGCACGTGAGCGTGTCGTCGAGCCCGGGAGCCGGCAGCCTCTTCACGGTGACC
>JAJDER010000129.1 GCA_029259725.1 Planctomycetota bacterium | reverse complement strand
CCGGGATCTGGAGCAAGGTCTTCCTGATCGTGGGCACGCCGGGCGAGACGGCCGAGGACATCGCGCTCACGGCGGCGGGCCTGAGGGCCTCCATGCCCGACCGCGTGCGGACCTCGCTCTTCAACCCGCTGACGGCCACGGCGTCCTTCGAGGAGTACAAGGACCGCATCGATCCGGACCTGGTGCGGACCGAGTACGTGGACTCCGATCGCAGCCCCTACATCCACGAGAACTTCGACAACGACGAGCTGAACCGCATCAAGCGCAACCTCGTCGAGGAGTACGAGGCCTGGTACGAGAGCACGCCCGCGAAGGTGCGGCGCTTCCTGTACCGGATCCGCTACTACGTCGAGAACCCGGACGAGGGCAAGGCACGGTTGGCTCGGGCCTTCTCCTTCGGGCGGGTCAAGGCGCCGGTGCCGATCTCCGACGAAGGCGTCGAGATCTGAGGCGAGGGGCTCCGGCCTCGGATCGGTGAGGGGTCCGGGGGAGCGTCGCTCTCGTCGGACCGCACTCGCGCACGGGATCGGTGGGCTGTTGACGCGTTGAGCGCTCGAGATGTCCGTCGAGAGCGACGCTCCCCCGGACCCCGGCACATCGGTGGCGGCCGAGTCTCGGTTTGCGGGCGCCGTGAGGGTCGGCCGTCGGGCTTGATCTGGGTCCCGAAGGAGCGAGTCCTCTCGGGGGGAGTGCTGAGCGTCGCGCTCCCTGGCGCATCCCCCTTCGACGACGGCGCGACCGAGCCCCTGGACAGGGGCTTGTGTCTGGGGGGTGGATCGCCGAGAACGTCTG
Source organism: Planctomycetota bacterium (assembly GCA_029259725.1). Taxonomy (GTDB): domain Bacteria; phylum Planctomycetota; class B15-G4; order B15-G4; family B15-G4; genus JAJDER01. The sequence continues at coordinate 18,843 of JAJDER010000129.1, read as the reverse complement.
CATGGTTCGGGTCCTTGTCGCCAATGATCTCTACGGCCGTTCGTCGGCTGCCGGGGTGGCCGTGCACCTGGCCGAGGGGCTGGCGGCGCGCGGGCACGAGGTGGCCTTCCTGGCCACGACCCAGGAGCGCGGGAAGGAACTCACCGAGGCGCGCCACGGGGTCGATCTGCGGGTGGTGCTGACGCCCCGCTACAACCTGCGCTGGCGCGCCTGGCGCAGCCTGGACAACCCGCCCGGTGTCGCGGCCATGGCGCGCATGACCGAGGACTGGAAGCCCGACGTCGTGCACGTGCACAACCTGCACATCCACCTCAGCTACGCGTGCCTCGCGGCGGCGCGGGCGCGCGGGGCCAAGACCGTGCTGCACGTGCACGACATCATGCCCGTGTGCCACCAGAAGATGTTCTGCCACCTCGACGAGCGCTGGAGCCCCGGCGACCCGGTCGTCTACGAGGCCGGTCTCAAGTGCGCGCTGTGCGTGCGCGGTCGCTGGAACCCGCTGCGCAACCGCACCATCCACCGCGTCCTGCACCGGGACGTCGACCGGCTGGTGGCCGTCTCCGACGGCATGGGCGCGGCGCTGCGGCAGAGCGACCTCGGGGATCCTGTCACCATCCCGAACGGCCTGCCGATGGACGTCGGCGGCGTGGACGCTGCGGTGGTCGAGGACTTCCGCCGGGAGCACGGACTGCTGGGGCGCAAGGTCATCTTCTACGGCGGTCGCCTGGATCGGCTCAAGGGCGGCCTGGAACTGGTGCGCGCGCTCGAGCGCGTCCGCCGGCACGTTCCCGAGGCCGTGCTCCTGACCGTCGGCGATGCCCTGCCCGGGTTCCGTCAGGAGATGGAGGCGCTGGCCGACCGGCTCGGCGTGCGCTCGGCCCTGATCCATGCCGGGTGGCAGACCGGGGACCGGCTCGCCGCTGCCTATCACGCCGCCGACGTGGTGACCTCCCCGTCGCTCTGCTTCGAGTCCTTCGGGTTGGTCAACCTGGAGGCCATGCGCGCGGGGCGGCCGGTGGTCTCGTCGCCGTGGGGTGGGCCTTCGGATGTGGTCGAGGACGGCGTGACCGGGTACCTGGTCAATCCACTCCAGGTGGACGTGCTGGCTGACCGGCTGACCCGGATCCTCGCCGACGAGAGCCACGCGGCGGCCCTCGGACGAGCGGGTCGCGCGCGCGCCGAGGCGCTGTTCTCGACCGACGTCATGCTCGACGCGGCCGAAGCGGTCTACGCCGGCCTGTTTCCGACGGGGATCACCGGCATGCACAAAGCGGGAGGCGTGCTGTCGGCGGCGCCGCCGGGCAAGCTGGGCACCCGCCCCCCGGAGAGATCGCGATGACCGCCGCGCGCTGGCGCGTGATGCTCGTGGTCACCCGCGAGCCGCGACGCACCACCCGCTTCCCGATGTCCGAACCGCCGGGGTTGCCGCCGCTGGAAGTGGCCGAGGCTGCGGCGCGGCTCCTGGCCTGCGGGGCCGAGGTCCGGGTCCTCGACCAGGATGCCGAGCAGTTGACGGATCGCGTCGTGCGCCGCGAGGTGAAGCTCTGGCGCGCCGACGTGCTGCTGCTGCACGCGGGCGGCGCGGCGGACCTGGCCGACCCGGTGCCCGATGCCAAGCCGCTCCAGGAACTCCTGGCGGGGGGCGACGTCGGCGTCCCGGTGCTGGCCTGCGGTCCGCTCGCGCGCCGCTTCGGCCTGGCGGTGCTGGCCGCCTGTCCCCGGCTCTCCGGTGCCTTGCGCGGGCCGATTCCCGAAGCGCTCGGAACCGGCCTGGACCTGACGACCCTGCCCGGTCTGTGCCGTCGGCAGGGCGGCGACTTGATCCAAGTGCCGATCGACGGCGCCGTGAGCCTCGAGGGCGCGGGCCTGCTCCCGGCCTGGCACGTCCTGCCGCTGGCGTCCTACGACGGCGAGGGCTGGCGACGCCGGGTGCCCGTGCGCGTCGCCGGCGACCCGCCGGCCGGACTCGCCCGTGTCAGCCACGCCGTGCGCCGGGCGGGGGCCGGCGTGCTCGCGATCGTGGACCACGATCTCGCCGCCGACGAGGACGCGCTGCGCCGGTTCGCGCGCGGCATGTCGGGCGCCGCCCCGGCGATTCCCTGGACCTGCCGGGTGCGCGCCGACCACGTCCACCCGATGATCGCCGTGGCGCTGGCCCAGGGGGGCTGCCAGGAGGTGCTGGTCACGGCGCCGAGACCTCCCGAGGCGCCGGGGCTGCCGCCCATGGACGATCCCGATCGCACGCGCATCGAGTCGGCGGTGGACGCCGTGCGCACCACGGGCATGTCGGTCGTCGTCGAACACGTCGTCGGGCGGCCGGGACACAGCCTGGAGATCCTCGCCGCCTGGAAGCGCTGGTTCGCGGACCGGCGCATGGCCGTCGTGCCGCGCGTCGTGGTGCCGGGCACCGACACCGAGGATCTCAAGACCCTCGCGGCGCAGGCCGGCTGCCGCGACAACGCGTTGAAGCCTGGCGACGTCGAGCGGGCCGTGCGAGCGCTGACCTCGCGGGCCCACGCCACCGATAACGAGTCCTGACGAGCATGGGTGCGCAACTCCGCGAGCGGACCTGGGTGGCACGGCCGGCGACGGAGGCCGACCGCGAAGACCAGCGCCGTCTGTTCAACACGTGCTTCCGCAAGCAGAAGGGTCGCGACACCTTCGACTGGAAGTACGCGCGCAATCCCGACGGGCCCGCCATCTCGCGCGTGGCGTGCGCGCCCGACGGACGCGTGGTCGGCAGCTACAGCTACGTGCCGCGACGCTTCCGACGCGACGGGCAACCGGTGGTGCTGATGCAGGCCTCGGACGCCATGACCGATCCCGAGTGGCAGGGGCGCGGCATCTTCACCGGGCTCGACGACAGCGTCTGCGCGGCGGCCGGCGAGGCGGGCTCGGCCTGGGCCTACGCCTATTCCGGTCGCCTGAGTCTCAAGGGCTTCCTGCGCAACGGCTGGAAGTGCCTGGGTCACGCGCCGGTCTTCCGCTACCGCTTCCGCAGCCGGCGTTCGCTGGGTCGCCTCGGGCGCCTGGCTCCGTTGGCGAAGCGTCTGGCGCCGTTGGTGGACCTGTCCCTCGGCGGTCGCACGAGGGCCCGCTTCGGCGGCGACACGAGCGCCCTTGAACTCCAGCGCCTCGAACGCTTCGACGAGCGTGTCGAGACGCTGTTCGACGCCGTGTGTCCGGCCTCGGGCCTGGTGGGGGAGCGCAGCGCCGCGTGGCTCAACTGGCGCTACGTGGACAACCCTTCCAACCGGCAGGAGTGCTTCGGACTGGTACGCGGCGGGGCCCTGGCCGGCTACCTGGTGGCGGAGTTCGTGGACGGCAACGCCTACCTCGTGGACCATCTGGCGGCGACCCGCGGGGACCTGGCCACCCTGTTGCGGGCCTTCACGACCCTGGCCTGGACGCGCGAGATGGAAGAAGCCACCGCGATGCACTTCGAACACCACCCCGTGGTGCCACTGCTCACCGAGCTGGGCTACGAGCGTCCGCGCGGGAGCAAGCCCTTTCGCGACGTGTTTCCGTGGATCGTGCGCGCCTGCCGCGACGACGCTCCGCCGGCTGACCTGGCCCTGGACCGTTGGCACGTCTCCGACGGTGACCGCGACGCCGAGCACATGTCGCCCTGACGCCGTGAGACCGACCCCGTGATACCGACCCCGTGACGCCGACCCTCCTGAAGCCCGTCCCATGAAGCCTGCCCCATGAAGCACCACCTGAAGAAGCTGCTGCGGCGGTGCGTCGCCTGGACCTTCGGCGCGACCGGGTTGCGGGCGTTGTTCCGCTCCGGGCGTCGCGGCGTGCCGGTGCTCATGTTCCACAACGTGGGCTACCCGACCGAGACCGACTACCTCCCCGACCACATGAAGATCAGCGAGGCCAAGCTGTCGAAGCTGCTGCGTCGGCTCAAGCGTGCCGGTTACCGCACGCTGACCGTGTCGCAGATGGTGGCCGAGCTGGCGCGCGGCCAGATCCCGGGCGACGCCATCGCCCTCACCTTCGACGACGGCTACCGCGACAATCACGACGTGCTCCTGCCGATCCTCGAGAAGCACGGAGCGGTGGCCACGGTCTACGTCCAGACCGGCCCGATGAAGGGGCAACTCAACTGGCTGCACCACTACTTCTGGGTGCTGCACCGCATCGGCCCGCACGAGCTGGGCGGCAAGCTCGCCGGGCGCATCGAGAAGCAGCACCTCGCCGCGGACCTGCGTTCCCTCCCCGCGGACGCCGTCGAAGGTGAGTACCAGCTCAAGCGGCTGCTCAAGTACGAGGTGCGCCCGGAGGACCGCGACCTGATGCTCGCGGCGGTCTTCGAGGAACTCGGCGGCGACGACGCCGCGTTGGCGGCCGAGGTCTACCTGGACCCCGAGGCCTGCCGCGCCCTCGACCAGGCCGGCATCGAAGTCGGTGCCCACACCGTGAACCACCTCGTGCTCTCCTCGCTGGACGCCAAGCATCAGCGGCGCGAGATCGAGGGCTCCCTGCGGGACCTCGAGTCCTGGCTCGGCCACGACATCCCGGCCTTCGCCTTTCCCTACGGCAGGACCTGGGACTACGATGAGCACACGCTGGAGATCCTGGACGAACTGGGCTTCGAGAGTTCGGTCACCGCCATGCCGGGCCTGAACGTCCCGGCCACGTCGCGCCTGGAACTGCTGCGTTTCGCGGTGAACCAGGAGAGCGACATGGCCGAGCTGATGTGCGAGGTGGACGGGGTCTTCGACTGGTTCGAGCGACGGGGCCTGAACCTGAGCGTGGGCTGAAAGCCGACGTCGCCCGGGCCGACGGTGGAGGGGCGAGCCGCAGAGGGGTATGTTTCCCCGACCCGCCTCGTGCGGCCGACGTCACACCGGAACGGAATCACACCAGACCGTGGGAGACATCCAGAGGCTCGCGCTGCAAGGGCTGGGGGTCGCCTTCACGACCGCCCTGGTCGTGGTGCCGCTGTGCGCGTTGCTGGCCAACCGCCTCGGCGTGGTCGACAAGCCCGGGGGCCGCAAGCGCCACACGAGGGTGACGCCACTGCTCGGGGGCGTGGGCGTGTTCGTCGCCGTCACCGCCGGGTGGATGGCCGTCGTGACCCAGGCCGAGGGCGTGTTCGACCTCGACCCCGGCGCGCTGCGCCCGATCTTCACCGCCGCGGCGATCATGTTCCTGGTCGGGCTCGTGGACGACGTGTTCAAGGACTCGATGGCCTTCCAGCCCAAGTTGCTGGGGCAGATCGCCGGCGTCATGGTGATCATGTGGCCGCACCTGGTGGCGCTGGTCGAGACGGGCGGCAGTGTCGGCGGCTGGGGCTACCAGCTCTTCTTCCTGTGCTGGTACCTGACCGTCGTCAACTCGCTCAACTTCAGCGACAACATGAACGGGCTGATGTCGGGGCTCTCGGTCATCGCCTTCGCCGCGGCGGTCGTGTACCTGGGCAACGAGGGCAGCGAGCGCACGATGCTGGTCGCGGCCACGCTGGTCGGCGCCCTGATCGGATTCCTGCCCTTCAACTTCCCGCGCTCGATCGTCTTCCTCGGCGACGCCGGGTCGATGTTCGTCGGGCTGTGCATGGCCTGGATCATGTGGGAGCTCTCCGAGGGCTTCATGGCCGCCGACCAGGTGGACCTCGGGGCGTCCGAACTCGCGCCCGCCGTGCTGATCATGGGCGTGCCGCTGTTCGACGCCGCCTTCGTGGTCATCATGCGCGCGGTCGAAGGGCGCCCGGTCTACCTCGGCGACGACCAGCACCTGAGCCATCGGCTCGTGCGTGGCGGGTTCTCGCCGGCCGAGGCCGTGGTGGTCCTCTGGGGCCTCGGGCTCTTCCTGGCAGGCGTCGGCACCTTCGTGGTGCCCTTCGCCGAGCCGGCCTACCGATACCTGTTGTTCGCGGCGGCGTTCCTGGTCATGACCGTGTTCACGCTCTGGGTCATGGGCAACGAGCGCCGGCACCTGGCCGCGGCGCGTGCCAAGGGCAACGCGGGCAAGGGCAACGCGTGAACCCCGCCGAGTTCGACCGCATGTTCGCGATCGAGGAGACCCACTGGTGGTACCAGGGGCGGCGTGCGCTCGTGCGCCACGCCCTGGACCGGCACGCGCTCGGCAACGGATCACCGCTGGACCGGCCGCTGCGCATCCTGGACGTGGCCTGCGCCACGGGCATGTCGTTCCGCTTCCTGGCCGACTACGGCGAGATCCGCGGGATCGACATCTCGGAGGAGACGATCGACTACTGCGGGCGCCGCGGCATCGATCGCATCGTGCGCGGCGACGCCCTGGCCCTGCCCTTCGCAGCCGGCAGCTTCGACGCGGTGCTGGCGCTGGACGCCTTCGAGCACTTCGACGACGACGTCGCGGCCATGGGCGAGACCTTCCGCGTGCTCAGGCCCGGCGGCGTGCTGGTGGCGACGACGCCGGCCTTCATGTCGCTCTGGTCTCCGCACGACGACGCCTATCACCACAAGCGCCGCTACCGCCGCCCGGTCCTGCGCGGCCGGCTCGAGTCGGTGGGCTTCCGCACCGAGCGCATGAGCTACTCCTCGATGGCGCTGTTCCTGCCCGTGCTCGCGCTGCGCACCCTGCGCCGCTGGCAGGACAAGCCGGTCGAGGAGGCCGAGAGCGACTTCTCGGTGCCGTTCCCCGGACCGATCGAGGCTCTCGCCGGCGCGATCACGCGCACCGAGATCGCGGTGGAGAAGAAGCTCGACCTGCCCTTCGGCGTGTCGCTGTACGGAGTGCTGCGCAAGCCGGCGGCGTGAGGGGCGGACCGGCACGCGGCGCCGCCCGGCTCAACGCCTACAGATCGATGATCGTGATCGACCCCGCGCCCGGCGCCCCCGTGTCGTCGCTCGGCGCGGCGATGATCAGCTCGTCGCGGCCGTCGCCGTCGATGTCGATGGCGTTGAGGAAGGTGCCGAACTGCGCGCCCGTGGACGGGACCGGCGCCGTGAGCTCGAGCCGTTTCACCAGCTCCGGTCCCTCGTAGACGAAGACCGACCCGGCGTTCGGCAGGCCGACCAGCGTGGCCAGGTTGGCGCCGACCAGCAGCTCGTTGCTGCCGTCGCCGTCGAGGTCGCCGGCGTTGATCTCGAAGCCGAAGTGACCCAGCTCCTCGGGGTGCGGATCATCGAACACCATGACGGTCGCGAGGTCGGCGCCGTCGAAGACCTGCACCTCGCCGATGCGCACGAGGTTCGGGTTGGGCGCGGTGCCCTGCCCACCGGGGATGCCGGACACGAAGTCGAGCTTGTCGTCTCCGATCAGGTCGAGCAGTTCCACACGGCAGGCGAAGGCGGCGCCGGCGGTGGGATGCACGTCGAGCAGGCGCACCGGCGGCGCGGTGAACGGGCCCTGGAAGATCCAGCCCTCGCCCACCTGCGGCTGGCCGCCGATCACGGCGGCGGGGGCGCCCACGGCCAGGTCGGTCCTGCCGTCGCCGTCGATGTCCCCCGCGCCGAGCGCCGCGCCGAAGAGCGCGCCGGCCAGGGGTTCGGTGCCCGGCTTGGTGAAGGTCTGGGAGAGGGTCAGGCCGGGGCCGTCGAACACGTGCACCTTGCCGGCCAGGGCCTGGCCCGCGACGGTCGCGCCGGATTCGCCCACGGCCAGGTCGGTGTCGCCGTCGCCGTCGAAGTCGCCGGTGCGCAGCTGATGACCGAAGCCGCCGCCGACCTGCGGGGACGGTGAGGTCAGCAGGGTCGCGTTGACGAAGTCGGGGCCCTCGAAGATCCAGACCTCGCCGGTGTTGTCGGCGTCGAGGCCGGGCCCCGCGCCCAGCGCCGCGATGGCCAGGTCACGGTCCGAGCTGCCGAGCAGGTCCCCCGCGGCCAGGGCCACGCCGAACAGTCCGCCGTCCTGGGGCGTCGGGTCGTCGAGCACGAGCGAGGGGGAGGTGGAGGGGCCGAAGGTGATCCAGACGCGGCCGTCACCGCCGTTCCCCGTGGCGCCGCCGATGATCACGTCGCCGAACGCGTCCGCGTCGAGGAAGTCCACCAGCACCTGACCGCCGTAGCCATCCCCGGCCGCGGCGGGCGTCGAGACCACGGCCGGCTCGTGGAAGGCCAGCGTGACCACGTTGGAGAGCTTGGGCGCGGCGGCGTGGAGGTGGATCTGGGCGCCGAGCAGCAAGGGGTCGTTCGGGATCGGCACCGGGAGGTGCAGGGCGCCGGAGGGCGGCACGGAGGTCAGCCCGAGCAGGAACCAGGGCAGGTTCGTGTCGAGGTGGAAGTCGCGGCCCTGCAGGGTGACCGGCGAGGTCAGGAAGCCCAGGCCGTAGGCCAGCAACACGAACTCACCGGGATCGGCGTGCACTTCGAGGGTGAGCGTGCCGCCGGGCGTGATGTCGCCGGACACCACGAGCTCCTCGGTGTGGAGCAGCTCTTCACCGGCGATCACCGGCGTGAGGGCGGCCGTGGTCGCGACGAGCGCGGCGACCAGGGAAAGAACCAGCGACGAGTGCCCGACCATGCCTGCTCCCTCTCTCCGGCGCGGGGAGCCCCGACGTGGTCCCCCGCTCGTTCCCGCTCACCGCGGCGCAGACCGGTGGATCTCGCGAGCCGGAGCGAGCAGGCCCCAGGCTACCAGAGGAAAAGGAGTCCCGACGCTCCCCGGCCTGGAAGGGCCGGAGGGCGCCGAGACAGGGCGTCCGTGCCAGAGAGGAAAGAAGAAGGAGAGGCGGGGGGCAGGCGCGCCGCGGGTCGCTCGAAGCGCGACGCACCGACCGTCCCGTCAAGGCACGGGGACGCCGTTCACATGGTCCAGGTAGATGGCGATGAAGTGCTGCACGTCGAGGCGACCGTCGATCTCGTGCATGTCATTGGGCATCGAGCTGTGGCTCTGGTGGTAGTGTTGCTCGATCTGTTCCACGCCCTTGTCCAGGTAGCCGTCGTCGCCGGTGTCGAGGTAGGCCTCGCCCTGGCCGAGCAGGATCGCGTGGCCGTTGCTGTTCTGCTCGCTGTACACGGTCTGGGTCTGCACGCCGTAGCTGTAGACCAGGTGGCGTGTGGCGGGGTCGGGCTGCCAGGGCAGGATCTCGTTGCGCGCGTAGAAGGCCAGGTCGCGCAGCCGGCCGCGGGCCTGGGCGCCGTCCGGATCCGACAGGCCGAGGATGCGCGAGGCGTGGAACATGGCGATCGGCCCGAAGCTGCCGGTGATGAAGCCGCGCGTGATGTAGTTCTCGCCGGGGCCCTTCTCGCTGTTGCTCTGGCTGCTGTTGGCGAAGTAGCGCCGCGTCCCGGTGTCGGGCACGGCGGTCTCCCAGCCCCAGCCGTCGGCGCCGGTGTTGACGTCGATGGTCTGGCTGTTGTTGAACTGCACGCGCGTGTGCAACTCGGACAGCAGGTGCGCGTCGCCGGTGAACTCGTAGACCACGGCGAGGGCCCGGAGCGTCTGGTACATCGAGCGCTCCTGCGGTGACAGGTAGACATCCGAGAGCACCTCGGCCTCGTCGTAGAGCGCCTCCTTGAAGCGTTCGTCGCCGGTGAGGTGGTAGGCCAGGACGATGCCCTCGCGGTAGCGGTGCTCCTTGTCGCCTTCGTGCGAGGTGGTGTGCTCGACCTCGTCGTTGTTCGCGCCCGGATCGTTCTCGTCCTCGAAGTCATCGCTGCGGACGATCTGCCACTCGGACTTGTAGAGCGCCAGGTCGAGGCCCTCGAGGTACTGGCCGCCCCAGCCGTGCCGCAGGAACTCGCCGCCCAGCCGCCGTTCGATCGAGGCGTTGTTGTTGGCGCCGCCGGTCTGGTGGGCGGGCAGGAAGCGCGTCACGTCGAACTGCTCGTTGTTGACGGCGACCTGGTAGGGGATGCCCATGGCGGCGTAGGCGAGGGCCTGCTCTTCGAGCGTCACCAGGCGGTAGGCGAAGGCGCCGGACTGATCGTACAAGTCGTAGTCCTGGGCCCGGCCGACGAGCGGCTTGTCGAGCCGTCGCGCGACCTGGGCCGGCGCCGCACTGTCGCCGGCGTGGAACGAGAAGGTCACCGTGCGGCTCTCGTGCTGCCGCCAGGTGAAGGTGTAGCCGGCGTCGTTCTTGCTGGTGAACACCCCGGCGACCACGGTGCCGTCGCCGAACAGCTCGAACGCCATGGGCCACTGGTAGGGCATGTGCCTGGCGGCCACGGTCACCCCGCCGGCGCTGCCGGACAGGTTGGCATACCCGTGCATCGGGAAGTTGTCGCGGTTGCCCAGGGCGTTGATCACGGAGCCGTCGTGGACGAACTCGTAGCCTTCGTCGACGAGGTTGTTGCTGTCGAGCTTGGGGATGTGCGGCTTGTAGCCGGCGCCGGCACCCTCGACACCCATGGTGTCGGACTCGGTGTAGGCCATGTACAGGTGGGCGTTCCCCGAGGGCACGGAGAGCGACACGGTCTGTTGGCCGGTGTGCGTGTTGAACAGCGCGGCCGGCGAGCCCGAGCCCACGTCGGCCTTGAGCACCAGCCCGATGCCGTCGAGTTCGGTGTGCTGCGGACGCGCGATGCTGGCGTTGCGCACGGTGAACGTGACCTCGATGTCGCGGCTGCTGCGGCGGGCGGTGAGTCGGCAGGTGAAGTCGATGACGTCGGTGCCGTTGGTGTCGCGCAGCGTTCCGTCGGCGCGGACCACGGCCCGTGCCGGTCCGTTGCTCTCGAGCACGACGCTCGTGCTCGGTCCGGGCGTCATCACCAGCCCGGTCTTGCTCAGGCCGAGGATGCCGGCGCTCTGCCCGTCGTGCACGAGCTGCAGTCCGTCGACGGTGACGCGGTCGAGCAGGTTGAACCCCGCGCCGGTCGGGACGCGTGCCTGCAGCGGCCCGGTGTCGAGCGTGATGAAGCCGCCCGAGGTCGAGGCGATGTCGGCCTGGGCCGACTTGCCGTTCCCGGTCAGGTTCACGCCGATGCCGGCGTTGATCTTGCCGGCCTCGAGGTCGGCCAGGATGTCGACCAGGGCCCACTTGACCGAGCCGTCGGGCCAGTTGGCCAGGGTGCGGAACTGCCAGGCGCTGGAGCCGGCGACGCTGAGCGCCGGCCGACCGCCGACCTCGTCGATGGCGCCCTCGGGGAAGGGCAGGCCGAAGGTGGCCATCTCGTCGGTGCGATCGAAGCCGCCGGCGCCCTTGGCCAGGGCCTCCTGGATGTACACGGGCACGGCGCCCTGCGGGTTGCCGTAGGACTCGCCTGGCGGATCACCGGGTGGGTCGTTGCCGCCCGGCGGGTCTTCGCCGCCGCCGGGGGGATCCTCGCCACCGCCCGGCGGGTCCTCGCCGCCGCCGCCCGGGGGGGGCGGTTCGCCGGCCTCGCCGTCGGGATCGTGCCCGAGCGCCGACTGCGGGATGATCTCCATGTTCTGGCCGGGCCCGTCCCAGAACAGCTGGATCACGACCTGGCCGCCGGACTGGAAGTGCTCGAGTTGCAGGCTGTGCCAGCCCGCGCCGAGCGAGACCGTCTCGGTGTCGAGCGAGGCGGTGTGCAGGTTCCAGTGGCTGATCTCGAGGTTGTCGTCGATCCACAGGCGCACGCCGTCGTTGCTGTTGGTCGTGAAGCTCCAGTTGCCCGCCGTGGGGACGTGGACGAAGCCGAGCCAGCGCTCCGAGTAGCTGTTGTCCGGCTGGACGCCGGTGCCGGTGGGCGCGTTGCCCCAGTTCAGGAAGTCGATCTCGGGATCGACGCGGGTCTCGACCAGGTCGACGAGGTCCTTGCCGTCGTAGTAGAAGCCCAGCAGGCCGGTGGCGGGCGGGGTCCAGGGCAACTCCGGATCCGGGGGCGGATCTTCGCCACCGCCGGGGGGATCTTCGCCACCGCCGGGGGGATCCTCGCCGCCGCCGGGGGGATCTTCGCCGCCGCCCGAGTCCTCGCCGGTGAGTTCCTCGATCTCGTCCTCGAGTTCGTCGATCGTGTCCATCGCGGTCGACTCGCGCTCCGTCCAGTAGGCCAGCCGATTGGTCTGCTTGACCTCCAGCTTCTCCTTCTTGGAGACCAGCTTGGTGGCGGACTTGTAGGCCTTGTTGGCGGCCTTGTAGATCGCGAGGTGCCCCTTGTAGGTCGACTTCGCGGCGTTGAAGTCGATCTTCGCCAGGGCCAGTTCCTGCTCCGCGGCGGCGATCGCCGCGAGCTTGGCCGCGATCTCCTGCTCGCTGTCGTCGGGGAGCGCCTTGGCGTCCTTGAGCGCGGCCTTCGCTGCGTCCAGGACGACCTTGGCGGCCTGCTTGACGGCCAGGCTGCTGTTCATCACGACTTCCGCCGCGACCTTCAGGCTCTCGGCGGCGGGGACCGCGGCGATGGCCGCGGCCAGCTCGATCGCGGTGACGTCGAGCTTGTCCTCGAACAGGACCATCATGTCCTGGGCCTTCGCCAGCTTGTTCTGCTGCTTGGTGAGCTTCTTCAGCAGCTTGTCGAGGGACTTCTGTTCCTCGGGCGTGAGGTCCGCGTGGTCCACATACGGGAGCGGGCGCAGCGGGAGGATGAAGCGGTCGAACGCCGCCAGCTGATCCGGCGTGCGCGGCATGTGCGCCAGGCGCGTCCCGGTGGCGTCGGGATCTCGGGCTCGGCGGATCGTGGGCGACGCGGTCGCCGGGGTCCCGCGATCGCTCCCCGAGCCGAGGGGCCGCTCCGACCAGCTCCCGCGGTGGGAGTCCCGGTCGGGGGAGTCCTTGGCGGGCAGGGCGCTCAGGCCCAGGAGGAGCAGCGTGCCCGACACGACCGCGAACATGGCCAGACGCCCTGCCAGGCGTCGGGTCTGCCGTGGTCGTGTGTGGCCCGGGCGGGAGTTCCGGGAACCAACAGTCACAAGGGGGGGATCCCATGGTGTGAGACGTCGAGGTGAGCCTCACTTCTCGTCCGCGGTCGGGGGCGAGTTGAGGATCCGGCGACCCGTGGAACCCCGATGTTTCACGCTCCCCACGCCAAGGGCAAAAGGGCGGGCGGTCGGTGATACGATGAGGGGACAGCCATGGACGTCCTCCTCGTGAATCCGCCACCGCCGCCCAGCCAGCGCGTTTCGCGCGGGCTGATGGGTGGTTTCGGAATGGTCGTGGGCGAGGGGCTCTGCTACCCGCCACTCGACTTGCTCCACGTGGCCGCGGTGCTGGAGGCCGACGGGCATCGCGTCACGGTCATCGATGCCGAGTCGCGGCAGCTCACGGCGGAGGCACTCCTGGCGGAGGTGCCCGAGCCGCTCCCGCCGCTGGTCGGCCTGACCACGAGCAGCGCGACGCTGGAGCTGGACCTCGACCTCGTCGGGCAGCTGAAGCAACGCGCGCCCGACACGGTCGTCTTCATCACGGGCAGCCAGGGCAGCAAGGTCCCCGACCTGGCGCTGAAGAACTCGGTCGTGGATGCCGTCGTGCGCGGCGAGCCGGAGCTCACCGTGGGTGCGATGGCGCGCGCCATGGCCGCCGGCGACGACCCGCTCGGCGTGGACGGGCTCTCGGTGCGGCGCGGTGACGGCTTCGAACACAACGCCGACCGCCCGCTGCTCGACGGCGAGGCGCTCGACGCGCTGCCCTTCCCGTCGCGGCACCTGCTGCCCAACGACCTGTACCGCATCCCGACCATGGAAGGGCCGATGCAGACCGTGCAGTCCTCGCGCGGCTGCCCGATCCACTGCACCTACTGCGGCTACGTCGTCGCCCAGGGCATCCCCTGGCGCGGACGCAGTGCCAAGAACGTGTTCGACGAACTGGTCGACATCGTGCGGAACCACGGCGTGACCAACGTGGTCTTCCGCGACCCGCTCTTCGCCTGCCGCAAGGATCGCGTCAAGGAACTCTGCGAGATGCTGCTCGAGGCCGACCTGGGCCTGAAGTGGCAGTGCGAGACCGCGATCAAGACGCTCGACGAGGAGACCATCGAGATCATGGGGCGCGCCGGTTGCGTCTCGGTCTCCTTCGGCATCGAGTCGGGCAATGCCGAGCTGCAGAAGAAGTACAGCCGCGGCAAGATCAAGGACCACGATCACGCGAAGGTGGTCATGGACGCCTGCCGGCGGCACGGCATCGCCACGCGCGGCTTCTTCATGATCGGCTTCCCGGAGGAAACCCCGGCCATGGCCAAGGAGACCATGGACCTGGCGGTCTACCTCGATCCGGACACGGTGCAGTTCACGGCCGTCACGCCCTACCCGGACACCAAGCTCTACAAGGAGACCCGCGGCAGCGAGGAGTTCGACTTCTCCAAGTTCACGGGCACGACGCCGGTGGGCGTGGCCCAGGCCATGACCGGTGACCAGGTCAGCGACGAGATCCGCCGTGCGTACCGCCGCTTCTACCTGCGGCCCTCGCGCATCGTGAAGGAACTCAAGCGACCCCAGCTGTTGTTGCAGCGCTTCCGTCGCTACGTCGGGCTCGTCCAGCAGGCGGCCAGCGAGGTCTGAGCGCCGTGGCGCGTCGCGCGACCGCGCGGTGTCAACGCGTGCTCGCGCGGCGGGCCAGCAGGATCCCGAGCAGCACCACCGCGCCACCGGCGGCCTGCAGCGCGCCGAGTTCCTCGTCCAGCAGGGCCCACGCGAGCAGCGCCGCGGCCACCGGCTGGGTCAGCAGCGCCACCGAGGAGAAGCTCGAGCGAAGATGGGCCAACGACCAGGCGATGAGGCCCTGGCCGCCGATGTGGGAGATCAGTGCCAGGCCCAACAGCACGAGCCAGCCGGTGGCCGTCAGCGGCAGGAACTCGTTCTCGGACAGCAGCGTGATCGGCAACAGGACCAGGCAGCAGACCGTGCCCGAGCTGGCCATGATCTCGACCGTCGAGCGCCGCGCGCGCAAGCGCTTCACGGTCAGCTGGTAGCCGGCGTAGAAGACGGCGGTGCCGATGCCCAGGGCGTCGCCGAGGGCCCGCCGGCCGCCGAGTTCGAAGCTCGCGCCCACGACGAACACGGCTCCGACGAGCGCCACGCCGAGCCCGAGCACGAAGCCGCCGGTGATGCGCTCGCCGAAGACCCGCCGGGCGGCGAGCGTCACGAACACGGGCGCGACGTTGGCGAACAGGGTCGCGTTGGCCACCGAGGTGAACTCGATCGCCCAGTGCCACAGGGCCAGGTCGCCCGCGAAGAACAGGCCGGCGAGCACGATCAGCGCCCGGTCGGAGTCGAACCGGCCGCGGGCCTGCGCCGGGGGGACGGAGTCCGGAGCGTCGGCAGGGGCCGCTTCGCCTCCGCGCTGCCAGGCCGTGGCCGCCCACAGCAGCGGCAGGGCCAGCAGCAGCCGGTGAAACGCGGTGGCCACGGGGCCCACCTCGGACACGCGCACGAACAGCGGGGCGAAGGCGATGGCCAGGGCGCCCAGGAGCAGCCCCGCGAGCGCCCGTCGTGCGTTCCCTCCGGAAGCCGGCACCAGGCGCGCCGTCAGAACGTGCCGAAGAGCAGGCTGCCCACGCCCTGGACCGGCGCCGACTCGCGCGCGTCCTGCAGCGCACCGAGGGCCGAGGCCACGATCTGCTTCATGTCCTCGGCGAGCTGTTCGTCGGTCATGAGCACCGAGATCAGGCCCTTGCCGCCGCGCAGGTCGTTGCTGAACGCCGTCAGGTTGTCGATCAGCAGCGAGGCCCGGTCCCCCAGTTCGTCATCGGTGAGCAGGCGCCCCAGGGTGCCGCGCCCGTCGGCCAGGCCCGACGAGACCCGCGCCACGTCGTCCATGATCTCCTGCGCGTCGGCGAAGAAGGAGCGCAGGTCCTGGTGCAGGCTCTCCTCGGTGAGCAGCAGGCCCAGGGTGCCGCGGCCCTCGCGCAGATCCTGCCCGATGGCGAGGAACTCGGCCCCGGTCCGATCCAGGTTCTCGAGCAGCGCCTCGAAGCGGGTGCCCATGTCCTCGTCGTGGATCAGTCGCCCGGCGATCCCGCGGCCCGACTGGATGTCACGCACGCTGGCGGCGAGGCCGTCGGCGATCTCGCGCAGCTGGGCCGGGAGTGCCTCGTCGTAGAGCATGCTGCCGATCAGGCCCTCGCCGGCGCGGGCGCGGTCGGCCAGTTCGGCCAGGCCGTCGACGGTGGCACGCAGGTCGCCGCGGTTCTCCTCCAGGATCTCCGAGGCGGTCTGCCAGAGCGAACCGGACGACAGCGCCACCAGCGGTGCGTCGCGCGTGACCAGGTCGGCGCTGCCCCCCTGCACGATGCGGATCAGCTTGCCGCCGAGCAGGCCGCGGTCCTCGATGCGGATCTGCGCGTCGCTGGTGAGGACCTCGTACAGGTCCGCGTCGAGCGAGATGCCGACGCGGATGGCGCAGAGCACGTCACGGCCGTCCTTGTCGGAGTACGTCTCGGGCACGGCGAGGCGGCCGACGGTCTCGACCTTGCCGGCCGCCATGCCGTACAGCAGCACCGGATCGCCGGGGCGCAGGAAGCCCACGTCGGGACTGACCAGGGTGACCTCGTAGCGCGTCCGGCCGAAGGTCAGCTCGGACAGCACGATGGTGACGAAGCCCAGGGCGCCGAGAGTGATGAAGAACACCACGCCGAGCAGCAGGTCGGTCGAACGTGTCTTCATGGGTCGGTCTCCTCAGGGGTCGTCCGCTCCTGGAGGAATCCGCGGATGACCGGGTGGTCGCTTGCAGCGAAGCGGTCCGGGGTGTCGATCACGGCGATGTGGCCGTCGTCGTGGAGCGCGATGCGGTCGGCCACGGCGAAGGCCAGATCGAGGTCGTGGGTCACGACCACCGCCGCGCGCTCGGGGTGCTCGGTGCCGACGCGCTCGATCAGGCCGGCGACGGTGCGGGCCATGATCGGGTCGAGGCCGGCGGTGGGTTCGTCGTAGAGGATCGCCTGGGGCTCGGCCACGAGCACCCGGCAGAGGGCGGCGCGCTTCCGCATGCCGCCCGAGATCTCGCCGGGGTAGCGGGCGGCGGCGGCGAGCAGGTCGAGCTTCGCCAGCGTCTCGTCGACCCTGGCCAGGATCTCGGGCTGCGACAGCAGGCCGCGCTCCACGAGCGGCAGCGCCACGTTGTCGCGCACGGTCATCCAGTTCACCAGCGCGCCGTTCTGGAAGAGATAGGCGACCTGCTCGCGGATGCGCCGCAGGGTGGCCCGATCCGCGCCCACGACTTCGGTGCCCTCGACCCGGACGCTGCCCGTGTCCGGCGGGATCAGTCCGACGATGTGCTTGAGCGTCACGCTCTTGCCCGTGCCCGAGCGGCCCAGGATCACGACCGTCTCGCCCGTGGCGACGCGGAGATCGAGCTCTTGGAGCACCACGTGGCCGTCGAAGGCCTTGGAGACGCCGGTGAGTTCGATCATCGCAGGAACGCCGCCGTGATCACGTAGCCGACGATCATGATCATCAGGAAGCAGCGCACCACGGCGGTGCGCACGGCGCGGCCGACTCCGAGCGCGCCACCCCGGGCGCTCAGGCCCGAGGCGCAGGACACGACCGAGATGATCAGCCCGAAGACCGCCGCCTTGATCAGGCCGGTGTAGATCTCCTCGGGCAGCAGGCCGAGGTCGGGGCCGGCCTCCAGCGACTCGAAGACGTTGCGCGTGTACACATCGATGGGGATGCGCAGCTGCGTGTAGCTGACCAGCCCGCCGCCCACGATCCCGAGCATGTTGCCGATGAAGGTCAGCAGGGGCTGCATGATCACCAGCGCCACGACGCGGGGCAGCGCCAGGAACGAGATCGGGTCGATGGACATGCACTCGAGCGCGTCGATCTCCTCGCTGACCGCCATCGTGCCGACCTCGGCCGCCATGGCCGAGCCCACCGACGCGGTCAGGATCATGGCCGTCATGAACGGCCCCATCTCGCGGAAGAGGATCACGCCGATCACGTCGCTGATGCGCTCGGCCTGGCCGTAGGCATTGAGTTCCACGCCGACCTGGAGCGTCAGGATCATGCCCGTGAAGATGCCCACCACGGCGACCACCGGGAGCGGCGACAGGCCGCAGATGATCATCTGGTCGAGCACGAACCGGCGGCGTCTCCAGAGGTCGAGGGGCAGCCGGCCGAGGACGCGCAGGCCCACGCCGAGCGTGAAGCCGGCCTCCTCGATACCGCGACGCAGGGAAGCGCCGCGGCGTTCCAGGGTCTGGGTCAGCGCTCCCACAGGTTCACTCCGAGCAGCCCGATGCGCTCCAGCGAACCCTCGCGGGTGCGCCAGGTGACGAGGCCCCAGAGCAGCTGGTGCCGGCCCAGGCCGTCCCCCTCGGGGCGACGACCGTAGAGGAACGGGATCGAGACGCGCAGGCCGGCTTCCGAACGGCGGTGCAGCGTGGTGTCGAAGAGGTAGCGAAACTCGGTGGCGCGTTCGTTGCGACGCTTGCGGGCCAGCGTCCAGAGGAAGGAGTAGAGCTCGTCGGCCGGTCGGAGCAGTTCGGTGTGGCGGAAGGGCATGAGCGAGAGGAAGGCCTCGTCCTCGTGGGTGCCCGGGCCGGTCTCGCTGTGGGCCAGCGGCCAGAACTGCCGGTTGTCGGCGATCTTGTCCGGGTCTTCGTCGCTGCCGGCGAGGCGCGTCTGCTGCCCGTGCCAGAAGGGGATCACGTCCACCGCGTCGGTCTCCGACCCGACCGGCGGCCAGCCGTCCCCGTCGACCTCGCGCGTGATCCAGCTGCGGTTCCAGACGAAGGGCCAGGCGTAGATGCGCGAGCGGGCGTCGGGGTTGTCGCGGCGCATGTAGGCCGGCCAGAGCCACAGCCCGGTCTCGCTCTTCGTGCTGTCCTGCCAGCTGCGATAGAAGGGCCAGGGTGCGTCGGTGAACCAGTCGCCACCCTCGGCGACGGCCGGGTCGGTCTCCCGGTTGAAGCGGAAGAAGGGCCACAGCACGGTCTTGCGCGACCAGCTGTCCGAGCGCTCGGTGCTGAAGAGCGGCCAGAAGGACAGCCGCTCGCTGGACGACTCGGTGTCGTCGTGGTCGATGCCCCAGGTGAAGAAGGGCCAGAGCACGGTGTGCTGGTCGGTGCGCAGCGC